>PBSO01000016.1 GCA_002726275.1 Methanobacteriota archaeon | reverse complement strand
ATTTGGCGGGTCTGACGGGGTTCGAACCCGCGACCGCCCGGTTAAGAGCCGGGTGCTCTACCTGACTAAGCTACAGACCCGGCTCTCGGAGCCGACTACCCAATTTAACCGCGACGGGTGATGACAATCAAGATAGCCTGCCGACCGGGTTAACGATGGTCTCGACCCCGGAGCCCGTTGCCATCACCACTGCATCGCAAAGGCCGACAAATAATCCGACCTGTACCACTCCCTCTATGGATAGTAATTTTTCCTCCAGATCGCCGGGTTTGGTTATCGTGGGCCCGAATTCGCAATCCAATATGTATCCCCCATTGTCTGTCGTGTAGGGTGCTAACTCGCCCCCCCTTAGGCTAACTCTCACTTCACACATGGAACTTATGGCTGTGGATACATCTGACCAATGCCTCGACTTCACCTCGATTGGAAGATCGAACTCGCCCAATACCTCAACCTTCTTTCTATCGTCTGCTACTACTATCATTGAGTCTGATAGCAAGGCCACCTCCTTCTCCCTGGTAAGCGCACCACCCCCACCTTTGATCAAAGAGAATCTTGGATCGAATTCGTCCGCCCCGTCTATTGTCAGGTCTAGCCTTCCAGCCTCTGAGATGGGTATCAGGGGGATTCCAACGGACTCGGCCAGTTCCCTTGTTGCCTCGCTAGTTGGGACACCGACCACCTTGAATCCGTCCTCCGAAACCAAGCGGCCAATCTCGAGGATCGTGTAGCGGACTGTTGAACCGGTACCTAGGCCCAGCCTCATCCCGTCTTGGACGAACTGACACGCCCTAATTCCGGCTTCCCTCTTGAGGTCCTCGACGTCTCCCATGAAGCCTCGACGGACAATACGCGCATGATGGTTTCCGAAGTTTATTATGGGAAAATCACCAATATTGTGAACCGAGGGGTTCTTGATGCACGGGGTCATGGGACACATGAGGGAGCAGGAGGGTCGCTGACAGTGCTAGACACTGAGGAAAGTCCCCTCTCCATGATGCAAGCGGTTCGGCGCAAGCCGAGGGCCCGGGAGGGTCGGCTCTGCAACAGAAACGAACTGTGCCGGGAGCACGGTGAACCCGAAAGGGGGAGGTTTCCCGAACGCAGCTGGAACGAGCAACCCCGCTGGAGCAAGTCCAAGCAGGCCCGTATGGCATCGACAGGGCCGGGTAGGATGCATAGTTGAATGCGGCCAACCGAAAGGTGAACAGAAAGGGGCTTACTCCCTGCACCCTCGCCAATAACCCATTAGCGTAGCGTCTATTCCCAATGGGGCTCGATTATCGCCTCAGAGACTGATGAGGTTTCAATGGTCCCAACATCATCGTAATCGAGCCACGAGCCATTCAGAGTTACTTGGGACTTGAACTCGTTGTAGATCACAATTATGGTAGGGAGTAGTATTGCACTGGTAAGAAGTGCCAGAGCAATCAGCGCCATCATCAATAGGAAGAAAGTCTGGAGTCCTGGGATTGCTACAAAGAGGCCGGCTGCCAGTCCCGCACAGGTAGTTGCCGTCGTTTCAAAAATAGTGCGGCCCGTGGTCATAACTGACCTGACGACCCCCGCGGGAGTCTCGCCCTCGTCCCTTATCCGATCAACTATGTGTATTGAGTCGTCAACCCCTATTCCGAATACGATTGTCCCTATCATCGCTGTGAAGATATTGACCCCGAGATTTGCTCGCCACATCAGGATGGGCTGCCAAAGCACAACTGCGGCGACGGCAGTCATTGTGAAGATGGCCATCCGAGGGGAACGGAAGAGAATTGACATAGCGAACAGTAGGATAAACATGGTTGCTATTGTGGAGTCACTCTGCGCTGTGTGTATTCCTTCGTTGATATCTATCGATATCGGTAGGCCCCCTGTCAGCTTGGAATTGGTGACTCCCTCATCTGCAATCGTCATGGATGAGCACATAGTTGCAGATTCGCACCCCCCCTCGGAAAGAAAGCCGTCTATGGTGTCCCTGAGCGGGGTCGCTTCCTCAAGCAGTATGTATGGCTGCCATGCGTATACCAGTGTCTTGGTCTCTCCAGAGCCCTGATCTGCATTCATCAGCATTGACCTTATCTCTGGACTCAGCGTATCGAATGCGACATTGACCATGTCCTCCCTGGAAGTCGTAGTGGTGAATGCTATATCGCCGCTTGAAATGCATTCTAGCTGAAGAGGGTCGTCCCAACAAGGGGAGTGGAGCATGTCCCACAAGGAACGGTCAATTGCATCAACTCCTATTTGGATGTGTATCGCCTTTAGAATATTGACCAGACTAGTGGTATTGGTCCTCTCGACGTTGTCGATTTTAGCTTGTATGTCTTCTAGGGAATCGAGGACGGGGAGATCCCTAATTGGAGCAGTACCATTTTCTGGCCCCCTTGCGGTTGCATTCACGATGAAGAGGTTTGTCTGACCCCCTCCGAACTCATAGCTGTACTCGCGCAGTGCCTCATACGATTCAATTCCGGGCGGCACTTGGTCGGAGCCTCCGGTGATTCCCTGTCCCATCTGGTCCTCGAACATTATTGCCCCTCCTATCGTTGCTACAGAACCCACTAGCAAGACCAGAATCGTGGCCTTGACAGGTATCTCTCCGACATATTCCCAGACATTGTCGAGGCTTCCCACGACTATTGTTAAGACTAGCATGGATGACAATATCAGTGCATGTGTGGTGGTCATCAATTCTGTATAAGATAGTGCAACAGCGGCTAGGGCCCCTAGTGTCAGCGCTACGTAAACGGTCTGCATTGGAGACATCTCCATGACATCTGTACCCCTGCGGTACCTGAGTAGCTGAACTAAGGCTGGGACCATGAGCATGGAGAGAATAAAAGTCACGGAGATTCCGAGCAGGAGAGTCGTTCCGACCGTCCTCATAGGCTCGATTGGGACCAAGCTATCCCAAGTTAGCACACTGAATCCAATGACCGTGGTTACAGCTGAGAGGAAAATGGCATGACCGGTAGTCATAGCAGCTCTAACGGTGGATGTCAGGCTGATCAAAGGATCCCATGGATCGACTGAATGGGACTCCTTCCCATCCCTCTGGAGCCTCCATGCATCCTCAATGCTCTCCTCTATTAGCTCCACCCTATTCTCCTCTATCCTATTCGTCAGATGCAAGGAATAGTCCACTCCCAAGCCTACGAGTATTGGTCCCGCGGAGATAATCATGGGAGTTAGCGTGATGTCGGCTATCACCGTTGTACCGAAAGTAATGGCTAGACTCATTGCGATTGGTAGTCCGCAAATAACGAGGACCTTGGCATTCCTGTGCAATATTATCATCGCCAATGCCACCAGGGCTAGGCTCGCGGGAAGCATTGTTTCGACTAGTTCCAGATATATCTCGTCAGAAATGTCGTGAAGCACCGGTGTGATTCCAGTGACTGTTACTGCTTGGCGGGGAGGTATGTCATCTAGCCTGTCCTTATCCATGGTTGATGTCCTCTCATACGTCACATGGCAAAGTTCACAATACTCCACACTGGTAGAACCATGAATTGTGTCCTCAGTGAATTCCAGGAATGCCTTGTGATCCTTCACGGGGCCAAGTTTCGGATCTATCCTCGATGGTATGTCAGTGGTGGACATATCGAATGTTATTCCCATCACAATGACTCCTGTGTCCCAGATGCCATCGTCATTGGTATCCCTAACCATGGACTCGATTAGGGCGCCGGCATTCTCGATGAACTCGTCGACTCTGTCTTGCTCATCAGGAATCTCATATCCATAATATGGATTCAGGCTAGCTATGGTGCAGCTCTCGTCATTGCTAATGGGGAGTCCGTACTTCTCCATTGCACAGTTAAATCTCCATGATGAGGAATTTGCTTCCTTGATTATCTGAGCAGGCGAGAGGACCCATATTACTCCATCATTCACCCCCCNGTCTGACTTATCCCAATCCAGGCCCCTCACGTAAGTCCCAACAGGAGATGTATCATCCCCTTCAATCCATGACATTTGTTTCAGAACATCAACAGAGGNGATGTTCTGCTCTGTCCTTTGAGANGTATCGAAAATAGCATTTCCAGTCTGCATATAGACCATCACTACATCTGTGGACCAATCTTCTCTGACCTCTATCAAGAGTTCAGTTGAGTCCGCGTTATCTGGTAGGTATATCTCCAGATCACCGTCGATCTGCTGTTGGAAGTCCGCGGCATACTGCCCCACAACGGCCGTTACGAGCAATAGTAATGCAACTACTATGCCGGGGCTCCTCAGAATTGCCGAATATGTCAACTCTGTTAGCCTTCTAGAAAATGAGTTTGCTATGTCGGATGCATCATCGACCAATTGCCCCAGTGTATCAAGAGCGCCTCCAAGAATGCCATTTCTGAACTTCTCCCTTGCNCCTTCGACNGCCTCNCTAACGGGCTGAAGNNTGTCNTAGAATGCCCTCCANAGTTCCTCCTCGTCGTCCCTNGAGTCATCCTCNCCAAGAGAGTACTTNTCGACTGTGAAGTCATCNTTCACGGTTGCGGGGAATAACGGAGCCAAATGAGCGTTCGCATACATACTGAAGGTATTAATGGGATATCGAGGAATTATTGGGGTCGCTACAGTAATGACCCAATCAATAGAATCGCTGAAAGTCAATGAGTTCTCCGCAGGTCCATGGCAAGGAGGAGGGGCAAGTCATCTGACTTGAGCAAGAATAACGAGGAGACACTCTTGTGGGCAGGACTTGCGACTGCCGGTGTAGTCAGTCTGGTTGTCATCGCATCTCTTGCTTTGGCGCCTATCGTAAGCATAGGTCCGGAAGAGGGAAATCGTGCCCCTGACTTCGTCGCCGATGCGTACAATGGAGGATCATGGTACGAATTCAGAATGTCCGATATTTGGGACTGGGATTGGGATGGAAACTCGTCAGATAGCAAATGGATTCTCATCCAATTCATCGACACTGACTGCCCTTACTGCTGGGAAGANGGTGATGAGATGAGTCAATATCATGCACAATGGAAGGACAGGGTGACGTTTGTCACTGTTTCAGTCCACCTAAATATCCCCAACCATGAAAGCAGCAAGAGTGAGATTGAAGCATTCAGAGACAGAACATCATTCGGAACTAACGAGAATGATGGGGACGGGTGCAACAGCGGGCGTGACAATTGCAATACAAGACCTGGGGCTTCCCACCAATGGACGTACGTAGATGACCCGTCCAACTCAATTTTCTCCCAGTGGGAACTAGGTGGGACGCCGTTCTCTGCCATCCTGCAGCCCGATGGCGTAGTGGCTTGGAACAAGCTGAAGCATCAGGGGCAGGGAGGAGACGGTGAAGACCTCCCGTCGGCACTTCAGAGGCTCGTAGGTGATTCATGATGTCAGTTCTGAGTCTTGAGCTTGGTATTTTCATAGCTGGTATTTTGGGTGCCTCGGTGATTCTTCAGAAAAATTACCAGGAGTCTGGGGAGGAGGGCACAAAGGGCGTCATAACCTCGGGCCTGCTTTTTGCAACAGTGGGCATTGTTGCCTCGGGATGGACGTGGTCAATCCACAATTCACTCATGAAGAGCGGATCATCGAGCATGTGTGCGTCGGAGGGCCTAGTTCAATGCGGATCAGTAATTGGCGATCCACAGTGGAACAATCTTTTCGGAATGCCATGGGGAGTCATAGGAATTGCATCATTTGCCGTAATTTTCTTTGTACTGATGACTCTCTTTCTCGATCAAAACGCAAAAAGATCTCCTCAATTTGTTAATTATCTCTGGTACCTTGGAATTGCAGGAATTCCTTTCGTAGCTTGGTTAGTGGTTGTCGAACTGCTGTTGGTTGAGGGAGCACCACACATATGCCCATACTGCACGGTCATTCACCTATCCATGATTGGGGTCTTTGTGAGTGCTCATTTCATGAAGAAGAGAAGGGGCAACTCTTCCTGGTGAGTTATGCCATCGCGAGTCCGATGGGCTCAAGTCTAACCACAAGTCCGCGTGGGCATGGAATTAGTCACCGGGGGTGCTGGATTCATTGGTTCGCATCTTGTTGACGCGCTCGTTTCTGAAGGCAAGATTGTGAGGGTGTTTGACAACTTCTCCAGTGGCAGAGAAGAGTTCCTTTCGCATCACGAAGGAAGTGGAAAGGTCGAGATTGTGAGGGGTGACCTACTAGACCCTCGGGCGGTAATTGAGGCAATGGATGGAATCTCGACGGTTCACCACATGGCTGCTAATCCCGACATCAGACTAGGTACCGAAATTACGGATACGGACCTCAAACAAGGCACTGTTGCGACATATAACGTCCTAGAGGCCATGCGACAAACGGGAGTTAGCAGAATTTCTTTCTCTTCGTCTTCTGCGATATATGGGGAAGCGAAACAAATGCCGACTCCAGAGACGTATGGCCCTGTAATGCCAATTTCCCTTTATGGGGCCTCAAAACTTGGTTCGGAGTCTCTGATTACTGCTTGGTCGGGGACTTTCGGTGCGAAGGCGTGGATTCACAGATTTGCTAACATAGTGGGACCAAGAGGCACTCATGGAGTGATTTTCGATTTCATACACAAACTGAAAAATGATCCAACCAGACTGGAGGTTCTTGGCGACGGTAGGCAAGAAAAGTCATACATGTCCGCCGAGGACTGTGTCAGGGCAATGTGCCACATTGTGGATGGCGGCAGTGAAGAAGTGAGTCTTTACAATCTGGGGACAGGTGACACATGCTCGGTTAGAAGAATTGCTGAAATTGTCGTCGAAGAGAGTGGTCTTGACGGAGTTTCGATAGAGTATTCAGGGGGTGACAGGGGATGGGCTGGGGATGTCCCCAAGACGTCCCTAAATGTGGA
Organism: Methanobacteriota archaeon; assembly: GCA_002726275.1. Lineage (GTDB taxonomy): Archaea > Thermoplasmatota > Poseidoniia > Poseidoniales > Thalassarchaeaceae > MGIIb-O5. The sequence goes on along the minus strand of PBSO01000016.1, from coordinate 17,142 downwards.
CAGGCTATTGGGTTCCGGATTTGTTCCCAAGATGGACTCCGAGGAAGCCATCAGACACACAGCTAGGGCTCTGATTTCCGAGATCGGCCTTTGAATGATAATGTAGAGAGAATAATCACAAGTGCCATTGGGGCCATTATGCTGATTTGGGAGCCCACTGGGGTGTCGCCAATTCCTAATCTCAGGGCCCCTAGAGTTGCGTGTGTTTCGGAGTCGCCTATGGTCTCATGAATGGCAACTACACTCAATTCATTGGGATCCATCCCCGGAGGGATGGAGATGTAGCTAGAAAAAATGACTTCATTTGGTGTGTGAGAGATTGTATTGTTCCCTATCCACGATAATCCATCGCCGAACGACCATTCCTCACCTTCGACGCCTAGAGGGACTTCACGATACGCCCTCACCACATCGTGATGTGTAGTAATCCCATTGATCGCCATAGATTCATCGATGGTGACTGAGTCCTCTGTAACAAAAATTGAGATTTGTGTTCCCTCTATGACCTTCCATTCCCATATGCTGACTACTATGGAAATCATCCCTGAGTCGAATGAGGCGTTTATTTTGATGCTGGTGTCACCTGACCTTGCCCCCTCAGCAGACAGGAGGTGCCGATGCATGCTAGAACGATCTGGAGCACCTCCGGCCAGTAAATCCCCATCGAACCAAAAGGAGGGAGCACTGGGTGTTCCATTCGAATATCGACTGGTCCTGTGTTCGGTGATTGGAGTCCCCAATGGATCGTCGAAATCATCATGCAAGGCTACTCTTGCGACCCTGTTTCCATTCGACTCAGTAAATTCTGGCATCCAAGGGTCTACGTCGGCGCATACCTCGCACCATGCAGCAGTGAATTGCTCTGCTAGAACTGTGTAACCCCCCTCTGCTGACCACGAGTTTTCCGTGGATTGCGCGTTTGATGAACTGGCTATGGAAAGGACGACTATGACCACCACCAGGAGGTCCCGCATCATTGCCATTGGGCCTCCCAGAGCGCCCCCCTTTCATAACCCAGCGTCTCGGCCGGCATGCATGAGCAAGCGCTGGTACCAGGAGAGCAGGCGCGATCCATGGCGTAGGCAGGCTCGTTCCAAGGGGGATCGTGCAAGGTCGGCATACAAGCTCAAACATATCCAAGAGCGCTTTTCTTTGCTGCGGCGCGGGGATGTGGTGCTGGATGTCGGTTGTCACCCCGGTGGTTGGACCCAGGTTGCCTGTGAAGAAGTAGGCGAAGAAGGATTGGTGATAGGGGTGGATCTTCTTGCGACGGCTCCGGTGGAGGGGGCGAGCGTGATAATTGGGGACATAACTGAGGAAGCCACCATTGAGCAAATAATGGAGGCTCTTGGAGGCAGGTCAATTAATGCAGTAATAAGTGACATCTCTCCTCGCCTTACTGGCAGATATGACACTGATCAGGCAATTTCTCTGGAGCTCTCGACAACAGTCCTTGATGTTGCTATGAAAGTCCTACAGCCCGGTGGGACGTTCATAACAAAGGCATTCCAAGGAACTGGGATAGAGGGACTAGTTGAAGCGGCCAAGGACCGTTTCTCAAATGTCCAAAGGTTTGCCCCTACCGCATCAAGGAATTCTTCATCGGAGACGTTTCTTATCTGTAGAAACAAACTTCCCAGAGTTAGGAAGAGGGGGAGTGGCCTGACTGCCATGGAACAAGTATCCCAGCACCTCGAGGGCTTGGGGATAATTACCGAAGAGGAGGAAGAGGGGGAGACTACCGTGGGACTTAGAAGAATCTCGAGGAAGGAAGAAGAGTGACGTTATTCTGAATTCCTATCGTATGGAACTATGTTCTGCCACTCGGATGCATCCGACCTCGAAACTACAGCGTGTACCCACTCGGTTTCTGAACAATTGAACACCTCATGGGGAAGTCCTGGTTCGATGTAGAACATATCTCCCTCGCTATGAACAACAGATTGTCCGCATCCCGGTCCGAACTCATGTCTGACGCTTCCCTTCAGGAGGTACACCATGACATCGAAGTCAACGTGAATGTGCGCCTTTGCTATTCCTCCCGGAGGGATGTAAGCACGATTCATTGACAAACCGGTGGAAGGGGTATTTTTTCCTGAAAGTCCCGCCCCGTATTCTATGTTGTTCCAACCCCGTATCTTCTCGATCTGCCTCAAACTCCAGATTCCGCCCTCATTGGTAACAAATGAGTCCAAATCAGTTTGTTCGCCCGATAGTGTCAGCTCCTCTTCTGCCATGGTATCTCCGGATGATGAGGAGGGGCATCAGCGTTTGAAGTGATGGGAGTGCCCATCCTTGGCCTCGGTCAACGCTAAAAAGGGGAGGTGGCTCGCCGCCCCATCGGGGAACTGAAATGACAGCTAGAGCAAGTACGTGCACAGCTTCCGGAACGCCCCTAGTGGATGCTAGGAGTACTTCGTTCCCCTGCCCAGATTGTGGGAAGCACATTGGGAGGAGCAGAAATTGCAGACTCCAAGGGGTCGCATATGTTTGTGTCGAATGCGGCTTCCAAGGCCCCTGAAGGAGGAAGTACGATGGGGCATGTTGTTGTGAAGTACAAAGTAACTCTTGACCAACCAGAGGAAGGGAGGCCTGACTATGAGGGGATTGCTGCTAGAATTGATGTTCTGCCAGAAGTCCAAACGACGGAAATCAAGCCTCTCGCATTTGGAATGATGTTTATTGAAATCCAGGCCGTTCTGGAGGATGGCGAGGGGACTGTTGACCTATTCGAAGACAAGGTTCGCGGCACCGACGAACTGATTGGTCAGATAGAGACCCTTGAGATGGGAAGACTCTGATCAGTAGTGGTCCAGTGGGGACCTCATGAACTCCCTCATCAACACCGTTGCGTAAGTCCCCGGTGGCAATGTGAAGACTAGTCTCAGTGAGGCACCCTCTGGGCTCCACCTCTCTCCCTCCGATACTCCTTCTTCCCACCTCTTGGAAACTTCAGCCGAAGGTGAAATCTCTGTTGCCTCCTCGACCGTGAAATCTGAGAATGGGACGCATAGTGGCCTTCTGGTTCCCGACGAAGATAGCCGAGGAATTTTCTTTATGTTCCAGTCCGCTGACTGCATATCCGTATCCTCCAATGCCTTCACCTCTATGTCACCTGGGGCTCCCTCTGCTAGATTGGATGAACCTCCTGGAAGTGGCCCAGTTAGAGAAAGCCTGCCAAGCCTACAGTTCCTCCTGCAACGATCCAAATTTGTCTCACTCACGTATGCCATCTTTGACACATCTATTCTGCCATTAACCTTGAGTGGCGCCACGATATCCCCAATTGTGGGTTCTATCAGACTAAGGCCGGAAGACAGTCGGGCGGCGAGTGAATGATTGAATGCAAGGGATTGGAGTGAGTGGATAGTAAGCAATTGTAGTGACTGTGGGAGGGACTTGAATGCCCCAAGCCAGTCTGACTTGTCTTCTGATAGTCTAGTCAGCATATCACGTTCATAGCCGAGATGCTTTGGGATGATCTCCAAACAGGCCACTGGATCCCTGCTGTCCCTCCACATTTTTCTGAATGAAGCGGTGTCCTCGGTAGACCTGTTGCCCTGCATTCCCAGGTAAACGTCCACTGCTCTTTCGAAGTCGCCATCTACTACTGCCCTTCCAACCAGGGGGGTTACAGGCCGGTTTGCACCAAATCTCTGTGGACCAATCCAATTGGGAAATACATCCGCTCCGAGATTCTCACTTAGGCCCTTGCGAATCCTTTGGACCCTCATTAGCGCCTCCTTGCCATCCATGGGCGATCCATCTGGATAACAACATCCGCGAACAGTTATCGTGAATCTGTTGCCATCATGATCACTCATTCCGACTTTCTGATGGGTACGGCCAATAATTTCAATTTCGCAGTCGGAAATTGCTACGCCCTCGACCTTCTTCCTTGGTGCGTCAATAACTAATATCTGTGTTGTAACTGCTCTCTTATCCTTCAGTCCAGAGGCGAAAATCCTATTCCTACTAATGCCGCATGACTTAGCAAGCCTGTTCAGGAACCTGTTCGTTTCCCAATTGTAAAGAGTCACCCTTGCAACGGTGAACCTTCCCTTGGGGTCTAGAGCTGGGACCTTTGAAACCTCTTCTACTCTGAAGTCCTCAACTCTAACTTTGAGGAGCCCGCCGACTCCATCATCTTCGACCGACCAACCAACTAGACCTAGTGATTCCTCTATCTCTGTGGAGTTCAATCACTCACCGCCCACAGGCGTCAGAGCTTTAGTCCGGACAATTCCTTAGAAATCCCGGAACAAAGATCTCTGAAAACCTTCTCTGCACTCTTCCCCTTCACAGCCCGGACATATAATTCGGGCTCATCCAGATCTGGATGTTTCTGGAAGAAATTAGCATATTCAACATTCGAATTTTCATTGAGTCTTGAGCGGAAAAGCTGCAGTGTGGTATGGCTCTCACCCGTGATTCTCACTCGAAGTTCTCGGCCTTCATTCATTAGAATCTTGATGGACATGTCGACCGGGCGACCGGACGCCCCCTTTTGAGGGCTTTCATACAGTTGTGGGCCCTAAGGGGCCCAAGGTGAGCCTAAGTTAAACACTGTATGGTTTGGCGGGATGACATGGAGCAGGCGCCTCGCGAAGCAGGCATTGCCGAAACGATTGAGAAAATGGCACTCCCCGTATTAGTAATCAGTATTCTTCTTACTGGATTTATGGTTAGTGTAATTGTTCCACTGCCAAGTTTTACTACGGACCTGGAGTCTTTCTCGCCACAAACTGCATCGGATAAGGCGGAGGACAGAGTGGATAACCTCATCCCCCCAACGGGGCATAGGATATACATTCACGTTAGCCCAGTCGACCCTGATGGTAATGTTCTGGAGGTTGCCTCACTACAAGAATTACTCAATGACATGGCCATGATTGACACGATAGCCCCGAAGGGCATTTCAGCTCACATCAATGCTGCCGATGCCGTCAATAGGGCCATTATTGAAAGAGACCCGGGGAGTAGTGGGATTGGTGATTTTGATGAGTGGCCTTCAATTCTAGATAGGCTGGTTGATGATGATGAAACCTGCATAGATGCTGTGGGCGACGATAAGGCAATCTCAGCTGCTTCATTCGCTGCTTCGGCCATGCTACACACTGATTTCGAGTACGAGCACGTATGTGAATGGCTGAATGAGGGAGTAGGCGACCCCACCCCCATAGCATCTAGCACTTTGTGGGTAGTGGAGCTAGATGGCGGGATTGATCGTGAGGTGAGAGAGGGGCTTGCTCAGCAAATAAGAAGCTCGTTGAGGGACAGTAGTTCCGAGAACCTGAGTTACGGCGTTATTTCTGATGATCTCATTAGCAGCGACATTAACGATACGACACTGGACGAGATGGTTTGGCTTTTCTTGATCTCGATTGCCGTGGTCGTAGCCGTCTTGGCCTTGGCATTCCGATCATTCATCATGGTAGCTGCACCTCTTCTAAGCCTGACCGCTGCTCTAATTTGGACATATGGGGCCATCACGTTAGTCGGGATGCGTTTCTCGATTCTCGAAGTTGCTGTTGCCCCGGTCGTCCTTGGTCTCGGCATTGATTATTCCATACACCTCCAACGGGGTTATGAGAAAGCAAGGAAAGTCAAGAGGACCGCAGCTGAAGCTTGGTTGGAGTCATTCTCTTCACTTAGGATGGCCCTCACTCTGGCCGTTATCACCACCGTTTTCGCTTTCCTCTCGAACTCTGTTTCACCGCTCCCCCCCCTGCGAACCTTCGGAATCACTCTAGCACTTGGAGTAGTTTCGGCCTTCATAGCCAGCACAGTAACTGTGGGAGCGGTCCACATAGTGGCAGAGAGAGGGGTCGGAAACAACATTGGCGGGGGTCTGCAATTAGAGAAAACGGCATCATCGGTCACCGAATTCCAGAGGAAGAATGCTGTATGGGTTATGCTTGCAGTAGCGGCCCTTACTACTGGTTCAGTTGTGGTTGCAGTAATGGAGCTGGACACCAGCTTCGAACTGACGGATTTCCTTTCTGAAGATGAGATGGAAGTTATGCAAGTAAGGGAGGACATTTATGATTCGTATGATGCGGCTGCTTGGAAGTCGGTCGACATAATTATTGAGCCTGAAATTGGGTCTTCTTCACTATCAAATGAATCGAATGAACCACAAATTCTGAGAGGGTTAAACTTCCTAGACACGAGGATTTCGGGGATACCTGAAGTTGTTAACCCCGCCAGTACCATTTCCGACAGGCCTTCTTATGACGGATTGTACCCCATACTGAGGGATGCAGTTGAGAATGACCCCTCCTTCGGAGAAACGTACCACCTGGGCTTCTTTGATGGTGAGTTGGACGTCATAGATGGCTTCAATGACGGTGACATAACAGCGGCGGTTAGATCTCTGCTCTCCAATGATACCACTGGCGATGCACTGCGTGGAGCGAGTTGGGCTGAGAGGGTGTCGGGGCACGTTGCCCTTACCGAAGACGGAGGCAGAATCTTGTATCTGAAAATGAGCATTGATGTAGTCGCTAAGAATAGTGAAGATTCGGCTAGAGTTTCAGAGATATTCAAGAATCAGGCGAGCCTGCTTGAGAGTGGGGAAGGATTGTTTGACTGCAGGGCATATGCAACGGGAGACGTCGTAATGATAGACGGGATACTTTCCGGCCTGGTTGTCTCACAAATCGAGTCGACGGGGATCAGTCTGCTAGTATCGATAATGGTCCTATTCCTCCTGACGAGGAGGCTCGGGCAGTCCCTGGTGGTAATATTGCCAGTAGGTCTTGCTGGAGCCTGGGTAGTTGGTTCGATGGCGACACTGGGGCTAAACTGGAATGTCCTGACAATAATGATTACCGCACTAACAATCGGCCTTGGGATAGATTACTCCATTCACGTGTGGAGGAGTTTCGAAATTAATCGGGAAAGGGGGATGGGAGTATGGAAGGCCATGAGGGACATGTACGCAACAACTGGAACAGCCCTCCTGATGTCCGCAGGTACGACGATTTGCGGTTTCCTAGTTCTGATGCTCTCACCGATTCCGGTGATAAGGGACTTCGGAGTGGTAAGTTCGATTTCCGTTGCCTTTTCATTCATACTGGCCCTGTTCGTCCTCCCTGTTCTTCTTGCAGCAGAGGTTAGAACTGCAAACGGGGACTAGTTTGCGCCTATTGCACTATCAATTATTGTCATGTCGAGTCCCTGTTCCCTTGCCACCAGTGCCAGAGACATCCACAGGGTCACGTTTCCCAATGACCTTCTCTTCCGTTGTGCCCTTCTAACGACTTCTTTCCCTTCCAATCCAGACTTCTCGCTAATTATGGATATCAGAACTGGAATTGATCCCTCGGCCCAGTCAGGAGGGTATTTTCCTGAATTTTCAGATTCACTAATCACCATCAACGAAGGGGTCTTTTCTGCACTCCCTGACATACTTGGTTCCCTCTTTGATGGCCCTGGGGAATTCATCAATTGGTGGAGAATGGGGCTCCAACCAAGTGGTGGGAGAGAGATTTCCATGCCTTCCAATGGAATAACTCCTCCCACTGAATCTACCAACCATCCGGAATCTAGCATCTTTTCTAGCACAGACAATGCGTCAACGGGGGAGAACCAATGAAATTCCAACGACCAGAGCCTTGTAAGTTCGCCACGGGAGAGGTTTGTGTTTCCCGCGCCGTGGAATGTGCTGCTGATCAGGCGGCGAACCTCCTCTGTTGATGCACCTGCCGACACGAGGGGGATGCCCGGTATGTGGTTGAAAGGTGTTGTCGTTGGAGGAACAAGTAGTCAATCGGTTGAATAATGGCGGCACTATGCGCGGGTCGAGACAAGTGGCTAGGGAATACATTGCCAGGGACCCCCGGACAGGCCGTCCACTGACTAGAAGTGGAAAGAAGGACGAAGTGGACATCCGACTTCTACTTCCGCCTGATGGTCTTTGGAGGGTTGTTCCCGAGTCGGAGATAATCGGTCTTGCTAGTGGTAACAAGGGGCCGATTGAGTTGCCCAGAACTGTAGGAGGTGGATTTGCGAGGAGGCGGGACGGAATATTGGCACTTCACAGGGCGATGGAAAGTCAGATGTTGGAAGCCCATGCAGTGCTTCTAGAATGCTTGGACGATGATTCGCCGGAAATAAGGACGCATGCCCTTAGTTCCCTCCCATCATTCTCACTGAGGAAGCATGAGGGACTTCTACAATGTCTATCGGATAGGCTACTTGATGAAGACGATGGCGTAAGAGATGAAGCAATGATTGCACTGAAGAAAATGGCGCCAATTTTCCCTTCTGGGTGTGAATCTATACTACGCAGGGAGTTAAGGGATAACCGTAAGAATCACCGGGATAGCGCATTTGTTGCTCTAAAGATGACAGCTGAAAGTTGGGCGGAAACTGGGTGCCTCCACCTAGATGAGTTGATTCGAGAGGAGGATGTAGATCTGAGGAGGAGGGGTTCAAAGATTCTCAGGGTTCTTGCCTCCAAGTCTAGTGCTGAAGTTTGGGACCTCATTGGCTGGTGTCTAGAGGACGTAGATCCCGATGTCAGGAGAAACTCTGCTAGGACTCTGAACTCATTGGCTGGCTCTGAGCCAAGAATTGCTGCAATATTGGTAGAGGTTGCTATGTCTGATGACGACTCGGGAGTGAGAAAGTCAGCAATTAGTGCCCTCAAGAGGCTCGATATGCAAAGCCCCAGGGTTTCGAAGATGATTCTGGATGGGGCCCGAGATAGGGATTACAACCTGCGCAAGGCCTGCATAGACTTGTTGACAATAATCCTCAGCGGAAATGAACTCAGGGAAACTGCTTCAGAGTTGCTCAAGCAAGAGACGCGCCCGGATCTCAGGAAGAGGTTGAGTTCCCTTGCCATAGATATTGAAATGGAGGGCTCGGAAGAGGAGAAGAATCGCTTCTTGGCGGCACTTGATACTCCCGCTATTTCCGACGAAGAAGCCCCCTTGGAGGAAAGACCGGTAGAGCGGTCCAAGGGTGAACATCATAAACAGGAGTTAGGTCGGCCGGAAAGCGAGGGAAGTCCATGAGCGAAGTCGTTGACGAGAAAGCAGAGCGATTCGAGCTCCTGTGGGATGGAATGTCATCTGGCAGATACAATCGAACAAAGGCTCTGAAATTCCGACAATACATGAGACAACACGTGCTCCAGAAATTCCACAAGAGGAAGCCCACACAATTTGCATCAGTCCAGGACAACCACTACAATCACAACTTCTCTAGTAAGGATCAGTTTCTGACTAAGGAGAACTGCAAGAAGTACTGGATGGGAGAGCTTCAGGCGGAAATCCAAGAGTCGGAGAACTTCTGATCCTGAGGAATTCACATGAGTAATACAGTCAAAGGATTTGACAGGTGGGACTTGGATAGTCACATCTCAAAGGCGATTTCCGATCGAGGATGGGAAGAGCCCACGGAAATTCAGATTGAAGCAATACCCCATGCCAGAAAAGGCCGTGATGTCGTAGGGCAGGCAAAAACTGGCTCTGGAAAAACCGCAGCCTTTGGCATTCCCGCAATAGAGAGATGCGAAGTAAAAGGCAAGATCCAGGCGATCATCCTATGCCCCACTAGAGAGCTTGCAGTACAAGTCTCCGAAGAGCTGGTGATACTCCAGGGAGAAAAGGGGCTGAATATTGAGACGGTATATGGTGGAACTGATATCGAAAAGCAGGCCAAGCGGCTTGACGCTGGGGCCGATATGGTGGTCGGAACTCCTGGCAGGGTTATCGATATGGCCAAGCGTGGGCATCTGAAAATGGAAGATATCGAGCTTTTCTGCTTAGACGAAGCGGACAGGATGCTGGATATGGGGTTCTTCCCTGACGTCCTGTGGATTTTTGAGCGCACCGTCAATAGAGAACAGACCCTACTATTCAGTGCCACATTCCCTCAAGAAGTATTGGAAGCAGCTGAGGAATTTCTGAACGATCCAGTTCATGTAATGAGCGAGGACCTAGAGGTCGAAGTTCCAGAGATCGAGCAGTTCGCAATTAAGGTCGGAAGGGCAAACAAACTATGGGCACTCGGTAGAATAATTGGAAATTCCGGGGATGGTTCCCAGATTCTAGTCTTCACCAACACCAAAAGAATGGTCGAATTGATAGTTGAGAGGCTGGGTAAGTTCAGGTTCAGAGCGGTTGGGCTACATGGCGACATGCCACAGAACAAGAGAGAGCGAGTCCTCGACTCATTCAGAGACGGTTCGGAATCCATCGTGGTCGCAACAGATGTAGCTGCTAGAGGGCTGGATGTCGACGGCATTACGCATGTTGTAAATTATGATCTTCCCGATGACACTGAAGTCTACGTGCATAGGATTGGTAGAACCGGCAGAATGGGGAAGAAGGGGGAGGCCTGGAGCTTCGCCACTGGTGCTGAAGTTACCTTAGTCGACAAGATTTGTTCGACATGGGGACTTGAGATCCCATTTACCGAGCCACCAGCCCTACCAGATAACAGAGAGAGGGACTTCATTCCAAGAAGGGATGATTGGGACGAGGTTTCCGATTACTTTGGCATGGTTCGAGTGAATATGAAGATCGGAGAATCGGAAACTACCAAGAGGGCTCTAATTGATTGGATCGTAAAGGAGTCCAGAATACCCGAGATAGCAATAGGAGAGGTAACCTCGGGAGACAATGAAACCATTGTCGAGATTCACGTGGAGAAGGTTGCATACGTAATCGATGTAATCAAGGGGAGGGATTTCCTAGGGCATTCTCTAGAGCCGGCAATTGTTAATTCATGAATTCATTACAATTACGGTGAAGTGTATGATAGAGGAAAGAAAAATCTCTAGGACCTTGGACCTTCTTGGATTCTTCTGCCCAATACCAATTCATGAAACTAGGGGCGCAATATCTTCTTTGGAGGAAGGCGGAATCTTGGAAGTCATATGTGACGATCCTGAGACTCTTCGAGATATTCCGTTGCTATGTAAAAGGATGGGCATAGAACTACTGGAAATTTCTGAGAACTCTGGAGAGTATGTATTCTTTATCAGAAACACCTCCGATAATCGTTTGAAGGGAGCTGGAGAAGATGAATAGGGGCAAAGTCAGAATTCAAGAAACGGGGGAAATTCCGGCTGATGCCAGGCTCCCCACAAGTAAAGGCGATTTCAGAATCAGGGTTTTCAACGATTCCGAAACTGGAATGGATCACGTAGCCCTGACACTTGGAGAAATGCAAGGTCCCGATCCAGTCCTAGTTAGGGTGCATTCGGAATGTCTGACTGGTGATGCTTTCGGGAGCCTTAGATGCGATTGCGGGCCGCAACTGGATGCTGCTATCAATATGGTACAGGAAGTTGGCTGGGGATGTATTCTCTATCTGAGGCAGGAAGGGAGAGGGATAGGACTTCATGCCAAAATTCAGGCTTACAATCTACAGGATAAGGGGGCCGATACAGTGGAAGCTAATCTCCTCCTTGGGCATCCAGCGGATGCACGAGACTACGGGGTTGCCTCCGACATCTTGAGTTTGATTGGAATCGATAGCGTATGTCTACTCACAAATAATCCAGACAAAATAGGGCAACTGGTTTCATACGGAATTAATGTCGAGGAAAGAATGCCACTTGTCGTTGGCGTCGGAGAGGAAAATCGCGATTACCTAGCAATAAAGGTCGACAAGATGGGGCATGACATTACCAGCGAAGACCTCGAAAGGTGAACCTGGAACGAGATATGGGGCCGTGACCGGGACTTGAACCCGGGCCGGCGGGACCACAACCCACCGTGCTAACCGCTACACTATCACAGCCGTCTGTGGCTTCAACGGGTAAAGGCCCGTATATCAACAGTTTTGCAACAATGACTTCTGACAAGTAACCAACGGGTTGAAGCACGGCTCGCCTCCGTGTAGGAATGATGGGTCGGCAGTTGCGTGCACTAGGTCTTGCCCTAGCATTGACTTTAGTGGCCCAATCGTTCGTTGTTGTTTCTGCTGACACCGTAATCACTGCAGAGGAAATCGAGGTACTTACCGCGGGAGCCTTCGAGGATCAAAGTGAGTGGGACATGAGCGCAACTTCGGGCTTCTCCGGCAGTCCCGCTGAGTACACTGTCGGAATGGTTGCTGATGGGGAGTTGTCTTTCACGCATGATAGGCCAGAGAATCTTGAAGAGGAGACTTCATGGTCCCAGTCCAGTATTACTGACTCCAATTCTAGCACTGGCTCGCCCGATTCATTCTACACCTGGTCAAAGGGGCCCAACATCACAGTTGGCGGATTTGATTTCTCGGGACTGCATAGTAGGGAGATTGCTAATGTTTCACTAGTTCTTCACTTTGAGATTCCAGACAACCTCAACTCGGACTCGGTTAGAGTAGTCCTTCAGAATGTAGGCAGTGACAAGCTAGTGAAGACATACACCCGAACTCTTTCTGGCGTTTTCAAGATGAATAACCCACTTGTGATCCCTGTCGATGATTTAGCCGATTGGAGTTGGGGGCTTGCTGAAGGGGCAGCCATCACATTCGACTATGTCTCACAAGGTGGTGGGAGTGATGATTCCGAAGTAAGGGTCGATGCAGTTGGAGTCAAAGTAAGGTACTACCAACCATGGTATTCTTTTGAGAACTCAATGGCCATAAATTCACTCCTAGGGGGCAACTCGCCTGTTATTGATATTAGCCCATATGAAGGATCGATCGAAGATATGGAGATATCTTCCTGCGGATTGATTCCCCTAGGGGGTGAATCAGGGACATGGCTTTTCGACATTGAAGTTCCTCCCTTGCAACAGTTAGGCAGGATTCATACCTTCGGAACTGGAAACCACACAATCTGGGCACTGCCAGGTGAGTCGGATGGGGAATATGTTCAAGTTCAATCTGGAGAAATACTGGACCAACCTGAGTCGCTTCAACATATTCGAATTGAAGTCCAAGATGGTTGCATCTCTGGTGCGAGAGTCGACGTTAATGACCCCCACCTAATCGTTAGCGGTTCAGTTGCAGGTAGCGTATCTGGCCTCTCTCCCTCTGGAAGTTCAATCAGGTTCGCAATTGGCGAATACCTCGTTGAGGGAATCCCCATTGAGCTCGGGGATTTCCACTTTGAAGTTCCCATCGGACATGCACTCCCCTCATCTTCTGAATCTGTAAATGTAGGTGTTGCAGCGAGATTCCAGTGGGCCTCTGATGGTACAAATGAGACCACGGTGGTCCACATAGATTCCATGAGCATATCCGGGGGTTATCTAGTGGAGTGGGACCTAGATCCGACGTGCATACCGTTTGGGGATGTGGAACTGGAGGAAGATGGAGGAGGGGTACTAATTCCACTTAGTGCCCGTTGTTCGGATGATATTACGGCCCCCAATGATCTGACAATTAGCACATGGAGTAGCGACGTAGACGTGATTGACACAACGTCATCTGGAAGTGACTTAATCCTGCAACCGGTGGCTAATGCCCATGGAACTGCTGAAGTTTACGTGGAAGTTGCAGATGAAAGAGGGAATCTGTGGATTGACTCATTTGTGGTGGACATCTCAGAAGTTCCAGATGAGCCGATTATCGAGGGATTACCGCTGACTGCTTACATAGAGCTTGGAGAAAGCATGCTAGTAGAAATGGAAATCTCTGATCCTGATACAGATATGCCATCCGTCATGTCTAGCAAGTCATGGGCGACCATTGATCAACAGGGCCACTTGACTTTGGCACCAGTAGCTGTTGGTACTCACATTGTTGAAATTACTGCCAGCGATGGCACAAATCAGATTTCGCAGGAAATTGAGGTAATTGTAACTGCCAAGCCTGATCTAATCGTAGAGTCGGTAGAGATTGTAGATGCTTCCACCTTAGGAACAGATTTCTCGGATGGGGAGGTAATCAGAATCACGGTATTTGTCAGGAACCAGGGGATGGGGGGTGCTGCAGGAGTTGATGTCAGGTGCCTAATTGACGATGTTTTTGTCGGCACTACGATTATCGATTATATCGACTCTGGGAGTCTCGGTGAAGCAGTTTGTGACGCTGCTGTATCGGGCCCCGGTACCCAATTGGTAAGGATTGTAGCGGACGGGACCGATTCAATTCATGAGACTAATGAAGACAATAACGAGAAAGTTGTCCATATTGATGTCTCGAAAAGAGACACCAATGGCGCTGTTGACTCCGGAGTTGACAGGAGCCCTGCCATAATCGTTGGCTCAGTTGGGTTAGTCGCTATTGCATTAACCGCTCTAAGGCTCGGCCCTGGACGGATTAGGAAACCCTATGACAAGCGTCGAAAATGACTCGCAATTTCACAATAATAGAGTCTCATCCGGCCGATAATCAACTATTTTCAGGGAATAGTTATACCATGAATGCAGCCGAATTTGTATGCCGCGATGGCTATATTGGGAGTGATTTCATGATGAAATTGAAGATTAGACTCGAAACCGAAGAATGGGTCTACGAAGAGCACGAGATGGTTTGATCAGTCCTTTGACCATGTCTGGGGGTATGTCCCGGGGGCCATCAATACAGATTTTGGTATGGCTACCTCTCCAGATTGCATTTCCTGAAGAGAGTCGGTGTCAACAGTGAGTTCTGCGATTGCGACGGCCTCCCCCTTCAAACTTTGAATGACTATCGGAGAACCCGAAAGAATCCCTGATGATGCCATTGCAATTCCAGGCCTGGCCAACGAAGCTCCGTGAGAAACGGCTGCTGCGGCCCCATCCTTCACCACTACAGTTGGGAATGACACTAGTACCCTTTCTATAGGGGAAATCAGCTTCCTCACTGCCTTATCATCACCATGCTCCTTCCAGATGTGGACCGCATCAGTTAGTTGTTGCATAGTGCAGGCCATCGACGAGTCGAAGGTTCCGCTTTTTGTTCGATGTAATTCAATTAATTCACATGGGGCCCCTAACAACAATCCGATATCTCTGGCTAGTGTTCGGATGTAACTACCAGCCTCACACGAAATCTCAATGACGAACACCTTTGATTCCCCTCCCGAATCTAGTTTCTCTATTGAACCGAACCTTCGACTCCTTACTCTAACTTTGACTGCTGACTCCCTTGGAGGAACATTGTATGTTTTCCCGACCAATGATGAAAGGACCTGCGTGAGGGCCGATTCATCAACAGGAGTTGAGAATCTAAAGACACCTACATACGTTTTATCCCCTGAAAGAACGATGTCTGTCAACCTAGTTGCCTTTCCACACAGCAAGGTTAGCAGCCCGGTAGCAAACGGATCTAGGGTACCTCCATGACCTAGTCTCTTAATTCCTAGAAGTTCCCTAGTCCATGCTGCTAATTGATGGCTCGTCGGACCTCGTGGCTTGTTTACTAGAATTATTCCTGATTCCAGAAGTTCTTCGATAGTTCTGGAATGAGGGTCGCCACCGCTCTTTGAGTCTGTCACAGCATTCCCATCGAAAACCAGCATTTCATCCTCTGGCATTCTAAGCACCAATCCTTGAGTTGACCAATTTGAATACCCCTTCTGCATCCAAAGAATCTGCATCGACAATGAGGTCGTATGGCGTCATATCGTCTAGATCTATCCCATAGAGCGCCCTGTACCTCTGCATGTCATCCTCATTTCTCTGCCTTGATGTCGATAGTGCTGAGTTGAAGTCTAGGTTCTCCCTTTCCATTATCCTTCGTGCTCTTTCTTCGTCTGAGACCCTTACCCATACTCGCAAACAGTCAATTTCCATCGAATGTGCCCACCAGCCAATTAGTCTACTTTCCAATATCTCTGGACATTCCTCGGACAGCAATAGCCCCTTTAGCATTGTATCGAGTGACCTATCGACGTCCAGATCTTCTTTGCATAATCTGCTGAAGTCTTCAACAGATAGTCCCCTTCGGGAAGCCTCTGACCTGAAGACTTCCCCCCCATTGATTGATTTCCAACCCCTGACTTCAGCGATTTTCTCGACAAGGGTGGATGTGCCACTACCTGGCTTACCGCTGACGGTTAGCTTGGCCAGATTCTCACCTCCACTCATTTCGGCATACTTCGCATCTCAGCTTGCCCATCGAAGTTCTGGAAATCATCTCGGAACCGCAAGACGGGCATGTAGATCCGGTTTTCGGCGGAGCTACCTGTAGATTGCCCCCTTTCTTTCGGTCGTTTTTTGATGCTGTTTGGTTGCCTGTCTTCCTAGGCCCATCCCTTCTTCTCTGGGATCTCCTCGTCCTCGAGTCGGGACGTGCCTTCTTCTTGACCTCCTCGAGAAGGTGGAGAAGTGGTTCTGGTATTGGTTCAGCAGCAATAACCAATGGGTGAACCCGATATCGGTATATCTTGATGTGCCTGTCAATGATCCTTCCGAGAGGGGCACTCATGGTTATGTAAGAAGCGATCCAAGCAGGGAAAATCCACATCACCCTGTCATTTAGACTCCATGTTGGCGCCCAAGGAAGACTGACGTAACCGACCCTGAATTCTTCAACGGAAATTGCCATCCAGCTAAATATGGCAATAATGAACACGATTGTGAACATCATGGGCCTCATCATTTGGGCCTGCTGGGCCATTGATTCTGGCATTAGCTCCATCTGCAACTCCTGCATCTTGCTAACCCTTGCAGTATCCCTCTCTCTCTGCGCCTCCCTTAATTGGGAGCCTATTTGCTTTGATCTGTGGGCATGGTGGGCCTGCTTCAGAGGATCAGTGAACAAAGATCTGATTATCGTGTTGACGACCATGATGCTCGATCCTACGACGAAGACTGTTGGGACGAAGTATTCCGAATGGAATGGCAAGAGTGGCTCAATAACTGAGCCTGCACTATTGGAAAGTGAAATCCTGATGCTGTCAAACAACATCAATGGAATCATTATTGCGAACATGACCAGCATGGGACCCATCATCGATGACATGGCCTGGGCCTGTGCGTCTCCCGGCTGAGGGGGCTGTGCCATGTATCTCCGCTCTCCATGGGAACAATCAACACTTCGGTGAAAAATTACTTGAGAAATTAATCAGGATTTGAATGAATACCCGCAAACGACACACAAGGAAGCTCCCAACTCGTTTTCAGTTCCACAAATGGGGCATCCGGAATCAGGCTCCGGGATTGGTATCTCGGGCTCTGGCTCGGGCTCTGGCTCGGGCTCTGGCTCGGGCTCTGGCTCGGGCTCTGGCTCGGGCTCTGGCTCGGGCTCCGGGATTGGTAT
>PBSO01000015.1 GCA_002726275.1 Methanobacteriota archaeon | reverse complement strand
AAACAATAAACTCGGTGTAGTAAAAATTACCTGATGGTTTAATTATTGCACCTGACCATGGGTGAGCATGCCCGCAGTGATAGCCGGATACGCAAGGTCCCCATTCACCCCAGCAAAGAGGGGGGATCTGGCCAGAACACGACCCGATGACATAGCAGCAGCCGTGGTTAACGGACTGATAGAAGAGACGGGAGTGGATCCCAGCCTGATAGAGGATCTGATAGTTGGAACGGCCTTCCCGGAGGCCGAGCAGGGATTCAACGTCGCTAGGATGATCACATTCCTGACAGACCTCCCCGAGACAGTCCCCGGGGTCACCATCAACCGCTTCTGCGGCTCCTCGATGCAAGCCATCCACGATGCCGCGGGCAGGATATCCATGGGAGCGGGCGACGCCTTCATCGCAGGGGGAGTCGAGTCGATGACAAGGATCCCCATGACGGGATTCAACCCCATGCCCAACCCCAAGCTCAGTTCCGATTACCCGGAGGCATTCACCTCCATGGGCATCACCGCCGAGAACCTAGCCAAGAAGTACGGAATAGACAGGGAGACCCAGGAGGCATTCGCGATAGAGAGCCAGTCTCGCGCATCCGAAGCCAGGGAGTCAGGGGCCCTATCCGGGGAGATAGTGCCAATTGACACCACTGGCGGAGTGGTAGATTCAGACGGGTGCATCAGGCCGGACACCAACGCCGAGGGCCTAGCAGGGCTCCGTCTGGCGTTCGACGCAAGCGGGACGGTCACGGCCGGAACCGCATCACCACTCACCGATGGAGCGGCATTCGTCCTAGTCTGCTCGGAGGAATTCGCATCCGAGCATGGATTGAAGCCACTCGCTAGGATACTGAGCACCTCGGTCTCCGGATGCTCTCCAGAGATAATGGGAATAGGCCCAGTCGAAGCCACTAGGAAGGCGCTTGACAGGGCCGGCCTGACAATCGACGACATGGACGTCGTGGAGCTAAACGAGGCATTCGCCGCACAGTCTCTCGCAGTGATAGAGGAGTTGGGGCTAGACGCCTCGAAGGTCAACATCGAAGGCGGCGCAATAGCGCTCGGTCACCCATTGGGCGCTAGCGGGGCGAGAATCACCGGGAAGGCCGCGCAACTCATGAGCAAGAACGGGGCGAAGCACGCCCTAGCAACAATGTGCATAGGCGGCGGTCAGGGAATCGCCACGGTTCTAGAAAGAATGTAGGTGGTAGGATGTCTGGTTCGATAGAGAGGGTCGCTGTCATCGGTAGCGGCGTGATGGGCGCGGGAATAGCCGCTCACTGCGCGAATGCCGGTTGTAATGTCCTCCTACTCGACATCGTCCCGAAGGACTCGGATGACAGGAGCGCGCTAGCGAGAGGGGCCATCCAGAAGATGCACAAGTCGAATCCAGAGATGCTCATGCACAAGAGAAACGCGAAGAGGATAACCCCTGGAAACATAGAGGACGACCTCGAGAAGCTCAAGGACTTCGATTGGGTCGTTGAGGTGATCATCGAGAACCTCGAAATCAAGAGGAGCCTATACTCCAACATCTCCAAGCACATCGGTCCCGATACCATACTCTCGTCTAATACCTCCACGCTACCACGCTCCGAACTGGCCTCCGAGCTACCGGGGGACATCGCCTCCAGGTTCCTCATCACGCACTTCTTCAACCCACCAAGGTACCTGCCCCTCCTCGAGGTAGTGACAGCCCCCGAGGTAGACGACGCGGTCGTGGAGAGGTTCTGCACATTCGCAGATATGAATCTAGGCAAGAGGGTCACAATGTGCAACGACAGGCCCGGATTCATCGGCAACCGGCTCGGGGTCTACTTCATCCAGAGGGCATTCAAGGCGACTCTGGACCACGGGCTATCCATAGAGCAGGCCGATGCGATGCTCGGAAGACCCATCGGACTGCCCAAGACAGCGGTCTTCGCACTCATGGATCTCGTGGGAATCGATCTCATACCACATGTAACCGAGAGCCTCCTCTCCCATCTCCCAGATGACGACCCGTTCCACGAGATAGCAGGCACAGGTGAAGAGATAGTCATGTCAATGATTCAGGACGGATACACCGGGAGGAAGGGCAAGGGCGGCTTCTATCGGCTAAACCGCGAAGGCGGCAAGAAGGTGAAGGAGGCGAGAAACCTCACCACTGGTGAGTACCACACGGCCAACAGAAGGGCAGCGTTCCCCTCGGCCAAGATGGGCAAGAGGGGGCTATCTCCTTTGATGGACTGCGATGACGACGGTGCGAGGCTCGTATCGGACGTCCTCCTGGACTCACTGTCCTACGCAGCTCACATAGTCCCGGACGTCAGTGACGACATATACTCAATCGATGGCGCGATGAAGGTCGGCTACAACTGGAAGAGAGGACCATTCGAGATGATGGACTCGATAGGGGCATCCTCGATGGTCGAGAGGCTGCAGGCCACCGGTAGGGAAGTCCCCAGCTTCCTGTCGTTGGCTGCTGAGAAGGGATCCTTCTACGGAATAGACGACGGAGAAATCACGAGACTCTCGCCAAGCGGCGAGATGGTAGTTGTCGACAGGCCAGATGAGACTCTCAACGTGGCCGACCTCAAGAGGAGAGGCAAGCCACTGAAGAGAAACGGCTCTGCCAGCATCTGGGACATGGGCGACGACGTCCTGCTTGTGGAGTACCACACCAAGATGAACGCCATGGACCCAATGAACATGGAGATGCTGCTCAATGCAGTCGACATGGCCGAGTCAGAGGGGATGAAGGGCATAGTCATCGGGAACGACGCCTCGAACTTCTGCGCGGGAGCCAACCTCGGACTGGCTCTTTTCGCTGCGAACCTCGCCGCCTGGAAAGACCTAGAGGACTTCATCGGATTGGGCCAGGACACATATCAGACGGTCAAGTACTCTGAAATCCCAGTCGTCGCTGCTTCTGCCGGGATGTGCCTCGGAGGCGGTGCCGAGGTCCTGATGCACTGCGACGCCGTCCAAGCACACTCCGAGTCATACGTTGGCTTGGTGGAGGTCGGCGTTGGCATAATACCCGCATGGGGTGGATGCAAGGAGCTCCTAGGCAGGCTGCAGGACTTCGGACTAGCGAGCAAAGGACCCATGGGGCCCGTCATGAAGGCATTCGAGTACATCGGGACCGCACAAGTCGCAAAGTCAGCCGAACAGGCACGGTCCATGGGATTCATCGGTCCGAATGACAGGATCACGATGAACAGGGACAGGCTACTAGCAGATGCCAAGGCACGGGTAATCGAGCTCTCCGAGGACTACGAGCCACCCGAGCCCAGAAGTTACTCCCTGCCCGGGCCCACTGGCATGGCCGGACTCCAACTCGCCCTCAACGACCTAGCACTCTCAGGCATGGCAACTCCCCATGACGTGGTCGTCGCCACCGCTCTAGCCGAGATACTATCCGGGGGCGATACGGACGTCACCGAGAGCTTGGAGGAAGACGACATCCTCGCCATGGAAAAATCGGCTATAGCTAGGCTCGGCAGGCATCCCGACACCCTAGACAGAATGCAACACATGCTTGAGACTGGCAAGCCATTGAGGAATTGAGGTGAAAGAATGGTAGAGTACAATGCACCAATCAGGGACTACGACTTCCTGTTCAACGAGATGTTCGATGCGATTCCCACGGTCCAGAAGCTAGGATACGACTTCGATGCCGACTTCCTTTCAATGCTCACAGAGGGATGGGCCGAGCATGCGAAGGAGGTCTGGCTCCCGATCAACCAGTTAGGGGACAGGGAGGGACTGAAATTCGATGACGGCTCGATAAGGATGCCAGAGGAGTTCAAGTCAGCATACAACGAGAGTATAGAAGGGGGCTGGCTCTCAACAGCCTGCAAACCGGAGCATGGGGGCATGGGAGTCCCCTTATTCTTCCAAACAGTCACATGGGCGGAGATAGGGACCTCCACAAACATGGCAATGAGCGTCCTGCCAGCCCTTTCCCTAGGTGTCTACGACGTCCTGACCGAGCACGGGGAGAAGGAGCTTATCGACTACTTCGCCTCCAAACTAGCTTCGGGCAAGTGGGCTGGAACAATGTGCCTAACCGAACCACATGCGGGCACCGATCTCGGCATCATTACAACCAAGGCAGTGCCACAGGGAGACGGAGCTTACCGAGTCACAGGAACCAAGATTTTCATCACATATGGTGAGCATGACATGACTGAGAACATCATTCACCTAGTTCTAGCCAAGACCCCAGGGGCACCAGAGGGGACGAAGGGAATATCGCTCTTCCTCGTCCCAAAGTACCTCCCCTCCGATTGGGAATCCGGTGGCGTCGAGGGCCTCTCCCATGACATCATGACCGAACACAATGGCGTTACCTGCTCAGGGAGCGAGGAGAAGATGGGAATTCACGCATCCCCAACTTGCGTCATGAATTTCGACGACAGCGTAGGATGGAGGGTCGGTGACCTTCACAACGGGATGCCACTAATGTTCGAGATGATGAACAGGGAGCGCCTTGCAACTGGGATGATGGGCATCGGCCTCGCTGAGATTGCGTATCAGAACTCACTGGCATGGGCAAAGGAGAGGCGGCAGGGTCGTGACTTGAAGGGCCCACAGGAGCCCAATGAGGCTGCAGACAACATTCTCGTTCACCCTGATGTCAGAAGGATGCTGCTTGAAGCCAAAGTGAACACCGAGGGATGTAGGGCACTCGCGGCTTGGACAGGAATACTACTCGACCAGATGCACAGTAATGACAAGGAGGAGGCAGAAACGGCAGAGGCACTAGTCGCCATGTTCACCCCTATTGTGAAAGCACACTTCACAGATCTAGGGTGTGAGTCAGCCAGCACATGCATGCAAGTGATGGGCGGAGCCGGATATTGTACCGAATATGGTGTAGAGCAATTCTACAGGGACGTGAGAATATCCAAGATTTGGGAGGGCACGAACGGGATTCAAGCCCTCGATTTAGCAGGTAGGAAGATCACACAGAACATGGGCAAGAACCTGAGGTCTCTAATGTGGCCCTTGACCGAGTTCATCGAGGATAACAAGGAGATTCCGGAGATGGCAGAGTTCAACAAGCCACTGCACCAAGGAGTGAGGGGCCTCCAACAACTAACCTTGCTGATGATAGCAGAGGGACAGGCAAACCCCCACTTCTTGGCTGCTGGAGCAACCGACTACTGCAGATACTTCGGTAACGTACTACTTGCATACATGTGGGCTAGAATGGCCAAGATCAGCCTAGAGAAGAAAGGTGAACCATTCTACGACGCGAAGGTCGCCAGTGCCAGGTACTTCTTCAAGAGAATATTCCCGGAGACAGTGGGTCTAGCAGCCAGAATACAGTCCGGACACAAGAACCTCATGGATTACCCAGTGGAGATGATGTGATGACGGACAAGGCAAGCCAGACACTGAAAATCAGGTTCAAGCGCGCTTCGAAGAAGGTATGGGACCTCCCGGAGAGGCCCACCAACGAACAACTACTGGATCTGTATGCGTTGTTCAAGCAGGCAACCGAGGGCGACTGTGAGGGTAGGGCCAGAGGCGGCCTCAAAGAACGGGCAAAATGGAAGGCTTGGAACTCAGTCTCCGGAATTAGTGAGTCTGAAGCCATGGAAAGGTACTGCGGAATCGTAGACTCACTGATTAGCAGCGATTAGGAGGATTCTGGGTGCCGATAGATGACACCAAATTGGATTCTGAGTACAGGGGCCTCAAGAGTCGGATGAAATTCAGGGCCTTTGCTGCGATGTCCATGCCAGCTGCATGGTTCGCCGGACTGAGGATGGACAAATTGGACAACGAATCATGCGTCACGTCCCTTCCAGGTGGCTGGAGGACTCAGAACCCATTCAAGACGATGTATTGGGCGGTCCAGGGAATGGGGGCAGAATTGGCGACGGGTGCAGCGCCCTTTGCGATGTCGAGGTCCATGCCAGAGAAGCTCAGGATGTTCGTCGTCGGAACGGAAGCAAAGTTCGTCAAGAGGGCCAAGGGAAGGATCACATTCACTTGCAACGACGTAAATTCGGCCCGAGAGGCGATCGAGGAGAGCATGAAGTCAGGGGAGTCAGTTGAGCGTGACTTTGTCTCCATCGGAACCGACTCCTCGGGGGACATAGTATCAGAATGGGTATTCAAGTGGAACTTCCTCGTGATAGACAGGACGTGAACAGATGGTCAGCACTAGGTTAACCCAAGACGCAGGCATCGAGCATCCGATAATTTGCGGAGCCATGTACCCTTGCTCCAATCCCGAACTCGTCGCAGCAGCTTCTGAAGGAGGAGGTATTGCAATAGTTCAACCGGTTTCTTTGACCATGGTTCACGGCTATGACAAGCCAGATACCAAAGAGGGTCTGAGGACCGCCATTAGGCACATCCGAACCCTCACCGACAAACCAATCGGATTCAACGCACTGATTGAGAAAGGCAGCGACAAGTACCTGCAGAGAATGTCCGATTGGATAGACATAGCACTGGACGAAGGAATCAGGTTCTTCGTAACATCCCTAGGCAAACCAGACTGGGTTTGCGACAAGGTCCACGCCCAAGGTGGATTTGTTTACCACGATGTCACTAACAGATTCCATGCAAAAAAAGGAATCGATTGTGGAGTGGACGGACTAATTTGTGTCAATGACAGAGCCGGAGGACACCTCGGACAGATGTCAATGGGGGAGATGTACGAAGACCTCTCAGATCTAGGCGTCCCCCTAATCTGCGCTGGAGGAATTGGAAGCGAGAAGGAACTCAACGAAGCACTGGAGATGGGCTACGATGGAGTTCAGATGGGAACCAGATTCATCGCAACCGACGAATGCACGACTCCCCAGGACTACAAGGACGCCATAGTGGATGCCAAGGAGGAAGACATCACATGGACTACCAAGCTAACTGGAGTCCCAATCGCAATCATCAGCTCCAATGGGTCCAATCAACATAGCAACTGGCTGATCAGAAGGCTACTGAAAAGTAGGTTCAAGCATCGAACCAGAGTTTTGATCACAGGAATTTCATTCTGGAGGATGAGGGCCCTAGCGAGGGGAAAGAAAAAGTCCTCGAAAGACCTGTGGTCAGCGGGGAAAAGCGTGGAGACGGTGAATAGCGTGGAATCGGCGACCACAATTATGAGCAGACTGGGAAAATCACTAGAGGACAACCAGAATCTATCCAACGACTAGCTCAACAATCTCAATTGCTGGGCATCGCCTACCACTCCGAATCCAAAGCTCTCCTCCAGGGCTCTGGATACCAGCTTGAAGTCCGAATCCCTAGTGGCCACAACAACGCTCCCAACACCTGGATGGAACGAGTCGGCAATCACAGATGCCTCCCTCATGATGTCACAATCCCCCTTTTCGGGATAAATCTCCTCTCCGCCAATTACAGTTCTAGGCGCAACCGTGTCTTGACGCTCCCTTTTGTGCTCGTCGACGATTCTGAAAGTCGCCCCATGTTCGACTAGGAAATCCTCCAACTCAACTCCACCCAACTCCCCATCCGAAATATCACTACTCCAATTTTCGAATTCAGACAGGACTCCCTTCGCCCTCTCTTCAAGTAGATTATCGGAGACCTTCTTGTTCCACATCTTCCTATCCACATACGTATTATCAAAAAGCCTCAGTACCGAATCAGGAGTCCTCACTCTGTGTAGGAACTCGCTCCTAGCGGCACTAGGAATGGAAAGAAGTATTTCCCCAGAATCCCTCCTCCTTCGCAGCATCCAATGAAACGCCCTATTGATGGACCAATCTAGGCTACCCAGACTATCACCCGAAATATCTCTCAGAAGATCATCCTTGAGGGCATCTATGAGAATATTTGTGTCGATAAGGACTAGAGGCTTGAGAGACAGACTCTTCAGATTCCTCCTTTCCTTGATGGAAACCGCATCTTTCTTCATAGTGAAAAGTATCCTCTGGGAGTCTCTCAATCTCTTGTTCCCAGCCTCATCGAATTTACCTGAGCCTATGGCCCTCTCAAATAATCTGAGGCCTCGAATAGAGCTATCTCCTGATATCTGTTCTATCAGGGTAACCAGCTTCAAGGTGTCCTCCCCCCTCATTATTTCGCGTTCGAAGTCCCTGTCAAGTTGCGTCATTGCGGATTCTGCCGAATGCCGCAACTTCCTCTTCGCCACCACCACTCTGCCTCTGAATGGCTCAGGTGGTAGATTTCGTTCATCGGGGTACATCCAAAGTGACTCCAAACCCTCCAACTCAGAAGATACGCCCTCCTCCTCTTCCAAGTCAGAGGAAACATACTCCATGAGTCTCCAGGTCGCCTTCTCGCCATCTCCCTTGGCTTGGTCCATGCAAACCCTAAGATAGAGCTTGAACCTCTTCGTAACAGATGCGGAAATTGTCGGATACTCATCAATCAAGGAAACCGCGTCCTTCCATCGGCCACCATGCGCAAATGAAATCAGAGAACGCCTCAGGAAAGTCGCAGATCTTTCCAGATCCTCCTCAATGGTTCCCATTGCAGCCATTCTATGGGCCCGGGCCGCATCAACAAACTCGCCCTTTCTTTCCAATAGGGCAGCCCTGACCACTTGATGAGCGACCCCAGATCTATCATTCTCATTATACCACGAATCAAGTGCCTCAATGCCAACTCTGTGCTCGAAAACCAAGTCAGATGCGAATTTGACGGTCCTCATTGAAACAGACTCATCCGAAACCAGAGACTCAAGGGAAGTAAGTGCAGACTCCTCCCTAGCCAACTCTCCAATCTGCAGGTCAAGAGCTGCTCTGTTGAGAACTAGTGCACTGACCAAAGCCTCGAAAAGCCTCCTTTCTATTGCATCCAGATGAGCCGCATCCACAGATTTCCCCAGTGCCTCAATGCTGCTTTCTCTAACTACTTCGTTGCCTTTGGGGGAAAGTGCCACACGAACCTCATTTAGGGCCCTTGACCCCTTCGAGTCCAGTCTGTCGTATACTGGACTCATATCTCCAGGAATACCATCCAGGAGGGAAATCAGGCCTATGCTAACTTCACTTAGAACGGAGTCTTCCTTTGCAAGCTCAATTGAGATTAATGCAGTCTTCCTCGCTTCCTCCAATGCCTGTAATTTGCCTACAGATTCATTGGCGCTAATCAGATGCCAGGCCACCATGGCCCTGAACGGGTATGCACGAGACAGCGACCTATCTCCAATCAGGCACTCAGCCAGCCCACCAATCTCGGCGGTTCTAGTGAACGCCGAAAGAATACCGTCCATATGTCTGATTGAATCGCCCGAGCTAAGCATACTAGCTGCATGTAGTCGAATCGAACTGGTGCTGCAATCATGATTTAGGATCATCAAGATACCATCCTCCTCCTGAGAATTATCAATGTGCTTCCTCAGAGAGCCCTCTAAGCTACCCGAGTCGTCCAAATCCAGCAACTCGAGGCAGGTACTGACGTTTTCCGAGGAAGAGACATCACTCCCCAGAATATATTCCAAAGCCTCCTCTTTCCTATTGGAGATAATCAAATCCTCCGAAATTGTCCATTTTAGGAAAGAAGGGACATCTTCGCCAAGTTCTTCCAATAGCTCATGCCCCTCAATCATGTCTTCCAATTCAGGAGTTCCAATATTGTCCTTGAAGCCCTTCCAACATTCTACTCTCAAAGCTAACGACAGACCATCTGTGGCTTTACAAGAGGAACTCTCCGACCAGTTGGAGAAATGACCATTTCTCGCATTTATCAATTCTGCATGCTTTGATGAAACAACCGAACACGCCCCACTGATCCCTTCCAAGACTTCCAAAGCCCTTTCTGAATCCCCTGCCGCTAGAAGAATTCCCTCTAGGAGGGATGCCTCCCCACTCATTCCCTCCAAAGACGGCGACATCCAATCTTCCCATTGTGACGGTCTGGGCCTTCCAGACAGATCACTCTGGATTTTCTTCAGCACCTTCATTTGGGCAGCAGAAAGCTTCAGAGGGTTTTCCGAGGAAAGCCACTCCCTTAGAGAGCGAAAATCTCGATAATCGAAATTTGCACCCTCTATCCATGCCATTGAATTAACTTCTGTGTGCTCTAGTCGAACAACGGGAAACAACCCCAACTCGGCTAGCAGGGGTGACTCTCTTGCCAGTCTTTCCCAAACAGGATGTATTCCCTTGGTACACTCCTGCCTAATCCCATTCATTTCTGACTCCAAGCCATCTCCCCAAGCATCCTTCATCCTGTGCTTCTGCACTATCATGACAGCCAATTTGTATCCCGGGGAAAAGGACTCTCCGATGACACTCTGTGGTGAAGCAACCCTGTCTTCTATCCCACGTCGGGCTCTTCCTCCTCTTCTTCCTCCCCTCCTAGTTCGAGCAACAACGCCTCCATTAGCCATTGAGTCTACCTTTTCACCAGCGGTTTTTTTTGCTCCAACCATGGCTAGGGCCTTCCATTCCATATCTAGTAAGTCCCAAGAGGGGGACTTTTTGATCTCGTTCTGACGCCTGACCTCATCGTCACCCGCCCTACTGAGCATGTCCAAGCAATCTAGAAGATACTCCTCCATCAGATTCCCTCGGTAATGAGCCCGAGTCGCTTGCATACATCAACACATCGCCTTGCGTAGCAAGGCGTCATGGAGAGGACTCAAGACATACAATCCATACCAAGGCACATGGACGTGGTTCGCGCAGCGGTTCTATTGGTCCACCCAATTCTCGCGTTGTTGCTCATCAGAATTTTCATAGTTCAGAGGTCATGGAGATTTTCCTCAAGAACACTAAATCAAGAAGAAAGGGAACAATCCCTTCAGTCACACCAGAGAGCGGGGGATTCGGCAATGATTTACCTCTTGGGGGTGATTACAGTTGCATTCATTGCACAAATCACTAGGGCGCTGATCGAGGGGAAATACGTGTTTGAATACATAGTTCCCGGACACTATCATGGCTGGGCAGGTATTCTAGGTCTGATTTTAATGACACTCCTGTGGAGACTTGGGAGGAAAACCAAGGAACAAAAGGACGAAGGAAAACCATTTTCCAAAACCAGGGACGCCCACGGTAGAATAAGTGATGTGATGACCGTTCTTGTAGTAATACACGCATTCTTGGGATTCCTATATCTCCTTGAATTATTCTGACTAGCGCATCCCAGGCTTCCAGAATTGCAGAGGGATTGGGGACTCTCCCTTCATTGCCTTGAAAGCAAGATGATCTGCACGCTCATTCCACCTATGCCCTCTGTGCGCACGTACGTGCTCCCACTCAACATTGCACACCTCTAGTGCCCCCTCCCATAAGCCCTGAACACGCTTTACCAGTACCTTGTTCGCTTTAGCCTTCCAATTGCCCGAAGTGACGTTTCCGGCATAAGTTGAATCTGTCCTTATCTGGACATTATCCAAATCCGAATTAACAATCACCCATCGTAGGGCGTGGGCAATGGCACTGAGCTCCGCTGTGTTGTTTGAGCCAACTTCAGCCCCTAGAAATTCGATATCACTGTCATTTGTGATTACGCGACCGCTCTTCTCCTCAACCAACTCCCCTTGGCCCCTGCCTCGACCACTATCGCCAACAATCACACAATATCCCCAACCCGCGGAAGTGGATTTAGTCACGTTTCTATTATCTTCACAAGAACCGTCAACATAGATGTGAACAGCCTTCAAGATAGCACCCTCAACCCTCGATCAGTTCTGAGTAAGAAACAGCATCAAGAAGCCCTTCGAGCTCCTTTGGATCGGACATCGAAATTCTACAAATCCAACCATCACCGTACGGGTCATCGTTGATTAGCTCAGGTGCATCTTCCAAGTCATCATTTACACTGACAACCTCCCCACCCAGCGGGGCGTAGATTTCACTAACAGATTTTACAGACTCGACACTACCAAAAGACTCCATCGAACTAACAATTGAGCCATTGTCAGGCAACTCCACCCAGACAACATCCGTAAGGGCAGTCTGTGCAAAGTCGGTTATTCCAATAACCGCCTCCCCACCTTCAACCCTAATCCACTCGTGCTCCTTGGTATATCTCAAGCCTTCAGGTACCTCACTCAACGTCTCACCCGTAACTTCGCGAAAGCTCCTAGCGAGTCAAGGTTTCGATAGTCACTCCTCTTCACCAAGACTGTCTTCCAGGTGACTCTTCTCTAGTTCAGCCCATGCTGTCCCCATGTCCTCAGCACCAGCCTCTTCTTGCTCCATTCGTAATCTGGAGACCATGTCTTCTTCCTCTTCCCTACTCACCCAACGATCCAAGAAATGCTGCCCATGATTCAATTCCGAGGATCTTGAAATTGAGATGTACATCAAACCAAAAACACCTGCCAATACCGGAAAAACAATCGACACGTCGTCCTCATTGGAACGGTCTTCGCCCGTGATTACCAGGCTACCGTCTTCTATGGCCAATGCAGTTAGGAAAAGAAGAGCTACACATAGGCCGGCGAGAACCCTTCCCAAACGACTCGACGGCGACTCCATTGCCTACCAACTAGGGTACCAACCAATCAACTTGACTAAGACCAATCAGTAGTCTTCCTGAATTAGTTTGAGAATTTTGTAAGGCAGAAGTGCCCTATTGACCGGAGTCACCTCGAGAATACGCCCATCATCCCGTCTCCGGATGTCCTGGAGAAGCGGGTGACGACTCTTTTTGTGAAGAGTCAGTAGGCTGGGCATGTCATACTTCAAAGCCTCTCTAACAGCCGATACAAAAGCCTCACTTTCGACAGTGAACTTTCCAATTTCGTCAATTACCAAGTATTGGCAATTTCCAATTGCATCCAATATTGCAGGAACGCCGACTCTGTCGATTTCACTCGGATCAATACCATACCCAAGAATCCTGTTTCTCGAGTCAATGTCCTTGTGGGCCATGACACCTCTTTCCCCGGTGACTATGTTGACGCAAGCATATCCAACCCTCTCGCCGTTTTCCATAATCGCCTCAGATCTCATTCCAGCAATAACTGGAATTTCGCTTGAGCTCCCCTCTTCGGCAATCATTTTCACTACCTTGTCAAGAACCGCCGACTTACCAGATCTGGGCAATCCAGTAATGCCTATCTTCGGATTAATGCCCATTATTCATCCCCCTTCACAAAGCTACCGCGATAGTACGATTACCGTACGCAATAACCCGATAATAGTCTATTCGGTACACGCAAAGGTGCATGGCTCTAGCGAAAATCCAATATTGCATCAATATTCTTGACTTGGCATTATTCGGAAAGCCAATCCCGACCACTTGGCTGAGGGAACGGGAGGCTCTCAATTTCGTAGTTGTTGACATTGCTGTTGGCCCCCCATGCTCTGGACCACAAATCAAGATCAGAGCCATTTAATTGACTGCAAATCCACTCTAGCCCTTCAGCTAGACTGCCCCTTTCTTTCTCAAGAATATCGTTTACTCCTTCTGGCAGATCCAGGAAGTTCACAGAATTCCCAAGAACGCAGTCACCAGGAACCACAGCCCATCGCAACCGCCTCTCATTTGCAGAGTTGAGAATTGCCTGACAAGCTATTCGAGCAAACCCCCTGGGCTCTAATGAGCCAGACCACATCGAATGTGACATCTGAATGGCATCATTGGGTATATGTGCATCATAAGCAGGATGTCTGATTACCACTTCATCACCCTCTAGGCAGAAGTGCGCACTTCTGAGAAAAGGCACTCCCTCTCCCCCCTCCTTCCAATTATTGATGTCATTCGAAGAGCTGCTTTGATCTACTTCTCCAACCCTCACCCTAATTGACTCGGAACCAGGGCACAACCAGTTTCCGTCTTCAGATAAGCGAGGCTTGTCAGCAAGCTTCCCGATTGCTTCCAGAACCCTTCTCCGGTCATACTCATCAGAGGGCATTCTGGGAACAGCCCAAGTCGCATCAGTCCAAGAGGACCAAGGTCCCCTCTCCAATTCAAGGAAAGGAGAAGTTTTCGAGACTCCTATTTCCGGCAATACTTCATTGGGCCCGAGAGGACCAAAACTAGTCATTACATCGGTGCTTCCATTGACTGTGATTCCCAATACTGCAAACCCCTGTGAGATTCCAGGGAAAACCCGCTGGGGATCGGGGAAACACCAAGTAGATGCCCAATCATTTCTCTCCACGAGTAACTTCCTTAGTGGAATGCTGCTTTTCTCTCTCAGAAGGGAGTCCGGGACAACAATTCTGACTCTGCCATCATCAGAAACCAACTGAAGGGATCTCTCCAAGAAAAGTCGGTAGAGATTCACATTCCCCTTCAGTGCTGAGAACCTCAATTCTCCTTCAGAATCAATTGCATTACGCAGTCTACCGGACAACTCCTTCCTGAGTCTGCTGCCATCTTCATGTCCCCTGAAACGGTCCTTTATCCGAATCCAAGGGGGTCTGCTGATAATCAGTGATGGAGCCTCATTCCAAGGCCACTCATCAAGAAGGGGGTCGCCAACTCTGATGTTACTTTCCAATATCATCTCAGCTTCCCCTCTGCCAATTATCCCTTCGTGCCCATCCCCATTGAGATCTACAAGACCGGCTCTTCCTAGGGTAATGAGTATCCTTCTTCGAGACGCCTCGATTGCTATCTCAGATGAGTCAAGAAGCTGTAGTCCCTCAATCAACTTCAGAGTATCATTGCATTTTACGGAGTCACGCTCGCCCTCCAGTCTTTGAGAATGTGTACGGATGATTTGAGATGCAACAAGGCCAGCCCCACAAGACGGGTCGGCAAACGGCA
Source organism: Methanobacteriota archaeon (assembly GCA_002726275.1). Classification (GTDB taxonomy): domain Archaea; phylum Thermoplasmatota; class Poseidoniia; order Poseidoniales; family Thalassarchaeaceae; genus MGIIb-O5. The sequence continues at coordinate 35,294 of PBSO01000015.1, read as the reverse complement.
GAGGAACTCCTGACTTGGTCAAGGAGGTGTTTTCCTCCTCCTCTTCGCCACTAGAGCCAGAAACGGTATTGTTGAACTTTTCAGCGTAATCCCTGAATCCAGGCGGAATCGCAGACATGGATAGAGTGACTGGCTCTTCTTCCTTCCTCCTCTTGCCAGCCTGGCCAATCTCATCGGCAATTATTGCCTGTACCAACTGTCCAGGGGTCGAGAAAGCACCTCTTGGTGAACGCCCATCAGAAACCGCTTCATGTCGTGACAGTAGCCTATCGAGAACCGCTCCAGGATCATAAAGAAGACCGGCTGGAAGGGTGGGCCAACTCTTCGGGAGTGAAGCGGCAATGGGGGCTTTTGACTTGGTTGACTGCTCCCATGAGTCCAACCATATTCGAATCTGCTCAACACGGTCGGGACACTCTTGATCGAGTCTCGCATACCAGCCCGAAGCATCACTAACCATCGTGACCAAACGGGACGACAAACGTTCCTTTTTTGAATGGTTGTATTACCTGCAAGGAAACAAAAACTCACTCATCCAAGGCAAACGAGTCCTCTTCGATTTCAACAATCGCTTCGGACTGCAGGAGCCATGCAATCGCCTCGTCCAAATCGTCGACCCTTACTCCCAGTGGAATAAGCTCCCCGACTAGCAAATCAAAGTGAACTGGGGCAGAACCCTCCAATCTAGAGACCTCCAGAATTCCCATTACATGCTCACAAACTATGGCCAACAGAGGGTCATCTCCAACATCTATCGACCCAAAGTCAACGGCCGCCTGCTCACCTTCAAACTCAGACCTAACTTCTTCCGCCTTCGAGACTCTACTCCCATTGCCGAACACATCGAAAAGATTCTTTTGATTTGGGTCCGACAAACGAGTTCCCTGAACCTCCCTCTGGCGCTTAAGCCTCTTGACGAGGGTCTCTATCCGGTGAAGGCGCTGTTCAACACGCAACTTCTCTCTGCCTAGGTGACTTTCAACCAAGCCCAACTCATCCTTGGCACGTTCGTCCAACCACTTCGCCAGATCCCACGAGGGGTCCAGTCTGAGCATGGTCTCCCATAGTGTTGCAACAGACTCCGGGAGAGTCCTGACGTCAATACGTGGGGACCCTCCACCATCTTCGGTCCCCCGCTCCATATCAGTGTCATTCGTGGTGACCGTCTATCAACTATACCGTCTATTTGCATCCAAAGTTTCCTTGGGGTGAATTGATGAATGAAAAGCACGTGCACAGCACAATGTCGGAGTACAGAGTGGCTGTATTGCCCGGTGACGGCACGGGCAAAGAGGTCATCCGAGAGGCTAGGAGAGTCATGGACGTTTTCGAGGAACTTAGCCCATTGTCATTCAAAATCACAGAGATACCATGTGGTGGAGAGTACTACTTGGAAACTGGATTGGAATGGCCAGAAGGCTCTTTCGAGCACTGCAGGGACCACTCGGATGCAATTCTACTGGGTGCTATTGGCTGGCCTGATGCCAAACTCCCAAATGGGGACAATGCAGGAGGACAGTGCATCCTAGGACTGCGTTCCGGACTCGACCTATATGCAAACGTGAGGCCTGTCAAACTCTACGAAGGAGTTCAACACAAGGTCCACGGCCTATTCACAGATATTTGGGAGCCAGACCTAGTAGACATGGTCCTAATCAGAGAAAACACCGAGGGACTTTACCACTCTCTCCTCAGAAGATCCGCCCAAGCAGCAAAGGGAGGCGAGAAAGACGAACCCATAGTCATCGAGAAATTCCCCGGGCTAGAGGGAGAGGTAGAATGGGACCCACGCCCAATCTCCAGGAATGGAAGTGAAAGGGTGATACGCTTTTCCTTCGACCTCGCAAAGAAAAGAGAGGACCGAATGGGGATAGGTCAGAAGATTACATGCGTCGACAAGAGCAACGTGTCTAGGGGTTGCAGGCTCTTCCGCAAGGTGTTCAGGGAAATTTCCGAAGAATATCCGGGCATTGAGACTAGCGAGGCGTTCATTGATGCCTTCACAATGTGGCTCGTCCGTGATCCAGAGGATCTTGATGTGGTGGTCCTTCCGAATATGTTCGGAGACATAGCTACCGATCTGGCTTCTGTGCTGCAGGGCGGAATGGGTATGGCGGCAAGTGCCAACATTGGGGACAACCACATGCTCTTCGAACCAGTTCATGGCTCAGCCCCAAAGTATGCAGGCAAGGACAAGGTCAACCCAATTGCAGCAATATCCTCAGTGCAGCTGATGATGGACCACCTTGGATCGAGACACAGCGACGATAACGCCACTCTTTGCGCAGACATACTAGAGGCCGCAATCTCGCAACACCTTGCCGAGGGAGGGGTAGTCACATACGATCTCGGCGGAGAAGCGTCCACTACGGAGGTGGGTCAGGCAATAGCGGCTAGATGCGCTGATTTGCTTAGAGAGCAATACCACTAGAACGCGTTCAGCTGATTGGCCATCATGGCATTCAACGCGTCTTTCAGGCACTCTTCGTTGTTCCACTCACTAGGATTTCCTCCGGTCAATGCCCCAACCACCAATTCCGATGCGGCCCTAGATACCTCATCCACAATTGTCACTGTTGCTTTCCTAGCGGTTCTCGACAGTGGATTCAGGTCGATGACCAGGACTTGCTTTCCAAGGGCAACAAGAGCCTCACAGCGATCTCCGTCCTCGAGTGGGACAAGGATCACGTCCGCACCTCCTATCCCATTTGCACAGCATAGTGAACGAGGACCTTCCAGACCAGGGATCCTGTCATCTGCATCGGCCCCTAGGATATCTACAGATAGCACCCTTTTCTTCCAATCTCCTAGCCAGCCATCAGGGGGAGTGCCCGAAGAAACCGCCTCTCTTTGTTCATGAAGAAGAGAAAGAAGGCCACTAATCCTCTCACTAGTTCTGTAGTATAGGTTGACCTCTATCGGGCACTCGATAATAGCAGCCAAGCGAACAAGGTCTTCTCCTGCCAGTACCACGGTATTGCCATTAACAGAAATCACGGGACTCTCCGCATTCCTGAGCCTGGAAGCAGCCTCTGATATGGCCGAGGCAGCAGAGTCAATGGTCCTCTCTCCGAGGAGGTAATCGAAAGCCTCACCGCGGCCGTGCGCTATCATTGCAGATTCTGCCAGCAAACCACGTGCCGCAGCCTCGGTCATGCTCTGCCTGGCCAGTAGTGAAGCCTTGCGGGGGTGGCTGTCCGGTATATCCACCATCAATGCCCCCCCTCGAATTTCATAGACATGTCAAGCGGAGGAACCCCTCTGTTCAGGGAACTGGAAGAAACAAGGTCAACATCGCTTTTTGCCCATTCCTCGAGTGAGTCAAGCGTTACTCCTCCCGAACCCTCCAGTATGCACCAAGAACGAAGTCCAGCACTCTCTAGTGAGTTCGAGGCTTCATTGCACATCTTGGGACCCATGTTGTCCAAGAGCAGCACCAATCTCTCACAACCACCTCTTTCCCTTTGTACTGAATCCCAAATGGAGGCAGCAGTGATTGCCTGCTCTACTGATCTAACTTCTACCACTGTGAAACCCGCATCTCTTTCCATATCTATTGAGGAAACCAATCTGCCAAGAGCTCCCTCCTCGCTCTCCCCCGCATTGGATTCAGCCAAAACCTCGCTGTCCTTTATCATCAACGCATCAGCTCTACTGAGCCTGTGAGTAAGCCCCCCTCCAATGTGAACCGCCCATTTGTCTAGCAATCCCCAGTCTACCTTTCTAGTGCTAGCTACACCCATAGGACCCGCGATAGCGACCCATCTTGCAGTGTTAGTGGATATTCCAGAAAGCCTCCCTAGGATATTGAGAACAATCCGTTCACAGCGTAGCATTTCACCACTCTCCCCTTTCATGGTTAGGATAGGCGCTCCATCACTGACGCCCCCTCCCTCCTCTACACTCCACTCAATTGAGCAGGTAGGATAGTGATTGGATAATAGACGCTCTACAACGAATCTGCCGCATAGCAAACCACTTCCCTTGGCGTAAACTATGGCTTTCTCCGGTTCATTAGATCCACTCCCGCCGCCGCCTTCGTCGGCGACCATTGAGTTCCCCCAACGGTCTGCCGAATCAAGGAGCAATTCTGTCGCATGACCATCCGACCACAGAAGGTCCGACCTGTCATGGGGTAGGCGGTTCACGCACCTCGGTGTCGAATCCATGACTTGAATGGTCCGAAATGACAAGTACCCAATATTTCCTTAGTCGAATTGAAGCCCGTGGGCTTCTTGGACCCACACGTGACGAACGACAGCCCCCCTGATTGGAGAGTGCCAGGTATGGTTGGCGTGCTATTGCTTCTGGACACCGTTCTGCTCAAATTTTCAGCTCCGGGACCATGGGACTCCCCGTCTTTCACATTGGGCGTCATCGGCCTCTCTGGTGTGGTACTACTGTACATTTCTTGGTTCCGTCTAACATTCCAGAGAAGGGGTCTGGTGCCTTGGACAGATCTCTGGGATAACCCAGAACAATCAGCAAGGAAGGAGTTGGTGGCAGGAGTTGCCGTAATGGCGCTGTCTTGGATTTCGGGGAATCACTTGCATGAATATTTGCCAAGGCCCACTGGGCTAGTACTCTCACTTGTCGGAATGCTGATGATAGTCCAGGCGATATATGTGATACTCAGTTTCGGCCCCCTTTCCGACTAGACCACAACTCCAACCAAATCGCGATGTTGGATTCTATGTCCTCCTCGGACACATCCCTATCGGCCCTATTGTCTCCGTCCAATGCCTGGATTCTGCATCCGCATGCATTGGCGTGGCCCCCTCCATCCGGGTCTAGGTGTGTAGCCAGTTCTGTCAAGTCGAAAATTCCCCCCTCCCTATGCAGGAATGAGTTGGTGTAGAAAGAGGCCGAAACCGGATACCTGCCCTCCTCACCGAAAGAGGCACCGACATTTCCGTGTATCACCATGCACGCATCACACTCATCACCGACATGTGCAGTTACGTGATACCCGTTCGATCTCATCCCAATGTCCTCCAGCCTAGAAATTGCAAGCCTGTCCACCACACGCGTCCTCTCCGAAATCTCCCGAGTCAACTGCTCTCTCTCGGCCTTCCTCTCGGATAGCTTCTGCGCCACAGAAGGAATGGCCAGTATCTGCTCCACAGAATCTCCCCTGGTGAGTCCATCCATTACGGCTAGGGCGGTGCCCTCTCCGACATCAATAACTCTCCCAAGCCAGATAGAGGGCTCATCGGACATGTACTCGTCTCTAGACACGCCTCCCCCATCCAATTTGTCCACCCACTCCATGAATTCCGCTAGGTCACTCAGGTCAACCTCCCTTCGAACAAGATCATACGCTATTCTTGCCGCTGAGGGAGTGGGCTCCCATAGTACCACAGTACCGTCTTCGACGTCTTCCTTCGGTTCGTTAGACTGGTGATGGTCTATGCTCAATCCGCAATTGGGATGACGAGGAAGATCGCACACGGCAGTGAATCTGTCAATTTGGCTATCCAAAAGGCCAGCCCGCAACTCGCCAGGGTGACCGAAGACCACCTCTGCATCAACCCACCACCTCTTCAGGATGGCCGCCGTGGTCACCCCATCCAAATCGCTGTCTGTGACTATTCTTCGAATATCCAAGGACAACGGGTCGACTGCCATCAAACAACTCACCANGTCCTCCCCAATGGNGGTTTCGCAACCAAANCACTCGGAANGTTTTCATCCNACACCCTCTCTCTGTTGCCATGGGAGNGCAGGTTAGCAGNAAGATGGAAACTTCTTGNGGCTTCTTATTGGTGAATTTTGACAGCATTTTGCTTCTNCANTACCCACAGGGACATTGGAGTTTTCCGAAGGGCCATGTGGAGGANGGCGACAGGGATCANCACGACACAGCATCCAGNGAACTNANGGAGGAAACCGGGATAGAAGACTTCGTGATTGACGACTCTTGGAAATCCAGAACCGAGTACACTTTCAGACGAAAGGGGACAAAGATACCAAAGCAGGTTTTCTGGTACATCGCACATACGGAGGAAATAGCAGTCAGTCTTTCCGAGGAGCACACGAGCTATCTGTGGCTGGATTTTGACAGTGCTGAGTCCATGGTCACATTTGAACAGGAGAAAGAGCTTCTCCGCTCTGCGAAAAGGCATATCCAACTATAGGCAGACCGGCCTAATCTACGGCCTCCATCCAAACAAGTAAGCAATTCCACCAATAATAATTACAATGAGAGGTAGCATATCAAATAATAATTTTAAAGTTGTCAGAAACTTACCCATTACTCTCAGAATGCGAGGCATGCCCGGATCATCAAAACCCCTGATGACCGTTTTATAGCCCTCAATGTATTTAGTAAGAAAATCCACAAGGATTCACTCCTCGCGCTTCCCCAGGGGGGTCCATAGGACCTCTTCCTCATCAGACATTCTGGAAATCCACCTGCCTAGGACAAACATCCAGTCAGACAGCCTGTTCAGATAGCAGATTATCTCCGCTCTCACGGATCCTTCACCTTCTGAACCACGCAAAGAGCAAGCATGCCTCTCAGCCCTTCTGGCAACGGTTCTGGCAACGTGCAGAGTGGCCACAGGAGCAGACCCAGTCGGCATAACGAACGACTCCAAAGGCTCTAGGTCTTCAAGCCAAGAATCCATCTCTGCCACCAATTTGTCGCATTCGGNCATTCCAACCANCGCCATTTGGGCAGGCAGCATTCCCGGTGTGCACGCGCACTCCCCTCCGACATCGAAAAGCTCCTGTTGCACCCTTCCTAGAACCCGGTCAACCGCTTTTATTGATCCATCGGGCAATCCGTCGCCCCTGTTGAGCTCCATCCTGACCACCCCAATCTGGGAGTTCACCTCGTCAATGGTTCCATAGAGCCTAACTCGGGGGTGCTCCTTCCCAACTCTAGATCCGTCCAGCAGTCCTGTTTCACCGCCATCCCCTGCTCCGGTGTGCACCTTCGTAATACGGACCATCTGGACCCGCGACGGGGTTTGGTGATATCAACGTCCCTAAGTCACAATTTATCCAACGACTCTTGAATCGCCACTCTCCAGGACTCATCCACAGAGTCCCAGCCACCCAGTTTCTCCAATTCGTTTGAATGATGAGACTCCCGGGCCGAATCTCCCTTGTGCCGATGGATCATTGAAAGTGCCGCATGACTCATCGCAGTTAGCCATTGATCCTCAGCATCCCACGATTTCTCAAAATGCGAGATTGCCCCATGCGGGCCATCGATAAGCCCCCTTCTGATTTGCCTGAGGCCAGACTTGGACCAAGAGAGCCCCTTTACGCCCACGACCAACCCTCTGAATGCCAGGTATATCTCCAGCATCACAAGCAGGGATGCCAGTATGAACGAACCAACCTGTTCCCACTGTGCAGACTCGGCCCACCTGTCAGAGAGTAGACTAATCGCTCCCACGCACATTAGGACCCCCCCAAAGGGAGCCAACAGGACATCCTTGTGAGTCACTGCCATGTGCCTTANCCCNACNANAACCCCNAANCCTCCTACCANNGCAGCNGTGATGGCGGGGACGGAGTCTGAAGTGGACCGAGGAGCAGTGCTAGAAATCCAAAGAACCACGGCGATAAGAATCAAAAGATACGCAAATCTACTGCTTACTTCTGGAAAGGGCTGATGCCTGCTGTAAGAAAGAATTCCAATCCCCACGACAACAAACAAACCAATCCAGAACCACATGCGACTCACTCCGTTTCGAAACCGCCCTTCCACCCAGGCTCCCAGAAAACCTCATCATCAAGCCACTTGATCCACTCGTCCTCATCGGCCCTAAGAAGTCTGAAGGCACGCCTCTCAAGTCCCTGCAGGAGGGTATCATCGAGGTCTCCCTTCCGATGTGCATCATTCCACTCAACCTGCATCTCCCTGATCCTGCTTTGTCCGGTGGTGGGGCTCTCGTAGTTCTTCTCACAAATCTCCCTGAGGTCCTGAATCCAAGCCCTAGNTCCCNTCATATGGGGGTCATTACCCACGAGTTTGCGAGTCTTACCAAACGGCCACCACCCCATCTCAGTCAACCCCTCGGCATCGCCCAACTTTCTTGATGCTTGCGAACCCCTCAAGGATGACGGCCCCTTCACAGATTCATGGCTCGCGTAGTCGTTCACCTCCATGGCAAGCCTAAGGACGTTGGAGCCAGAAACATGATCGAGATGTACGCCCAGAGGATTTCATCCTATGGAGCCGGAGTCGTGTTTCACCCAGGAAGGCAGACCGCGTTACAATTTGAGGAGAGAATAAACTCTATCGATGGAGACGTAATGATTCTCGATGAGGCTGGCCAACAGATGACTAGCATGGAATTCGCCGGAGTCATACAAGGAACAACTATCTCCGGGAGAACGCTAAATTTGATTGTCGGGCCAGCGGACGGATTCTCACCGTCCATCAAGGACAGGTTCTCATCAATATCTCTCTCAATGATGACTTACCCCCACGAAATGGCCGCCACGATGTTATTGGAACAGGTATACAGGGCCTACGAAATCAATCGCGGGTCCCCCTATCACCGTGAATGATACTGAAACGACTCCCTGATACTATCTCCGAATATCGGGGCGCCCCTTCATAAGTAGAACCAGACTATCAAAGACATCTAGGTGGTCGAATGACAGTTGGAACCGATAATGGAAATAAGAAAGGAGAGCCAAGGAAGGCTTTCTCAGCGGTAATGATGGTAGCCATAATGCTCTTCAGTACGCAGATGTACTCATTTCAGGATTTTGAGAAATATGACGAAGAGGAATCTGTATGGGGCGATGTGGCGAAGAGAACCGCATTCCAGCAAATAGGACAGGCCGAGGGCCCAATGCCAGGTGGCTCTCAAGGCCAGCCAGCAGCCGAAAATCCATTCCAGCACGAGCATTTCCTCAACCCATCCTATCACGACCCAATGTCGGTATATGGCCAGGTCTCAGACCCCTCTGCATTGAACCTAGACTCCAGCTATGGGTTCTTCCTAGAGGAGACAAACGCCGAGGACCACGACAACGATGGCATAGACGATTTGAATGACCTCGATGACGACAATGATGGAATCAACGACCTGATAGAGATGTTCGATGGATGCATAGGCACCCATCAGTTTGACCACGACAACGATGGAGTCCTTGACGAATTTGATTGGGACGACGACAACGACGGAATACTAGAGGGCCCAATCGACTATTCCCAAGGGGCAGACCCAAGGAACGTCTCGATGGATCGATATGTAGAACCCACAACAGTTCACCCCTGGACTGGAACTCCAGTTGGAGTGGGCTACCGTGTGGACCAGAATCCGATGGATCACGACAACGACGGAGTTACCGATGACGATACCGATGGTGCGGGCCCGGACTCCTACGACGAGGACGACGACAACGATGCAAGAATCGACCAGTTCGTCTGGCCCTGCGACTTTGATCAAGACGGTATTCAGGACTATTTCGATGACGATGACGACAACGATGGCGTCGTAGACTTGTGGGACGAGAATCCCTGGGACAGCCTACAGTATGGCAACATCTCGACTTCCGCAACATTGTGGGACGATGCCAGAGTCGTTGCCAACACCTCATACATGGATTATGTCGGAGGTGTGGACTTTGTCGAGAGGGAGAAGGCATGGCATCCGAAAAACGGAACACAGGCATTCACCGAGATTTTCGATGGTGATCTGGATGGCGATGGAATACCAAACTTCCTAGACCCCGACAATGACAACGACGGAACGCCCGACTCAGCTGATACAGACGACGACAACGACGGACTAGCGGACATGTACGACGTTGACGACGACAACGATGGCGTCCCCGACACCTGCCTCCAGACAGACACCAATGGAGATGGCAACGGAGACTACCCCATCAATCACGACATCACAACCCCGGGAAGGGAATGCGAAATCGACTATGACCGAGATCTCGATGACGACAGGTACCGGCCAATAGACCAGGACTACGATCTTGTATGGGACTGGTTGGATACCGATATGGGTGGCTCTGAGTTCCCCGACAACCCAGTTGGCTCCCCAATAGCTATTCCAGGAAACATACCATTCGACCTAGATGACGATGGAGTCACCAACGAAGAAGATCCTTACATGAACGCTAGCGAGGACTTGGTGGCAACTTGGAACTGCCCAAGCCTTTCAAACCCAAATCCCGTTAACTCCGACCCCCGATGTTTCACAGAAAGAAAGTCATACACAGGAAACAACGACTGGGACGGCGACGGGATAAACAACTGGGAGGACGTAGATGACGACAACGATGGAATCCTCGATTGGCTAGACATAGATCCAAACTGCGATTTGGATGACGATAACGACCTCCATCTCCTCAATGGGTCCAAGTTCCGAGACGACGGTCCCAATGACATAGACACCGACGTCGATGGGGACGGCCTCGCCAATGACGAGGACTGGGATGACGACAACGACGGACTTTCGGACTACTATGACCCAGATGATGGAAACTGCGGATTCGTAGATGCAGACAATACCGACCCATTCACAGGCCAGTCATACTCGCACAGCGACGGAGACGCGATAGACGGTTCGGATGACGGACAGATATACGCAGCAGACCTCGGACACCCCTTCTACTGGAACCTCTCATGGATGTTCAATCCATTCTCAGTTGAGAATAAGTTCGTCCTTAACTACAATGGATACGACGACACCGCCGTCCCACTGACAAACGGAAAGGTTCCACAGATGTATTGGTATGTGCTGATGAAGTGGAGTCCGTGGAACGGTGGCAACTACTTCGACATCGACATCGATGGCGACTCTCTGATCAATGGCATAGACACTGACCAAGACGCGGACGGACTCCCTGACTGGTGGGACCAAGACGAAGGAAACGACGGGGTGCTCGACGTCAACGATCCAAAGATGGGCGGGTCATTCGACGACAACAGCTGTGGCTCCACCCTAATTTGGGCGGTCCTGCAAGGAGTAGCTGACAACCATGCATGTGGTCTGGCATACGCATGGCTCTACGGCTACCCAATTTTGGATGCGACCCAAACCGGTCAGTTGGTTTACACAATACCCTACAGCACCAGGCCTGATCCAGACCAGGATGACGGGGCATACACTGGAAACAACTCCAACGGACAGTGGACATGCAACAAGAACTGCTTCTGGTTCACCTTTGACCCAGGAAGCAACCCCAGCCCCACAGCAGCCGTGTCATACAATCAAATCAAGAACAACAGGGACCTTTTCATTGCATATATTGGCCTGAATAATGGATTATTCCAATGGACTGCTGACAGCAATGCCAACTTCTTCCCCGACGAGGTCGCGGACCTGCTAAACAACGACGTAGACCCAGATGACGACTGTGGTGCCCCAGTGACAGGCAATATGGACCCCCAATGTATGTTCAACGACACTGCGGATTTGGACGACGACTTCGACGGAGTCTACGATCATTGGGACATAGACGACGACAACGATGGGATATGGGATTACTTTGAGATTGACAGCAACGACGATCTAGATGACGATGCGGGAACAGAGCCCCCGGGTTCATTCTTCATAGGCTCGAACTGTGATGACAACGACGACGATGGAACCGATACCGATCCAGATCAGGACGGATGGTATCAAGCGGTTTGGGATAAAGGTGTACTTGGACAGGGGCTGATGTCCCCCAAGTATTACGACGTCGACAACGACAATGACGGAATTCCGGACGGGGAGGACCCAGATGACGATAACAACGGAATTCTTGACTCCGAACAAGAGCTGCTTTGCTTCGTTGGCGAGGAACAGAGCCCTTGGGACCACGACAATGACGGAATTCCGGATGGCAAGATGGAAGATGACTGGGACGCGGATGGTTTGGTCAACGTAATCGAACTAGCCGGCGCTACCCCCTTCATCTCACCCTGGGACCACGACAATGACGGGCTTCGCGACGACATCGACGAGGATGACGACTCCGATGGCATGCTCGACGAGGACGAAGTAATGCTATGGCCCACCAGATTCGACTCCGAATCCACCAACCCATGGGATCACGATGACTTTGGAAACGGCTCCGGCTTAGCAAATCCATCCGATCCAAGCACCGGACCGGATGCCATAGACAACGATGACGATGCCGATAACAGGACGGACGTTGACTGGGATCATCTGGAGGAGAACTGGAACCTTACCTCAGATTGGGATTCTGACAATGACGGAATTCTCGACGAGGATGACAAGATTCCAACGAGGATCACCCTAACTGCGGATTCGGTTCTATGGCTAGACTCACTGTACCCTGCCAAGTTCAATGGAACGGTAAATTGGCTTGACCCCGTACAGGGCGTGTTCACACCAGCCCCTGACTTACCAGTCCAGGTCCATATCGATTGGGCGGCCAATGGCACAAAGGCCTTGGAGACAATCAACGTCCTCACAGACGAAAACGGAAACTTCGAGGTCGGCCAGTACCTATTCCCAGAGGACTTAGCAGTCGGGCCCAATACGACATACAACATCTATGCCGAAGTGACTGAGATGTTCATTCACGACGGTGCGACAACGGAACCAGTGCCTGTGGAAGTCAGGGCCAACACGACGATCGACTACGTAGCTTGGACCTACTTCAGGAGCGATGAGCAACCGTTGTTCGTGGATTACAAGGTCCACTACGCAGCTGACTGGGAACGTGGAATCTTCGATAACAAACTCCCTTATGCACCCGTGTCCTTCACAGTCTCCGGAGGACCATTCGGCAATACCACGCATCCGACTATATTCGATGGATACGGATATGGCTACAGAGCCGACTCCGGAGGGTGGGTGTCCTTGACATTCGTACAATCATCAGGCAGCCAAGGGATTTGGAAGCAAGTCCAGTGGAACTCGACGATGGATAACGGGCCGGGAGCGGTACCGGGTGGATATGAGGAGATCGTTTGGGATGACTTCTCCAAGTCACATAACGTGGTTGGAAGGTACAACTACACATCGACCAGTCTGCCCATCGGGGACTATGCGTTCATCGCGTTCTCCAGGCCAGATCTAGGATCAGAGCTACCTTGGCCATATCTGGAGGGCAGCGACACCGAGACGTTCTACATACGCTCGATGCATAGGATGTACGTCGAGGCAGACATCATCACGCCCTCGACAAGACCAGTCTACTTCTGGGACTCGACCCAGTTCACTGGCTCGTCCTTCGGAGCGTGGAGGGCCCTCTTCCACGCACCATCACTCTCTAACGCGAATCTTGACTACTCCGAAGTGAGCCTTGGAAAACAGTACTCTATGCTGTGGGATGGAGATCCGCAATCCCTGACGGGAGAGGCATCCAACTTGCGGCCATTCCTGTCCTCCAACGGCACACATTGGTTCATCGCGATGCAGAATGGCGGCGATTTCAACGTCCCACCATGCGGCCCAGTCGATCCACTGGACCCACAGAGTGAGGTGCGTTGCGAGATAGTTCCGGAGATGTTCACGGGCGAGACTCTCAGAGTCGTCGGTTCAGTTTGGAATCGTACAATGACTCCATGGCCCTATGACCCAATGGCGCTACAAGTCGACGTAGATCACAACGGCATATTCGCCGGTTCAACAGAGACGGGATACGCAAGGGTTCCTGACATGGTCAATGGGGTCGCACAGTTCGATTACAATTGGACCTGGTACTCCCAGTATTCCGCCGGAGTTTATGGAATAAGGGCGGACTTTACCAATTCCAACTTCTACTTCACAGGAAACCAGACTACCGTTCTCGCACCAACTGGGGCCTATGTCAACGTCTCGGTGATAGGGACAACAGACTTCCAATACAACACAATACCCAGGTTGTACAGGGGCCAGAATGTCACCATAGAGGCTAGACTGATAGACAATGCGTATCAACCGGTCAGGGACGCTCCGATAAATTACACGTGGTCCGCCGACAACTCTGCAGGAGTGGCGATTACCGACAATAATGGAGTTTTCAAGGTCAACTTGACTATAGATGCATTCCATGAACTTGGGAACTTCTCACTTGGTTACACGTATCCCGGTGATCCATTCAGACAGGGGAGCACCTCTGACACCTACTTATGGGTGGTATCTCGAACATTCGTGAGTCTCCAGAGCACAACTCCAAACATAAGGCAGGCAGGCGATATATGGGAATTCTCGGGACAAGTTACCGATGACAACAGAACTGCGTTCGACAAGGACCTAGGACAGGCCCTGGATGGATGTGGTGAGAATGGGGGAGAAGTCCTCCTAATCATGGAAGGTACCGACTTCGAAGACAGGACTCATCGTCAGATTATCGACACACTATGTCCGAATGCCGGAACTATTCACCATGAGATGCTACTCGATCCGCAACTACTGCGTGACGACCCGAACTCGTTCCTGCCGGACGGATTCGGCCCCGTTAACGTGATACTGAGATTCGCCGAGAACCTCCCTCACGAGGGATGCGACCCTCTGGACCAGGAAATGCTGACGACATCCGGGGCTTGGGACCCATGCACTCAGATTGTCAACAGCGATCACTACCGAAAGGTCATGCAATTCCAAGTTGACGGATTCAGCCTCATTGGGAGAACCGACTTATCCGTGGTCGATCAAATTGTATACACTTCGGAAATCGACCCCACAACCGGGCAGCCGATAGAGAAGCCGATGATAGTCACTGGCCAATTACAGGACGAGCTAGGTGCGAATCTTTCGAACAGGGCAATCAGGGTCACATACGAGATGATAGATGCTGGACTGGGCGTGGTTTCATGCCTACCAGGAACAACCGATGTAAACGGATTATTCGATATCATCTGCCCTTTGACGGGAGTGCAGGCTGGACAGGCTAGAGTGAACATCCAGTTCAATTCCTACGAGAACAATGACAGATTCAGATACAGCAACGCCTCGGCAACGAGAGTGTTCCCCGTATTCTCCAACTCCACTACACAGATAATGGAGGTCGGACCGTTCAGGTCGGACGTCGATACGTTCACCTTCCAGAATGGGTCGGTGTTCCCCGTTCTATACCTGAAGGAATCCTTCCATGTGGAGGCCCTGCTAACGCAAGTCAATGGAAACCCGATAGGCGGCAAGTGCCTCAACATCTACATCAACCCAGAGACAAACACCAGACCAATAGCCACTATGACAACCGAGGATGGAACTGGATGGGTCAAGTGGTTCTCAGGGGACCCGGATGACAATCCCAGTCGAAGAGGCGTCGAGCCAGACGGGGAGTCTCTCGAGGGCTTCCGCACACTGCGTGTGGCTTACGAGCCTGAGAGGGAACTGCCCGGTGGATGCCGAGCGGAGACTACGCCGGTTGTCAACAGCTCATTCATGGACATCGAGGTCCTAGTTAGGAGCAGAGTGGACATACTGCTGAAGAACCACTGGGCGGACCCCGTAGGCTACAACGTCGGTGAAAACATAACAGGCTCTGTGGCCATACTCAGAGACCGGCTAGATGTTGCAGTACTCGGTGAGACCGTGATATTCAGAATACAGTACTGGAACGGCTCCGGTTATGTGAACACACAACCGATCTACGACGTCACGAATGAGCAGGGCGTCGCGGACTTCCAATTCATGTATTCAGGAAACGACATCCCAGGACAGGTCGAATGCGATCAGGGCGGGCCATGTGCAGTCAACGGCCAATGGAGAGTCACAGTAGAGTTCCAAGGCTCGTCTTTCTTCCAGGAGGAGACGCTCGAGAATACGCCCGTGATTAGGATGGATACCACTGTGGCAGAAGGAGAAACCAGCTTCTTCACAGCCCAAGTCACAGTAGTACTTCTGATAGCTCTATCATTCGCAGTACTGATTGGCGCCATAATGTATCGAAACTATGCTGAGAGAAGGCGAATCGAGATCATCCGTGGAATTCTGACAGACTCACTGATGTCACTCAAGGCTTCCAACGACTACATCCAGACTATCTTCAATTGCTACAAGGACCTAGTCAGGTACTTCCGCTCAAGAGGAGCGATGAAGAAGGTGTACGAGACTACAAGGGAGTTCGAGGACGCACTGAACTCGATGTTAGGAGGAATAGCTCCGCCCGGGGACCTCGACGAGTTCTTTGCCATCTTCGAGGAAGCAAGATACTCGGACCACGAAATCGGCTCAGATCAGAGAGACCGCGCGATAGCCACGCTGCAGTCAATCATCAGCCACATGACGGCATCTCTTGGGGACAGCATGCTCATGAGGACATCGGCCAATGAGTCAGAAATGTATAGTTCTGTGACAAAGGCAGGGGAGTTTGTAGACTCAGAAGGCCAGGTAAGACTGGCTGGAGTTGACGAAGACAACCCAGATGACGACTTCAGGATTTGATCCGAAGGAGAGCCCAGCAGAGGTATTCGGCCCTTTGGCCGGATTCGCACGCCCCTACGGGGCGCCCGCAGCATTCATAACACGGCCTCAGGTGGCGCGCCTACCCAAGGAACGTCGAGGGAGTCATATGAGTAAGCTGAACAGAAAGACCAACCAGTCCCTTGTCGCCTTAATTGGCGACTTGAAGGAGCAGAGCAGGTCCACCGGTTCGGCACTGTGGCGAGACGTGGCGCTTAGGCTGGAATCCAGTCGAAGCAATTGGGCCGAACCGAACCTAAGCCGCCTTTCAAGGCACGCTGGCAACGAGAAAATGATACTCGTACCAGGCAAGCTACTTGGAAGCGGGGATGTGGAAGGGAAGCCCAGCGTCGCCGCATACAGTGTCAGCGCCGGAGCTAGGACCAAGATCGAGGACGCAGGAGGACGCGTCCTGACTATCAGGGAATTGATGAAAGAGAACCCTGAGGGCAAGGAGGTGAGGATACTTGGATAATCCGGGCACACTAGTCTACGATGCCAGTGACAAGGTGCTAGGGCGCCTCGCGAGCCACGTCGCTTCGCAGATGCTGACAGCACGGAAGAACGGCGGCCAGCAGAGGGTCATCATACTCAATGCGGAGAAGGCAATAGTTTCAGGCCCCAGAAAGAGAGTTTTGGGAGACTACAGAGCCAAGTACAAGCTCAACCACGCCAGGAAGGGGCCATTCTTCCCAAGGATGCCAGACCAGATACTCAAGAGGACGGTAAGGGGCATGTTGCCATATCAGAAGAACAGCAGTGGTAGAAACTCACTCCGTGACCTCAGGGTCATGATAGGTACCCCCTCGAACCTCAGTGGCGAGGATCTGCCCGACGGGCACGCATGGGGAGAAACCACAGGCATTGACAGACCACTACCTCTGAAGTTCGTCCGACTCGGCGAAATCAGCTCCGCACTTGGTGTGGACTCAACAAGATGGGAGGCTGAGTGAAATGGCTAGGAAGAAGAGCAAGAAGGTGTCGGTGAACACCAGTGGAAAGAGGAAGACCGCAGTTGCCAGAGCCACAGTTAGGAAGGGCAAAGGAAGAGTTAGAGTGAATGGAGAGCCAATCCACATCATGGGTCCAAGCCTCGCACAGAGGAAGGCACTGGAGCCGGTGCAAATAGCAGAGGCGATGAACAGACTCTCCGACGTTGACGTGATAGTCGACGTCGAAGGCGGCGGCCAAATGGGCCAGGTAGATGCAATTAGAACTGCAATAGCTCGAGGCCTAGTAAAGTGGAACGGTGGAGCCGAAGGAGATGACGAGGAACTCCGCGACGAGTACCTGAGATTCGACAGAAGCCTGCTAGTGAATGATCCACGCCGAAAGGAACCCAAGCATCAAATGGGTCGCGGCGCACGGAAGAAGTGGCAGAAGTCGTACAGGTGAGGTGAAAAATATGATTATTCCAGTAAGGTGTTGGAGTTGTGGAAAGGTAATCGCACATGCATATGAGGATTACAAGAAGGCCGTTGCCGGTGGAGAAGATCCCAGTAAGGCGATGGATGACGCAGGACTTGAGAGGTACTGCTGCAGAAGGATGTTCCTCGGGCACGTCGAGCTAATTGACGAAGTCGCCCCGTTCAGCATTCCCAGAGAGCAGTAATCCAGCGACAGGGCTTTGATGTGCGACTCG
This sequence comes from Methanobacteriota archaeon, assembly GCA_002726275.1. GTDB lineage: Archaea > Thermoplasmatota > Poseidoniia > Poseidoniales > Thalassarchaeaceae > MGIIb-O5. The sequence continues at coordinate 17,321 of PBSO01000015.1, read as the reverse complement.
TGCGCACAGTTCCCACATGGGGCCTGTAGGTTAGCTTGGCCTATACTTCGCGGCTGGGGGTCGCGCGACCCAGGTTCAAATCCTGGCAGGCCCACCACATGTGGTCGAGCCTTGTCACAGCGTCAATTTACACTACTTCGCCGAACAATAACCGCAGGTTCAAGGGGGTTCCCCCCTCTCGAAATTCATGGTGGGAGCACCCTCAGAAGACCCCGGGGTGAGGGCACGCATCGAGGAGCTAGCAGAGCTCGTATCATTCCACTCAAATCTCTACTACAATCAAGCATCCCCTGAGATTACCGATGCAGAATTCGATGCAATTTGGGACCAGCTAAAATCACTAGACCCCAATCACCCACAGTTGATGAGAGTAGGCTCTGACCCTCCTCCCGGATCAGTAAAGGTGGAACACGAGTTTCCCATGCGAAGCCTTGACAAGGCCACCAAGGAGGAGGAAGTTGCCCATTTCGTTTCCCAGACAACCGCCCAAGGAAGGAGATTCGTCTGTCAGCCGAAGCTCGATGGGTCTGCACTGTCCCTGGAGTACCGCAGAGGAAGATTGGTGAGAGCAGCAACTAGGGGCAACGGAACTAGGGGAGAGGACGTCACAGCAAACGCCAGACGAATTCCGAATGTCCCCGAGGCAATCTCATGGAAGGGTGACTGCCATGTCAGGGGGGAGGTCGTCATGCCTCTGGAAATATTCAACACGAAATATTCCGAAATAGCTCCAAACCCACGTAATCTGGCAGCAGGCTCACTCAGGCAGAAGCACATCGACGCAGGAAAGGGCAAGGCCGAGGATCTCACATTCCTAGCCTATGGTGTAGAGTTCCCATCGGAATCAACTAGGCACCCGGATAGTCCCGAGCCGCCTACCGCTTCATTTGACTCAGAGTTGATTTCCTGGTTGGAGTCAGTGGGCATCCAAGCCGCAGGAAACGAAGTGGTTTCAGGAGAAGGCGACAGGGAGACGACGGAAGCCATATTGGAGGTAACAAGAAGATGGACGGAAAACAGAGAGGGAGCAGCATGGGAGTTGGATGGTGTCGTAATCAAGCTCGATAGGCTGGACAAAAGAGACCTTTTGGGCATGACAGCCCATCACCCCCGGTGGGCACTGGCTTGGAAGTTCCCTCCCGAGGAAGCTACGACTGTACTAATGGGGGTGGAGTGGCAGACTGGAAGAACGGGAAACGTGACGCCTGTGTCCAAAGTCGCACCCGTGGTTGTATCGGGAGTCACCGTGGAGAGCACCACGCTACACAATCGTGGCGAAGTAGAGCGACTTGGAGTGAAGATAGGCGACAAGGTAAGAATAGTCCGCAGAGGAGACGTCATCCCCAAAATTATCGAAGTTCTGGGGCCCGCTGTAGAGGGCGACCTCCAAGGCAGGAAGCATGCCGATGGAACGCCTTTCAAATCAGAACTTCCAGACAGGGCCAGCGTCTCCCTGCCCAATGAATGTCCTAGGTGCCAGACCAAATTAGTTGAGGACGGAGCATTCATCAGATGTATGAACCTCAATTGCCCATCTCGTCTGGAAAGAACCATCCTATATTGGTGCAGGAAGCTGGAAATGGATGGAATAGGGGAGAAGCTAGCAGAGCAACTTTGCTCATCTGGACTTGTCTCCAATCTGGCGGACCTATACAGACTGGAAGAGGGGGACCTCTTGGGCTTGGAAAGGATGGCCGAGAAATCGGCTGGAAACATCCTGGACGAGTTAGAGGCCAGCCGTTCCATGACTCTGAGTAAATTCATCTCGGCACTAGGGCTCCCCCGGATAGGTCCCGAAATCGCCTCTCTAGTGTGCTCTGAGGTCAGAACCATGGAGCAACTGATGGGAATGCTCGAGAACAGGGACCAATCAATACAGAGGCTAACCTCCATCGATAGAATAGGAGAAACGGTAGCAGCACTTCTGTTGGATGGAATCTCCGAAAGGAAGAGCGACATCATCGATCTACACTCTCATTTGGAAATCGTGGAAGAAGAGAACATGGACAAGGAAGGCCTCCTATCGGGCAGTACCTTCTGCATTACCGGAACTCTCAGCAGACCAAGGAAAGAGATAGCGCTCTCGATAAAATCAGAAGGGGGGAAGATTGTCTCTTCAGTATCCGGAAAACTTGACTATCTCGTTGCAGGAGAATCTGCAGGAACGAAACTAGACAAGGCAAGCAGGTTGGGTGTAAGGGTACTTTCAGAGGAGGACTTGGACAGCCTAATGGGTGGGGCGATACTAGAGAACCTCCCTGAGGAGAGACAATCAACTCTTGGGGAATTCTGACTATCCGTACATAGTGCTAGGGGGACTCACAACATCGGTTTCTGAGTTCAGATTCAGGGCCATCATCTCCCTAATCTGAGCCTCAATCCTCTGTGCCTCCTCCAGGAGTGGCTCCGGATCAAGCTGAACTGCGGGTAAAAGCCCATCTAGGCACTCAATAATCCGGGCGGCAGCCCTGGCATCTGGAACCCCCCCTCCTCCGAATTCACCGCCAGATTCTGCTAGAATTGCTAGTGAATCAACCCTTCTTCTACGACTCTCCCCGAGCATCACTCCTGTCATGCCTCCAACAACTCCTTGCTTGAGAAGAGGTGCACCGATGTCATTCAGTATCTCCTTTGCCAATTNTGTTGACGCTATTCCGACAACCGAGTCCGGCGATTGATCCTCGTCNAAGATAGAGTGCTTCTGCCCCTCTCCATGCGCATAGGAATCNATCATTATCGATGTCCCAGCTCCAGAATCCTTCATCCAATCCAGAATCTTACTGGCTATTGGAAGCTTAAGCTCCGGAGAAATTTGAATCTCAGAGGCGATCAAGATTACCTTGTCACACCTGTCGACAGTGCATATCGGCTCCCCTCCGTAGAAACGCATTGGAGGGAGGGGCATGCCATCCTGCACCAGGCATACAGGAGGAAGACCCGGATGCCTGACGCCTCCGATTAACTCCAATCCCAATTTGTCTACAAGGAAGTGAGCCACAATGCTACTGACAAATCCAACTGACGGAAAGCAGTTGATGACCAATGCACCAGATGCATCCGTTCCGGCATCAACGTCGATAACGGGCTCCGCGCTCATGGCCTCCAATAAACGCAAGTGCTTCTAACTCTTGGCCCACTCGCCACAGCATAAGCAGGCACCCGGGGACTGGAAAATGGATGAAAACTTCGTTGCTCACCAACTATCCCCGTCATCTTGGAGCAGGTATGAGGAATGTCCTAGGAAGTACTGGCTTTCTAGACAGAGATTGCCTAGGAAGGCAAGTATGCCCGCTGCTATGGGTACAGCAGTCCATAATTCGGTAGAAGACATCTGCAACCTCGATTTATCAGACAGGGATGACTCGGAGATAGGTTGGCTACCACCAACAGCCAAGGCAATATTGGACCGTCATTGGGCTCTCGAGAAGGACGTGTTCTTGGGCACTCCAAGACATCCAAGATGGAAGGATGAAATGATCACCAAGGCACACGATGGCCTAGTCGGCGCGCTAAACATTCTATTCTCAAAGTCAAGGATGGAAAAAATAGTACTTTCAGAGGTTTCCGTCTCGATGTGGAAAACCGTTCAGTCGATGGTCCTTGCAAATGAGGGGACACTGGTCTCGGAATGTGGGAGGATGATGGGGAGGCTGGACCTGCTTATCGCCGATCTCGACGAAGAGGGCAAATCGACGGGATGGATAGTAGCCGACCTCAAAACAGGAAAGCCGCCAAAAATAGACCTAAACGAGAAAGTGAGCCGACAACTCAGATTTTACAGGGACCTCATCAAGCAAAACAATCCTGACCACCCACCGCTTCATGCAGAGGGTTGGTATTCTGCAAACCAGACCGTACACCGGGCAGAAGGCCCCTCAGTACTCGATGATGCGATGATAGCATGGGAAGGTATGAGACATAGCGAAACTCCCCTTGAGGGAACTCCCGGCAACCAATCGTGCGGGTTCTGCGAGTGGAAGGCATGGTGCCCAACATGGTGGGCGGCCCGTAGGGATGGAACCCTGGCACCGGGCGGAGTTTTCAGAGACGAAGTAGTAAATCTGGTGAAATTCGACCCACAGTCTGGAGCCGCCCTTTTCGAGAGGGCCCCTCCTCTGGGTGACGAAGGAGAGGTCGGCAGATCCGAACAGAAGTTCGGTGCACTTCTGAGGGATCAGGCACTTGTCCACATGAGGGAACTAAACGACTCAGGCCACGAAGGTCCCATATTCATCGGGAGCGCAAAGGCAGATGGGAAGGTCATGCATTTGGGAGATTGGTCTGAAGTTCTTCCATGGACCCCACTACTCAAGTCAATTCGAGAGTGACTCCACAACATCATCAAGGGTCCCTTCGAACTTTTCCGGATAGCTTCTCATTATCTTCCACAGAAGTAGGAGTGTGGCACCGGCGTCAGCATCAGCCCTGTGCGCCCTGTCCATCGGAATTCCGAATTTCTCACATAGGTCTCCGAGTCTGTGTCTGCCTGGAATCATCAAACGCCTCGAAATTACCAATGTGTCCAGTATGGCTCTGGGAATCGGTACTTCAACGCCCGCTCTCATGCACTCCATCTCTAGGAACCTCCAGTCAAAATTCAATACATTATGCCCCACAATGACCGAATCCGCTATTGCTTCGGAGATGTCTTTGAGGTGACTCTCAAAATTCCCCACGCCTCTGACATCCGAATCGGTTATCCCATGAACTTCCGTAGCATTTCGGGGAATTTTCCTTCCCGGGTTAACCAATGACTGAATATTGATATGACTTCCATTCACATCACTCCCCACGAGTGCAAACTCAACAATTCTATCGTATCTAGGATCAAAACCAGTGGTCTCCAAATCAAATCCTAGGACCTTCAGGCCATCCAGAAACATCGGCACATGCATTCGGTCTACCGCTCCACCAATGAACCCTCTCAATCGTGCCCCACACTTCGAAGCACCCAACAGCCATATGAGCAGAAGTCATTGCAGCAGCGCCGTGACGAAAGTACCCAAGGCAGCCATTCTTGCAATAATGATGATTATTGCCAGCCCCCTGTCCGGGTGTTCAGGATTGGGTGGCTCAGCCCCCAATGCAGAAGTCAATGCTGATCAGACTGAAATTAATGTGGGTGAAACAGTCAATTTCGATGCTAGAGAGTCTTCAACCCCAAATCCCACAATAATAGACGAATACCAGTGGAATTTCGGCGATGGAAACGAGAAGACAACCAAACAAGGAGTGGCTAGCCACACTTTCCTATCTTCTGGATACCATGATGTCAGGGTAACCGTTCTGAACGATGCTGGCGAGACTGACAAGGCATCGGTAACCATCTTCGTAAATTCGGCACCCACTGTTGTTCTTGAGATGCCGGGATACATCAGAGCTGGTGATACAGCAACATTGGATGCCAGCAATTCATACGACCCAGAGGGTGCAAGCATGGAGTTCATCTGGGACTTCAACGTCATGTCAGACTCCAACAACGACGGCGATCCATCAAATGATGCTGACTCGGTAGCTCCGATAGCAGAGTTGACGATAGAGAACTCTGGAAACAGGTCAGGCTCGATTACGGTGGTCGACGACAAGGGCGCAACATCGACCACATATTGGTCACTAATGGTGACATCTAGGACCTTCAACGTGGTTTGGGAGGAACAGATACTGGATTACGAGTGGTCGGGATACCTGGAACAAGGACAATCATTCACTATCGAACATGAACCAGGAACAGGAGCAAGAGTGATGCAGGTAAACGCCACACTCACACTGGCAAGAGACCTAATCCCAATAATGTGGCCAGAGGACAACTTCACACTCTCGATTGACATGCAGTCCGGCTGGAGCTCATTCTCATCCACCCAACAGGACAACGTCACTCAGAACTCTACTGCTACTATCGAAAGGGGAGAGATGAACTCCTATCCGAATAGTGGATATACTGTCACATCCGACTCCAAGAGTGTACTGGAAGAAGCATTGCTGAATGAGGCAGGTGAGAGGTTTGGACAGGGAACCTGGGAGTGGACGATAACTGCCGATCAATGCGACCCAGATTTGCCGGTGGATGATGTCGACCCTGACCAGGGCAACGATTGGCAACTAACCGTCAGAGTAGTGGTATTCGTACTCAGACTCAGCGAAGTCAGCTCATAGGGCACACATCTCAGTGCGAAGTGCTTTGAACTCGGCTTATGTGGCACTGCCATGGTCAAGTCGATGGAGATCACCAAGGTTACCATCCGCGAGAAGCTGGTCATCGACGCCAACGTGTTGATGGAGGACCCAAGGGATTACGACTTCTCACCTAGAGCATCTATGGAGGGTAGCACCATCAGCCTACACAACGAGGGCGAAGAAGGCATCTCGACCAGCACAGAACTAGACACCGAGCAAATGCAAATAGCCGAGAGGGACAGGGCATTCGAGCTCAGGGTCAAGTTCTCAGTCGAGGGGATGCACGGAATCCTTACTCACAAGACGAAGAACGTGAGGACTGGACCCAACTCCAAGAAGCTGGCCGAACCAAGATGGAAGACCGTGCTCCCAATCACCATGTGAATCCCCAAAACCGTCGGGGTTATACAGAAGCCGCGGGTCGAAAACGCGTTGGACCCATAGTGTAGCCTGGATATCACATGAGCTTGCGGAGCTTGTAACCCGTGTTCGAATCGCGGTGGGTCCGCCATCCCCCCACCAGCCAATGGCATACGAGAGTAGATAACCAAACAATTTCGGCCCAAACCATGCGATGCGCTCCCCTCCTCGCCCTCATTGTAATGTCCGCGGCTCTCGCTGGCTGTGTGGGTAATGACGAAACCGACATCCCCGAGGACGTAACACCCGAGATAATTTCGGAGGGAGACGAGCCCAACGACGAAACCCCATTGCCTGATTGTGAGTTAAACAATAGCTGCTCCGAACCCATAATATTCCCCGGTTGTATGGATCAAGAAGCCCTCAATTTCGATGGCAACGCAACAGAGGATGACGGATCCTGCGAATATGAGCAGCAGGAGCCGGAACCGACCCACATTCCTCCTTGCAACACAACTGCGTCCGATGGACTGAACCCAACCAGCAATCCAACAGAGTGGACGGAGATGCAGAATGGTCAATGGCTTGCAGTCGACGGTCTGACCGATGTCTCGTATGCCTCTATCGATTACGACGAAGAATCCGAAATCGTCGTGGATCATAGATTGGATTGGATGTGTGGATATACATATTCAGTAAAGATTCCACCGGCCTACAACTCAAGCTACTCCTATCCAATATTCTTGTACCTGCATGGAGAGGTATTCGACTCAGTTTTCTTCAACAACATGCTAACGAACAACTTCCACATGCCAGAGGATGACAGATACATCATTGTACGACCTTCAAAGTTAGAACTAGATTGGGATCCAAAGAAGGTACTCGACGTTCTTGAGGACGTCAAATCGAATCTCAATGTTGACGATGACAGGGTCTACCTAACTGGATTGAGTATGGGGGGCCGGGGCACATTCATCGTGGCCGCAGCACTACCGGACTACTTCGCTGCCATAATGCCGCTAAGCCCCCACCACGGACCCTACTCATACCTTCCATTAGCCGAAGAAGTTGCACATCTTCCGATATGGATGAGTCATGGGTCTGCAGATAACACATCATCATACGAAATGGCAGAACAGATGGCTGAGAACCTAACAGAATTGGGTGCCAATATAATCTTTGAAACTGTGGTTGATGGAGGCCATGGAGGATGGTTCGTTATCTACATCGATTCCGTTGCAATGGAATGGATGTTATCTCATGTCAGGGATCAGTAAACCCCCATAACAGCCTTCAACCGAAGCGCCCCGCGAGTGGCATGGCCTTCGTTTCAGAGAGACGCATCGACTTCCCGATGGTCGATCTGGCCAAGATAGTCTACTACCCCAGATTTTGGGATCTTGCTCACAGGTTCTACGAGGAGTCGTGGGAGCACTCATGCGGGTTGCACTACAATGATATCCTGAGCGAGCACCGAATAGCCTTCCCCCTGGTCCACAGTGAGGCCGAGTTCCTTCATCCTCTCGCATACGGAGACACAGTTCAATGCACCATCACCACTCCGAGGATTGGCAACACGTCAATAGAATGGAAATACGAGTTTAGGAATCAAGAGGGGACCCTCTGCTGGACAGCAAAGCAGGTTACGGTTTGCACTGATATGGATGAAGTGAAGTCAAAAATTCCAGTTCCAGACTGGATGAGAGCGGGGCTGGAATCCAGAATGTCCTCTGAATAATCACTCTCTCGGCCACTTCTTTTGAAGAGCCTTCAGTAAAGAATCATCCAATGTCGCATCCCAGTAGTTCGCATCCCTCCAAACCGCGTATCTACCTCTTATTCCACGCATATCGGCCCCATCTAGCTTAGCGCCTTGCATATTGGATAGGCCTAGCCTAGCTTTGATTAGACGCGCTCCACGCATATCGGCCCCATCCAGTGCCGCCTTCATCAGATTCGCACCCTTCAGAGAAGCTCCCCTAAGATCCGCACCTGAAAGATCCGCACCCTCAAGATCCGCCCCATCCAAGATAGCCCTCCTGAGATTGGCCCCTGAAAGTGAGGCTCCACGCAGATCCGCACCTATGTGGGAGGTGAAAGACCAGTCAACCGGAGAATCGTCCATGGTATTCCTCACATTGACAGGTCTTCAAGGTGATCAAGTCCACCATCAGTGAGGACGACGAACCTATTCTTCTTCGGGCTCCCAGGCGGATAAGACAGCATTTCACCCTCAATCATCCGGTTAATGTAGAGGGACAGATTCCACTTCTCAACTTCGTCCTCGGTCCACTCACCAGTCTGTGAAATAAGCCTCCTAATTTCCCTAGGGGGAGTATCACGCTCCCTCTCTACATTTCTCAGATAATGTATTGAAGCCAGAATTACATCAGAGGTCTTGTCTACATTGCAAGCGCCTAATAGCTGCTTGAACGAAGCCCCCCTCTCAGGAATGCCGGCCATTCTCGCTCTCTCGGTAGCCTGTTCGATAGCCGCATCCCTGGATCTTCGAATCTTCGAGAGCGCCGATTGCCAAGTATCGGTCTTCAGTATCTTACTGAAGCTATCACTTACTTCACCCAATTCCCCCGTCAAATCAATCTCTTCCGAGCCCACTTTGATGTATATCCGTCCCATGGAATCAGATTCCTCTCCACTCATGTAATTGTCGGGCAGGCAATACAATATCAAGTTATTATTTGCTGTCATTCCTTAACAAACTCAGGAAAACGACCAATGAAATGCGGGCTACCATTAAATTGCCCAAAGCAGGGGCGAGTACAATGAGCGAAGACTCCAGTGCGGGCTATCCATTGGTCCTGCACTCAGATGCGGACCCCTCGAAGCTGGGAGGTACAGCAATCTGCGGATTCTCGACAGTCGGATCAGTGGGAGTTATCGCAGCAACGCACCTGATCAAATCCCTTGATTTGGGGCCAATGGGTTCAGTGATGCATCCAAAGTTCCCAGCTATCGCACTAATCCACGACGCTGTGCCAAAGCACCCTGTCAGGGTGTATCAGGGAGATGGAATTGGGGTGTTCACTGCCGAAATACAGTTTCCCCCCGAGAATGACGCCTTCTTCGGAGAAACGGTTCTCGAGTGGTTCACGAAGGGCGGTTTCGAGAGGCTGATAGTGATTGACGGAGTGGTTAGCAACGATTTGGGAATCAAGGAGGAAAGCGATCTATGGGGGGTTTCATCTACCTCGTCAGGCAGGGAAAAGCTGAACGATGCGGGAGTTCAGCAGATCCAACATGGAATAGTATCCGGAATCTCGGGATACCTCATCGCTGAGGGCGAGAGGAGGGGCTTGGAAGTAACAGCTCTGTTGGCCGAGTGCAACCCGATGTACCCAGATGCAAGAGCGGCATTGATGGCTATTGACGGACTGAGCGAGATACTTGACATGGAGATTCCCATTCAGGACCTTCTAGAGGATGCGCGCAACATAGAGGAGAGGGTTAGGGAGGCCTTCGAAAGAGCCCAGTCAACCGCTTTGCCGGCTCCTGGGCCCGATGACGATGACGACGTCCCTATGATTCATTGATCAGTAGAAGGGATTTGTTCCTGCAGCGTGATCTGTGGCATCGATAACTTCAGCGATTGATGGAACGTGATCCTTGATCATCGTCTCAACCCCTTGCTTCAGAGTGACGTCAGCCATACCGCATCCCTGGCACCCGCCTCCGAACACTATCACGGCCTTACCATCCTCTACCCCCATCAACTCAACATGGCCGCCGTGAGAAGCAACGGCAGGGTTGACCTCACTCTCGATAATGTCGGCGACCGCCTTTGATATCTCATCCATCCACAGTGGATTCGGGTTATCGAAGCTGAAACCCCCTCCCATCAGGGTCTCTTGGTAGTCAAGGGTGGTGCCATCTAGGTACTTTGCACTCCGAGGGTCAACGAAGACAACCATTCCATCCACCTCTACTTCCAAATCGCCGTCCCGTGCATCGTTCTTCTCGATGAACTGTAAGTCATACTGGAATCCGTCCTTGCCCCTTCCTGTAATCTCGACCCTGAGGCAGACCTCGCTTATCTCCTCGGTCGCTTCTGCGAAATGGTCTAACATTTCCTTCGCCTTGGGGCTGAAACTCAACATCGCGCTCAAACTCCGTACCATGCCGCCATTCTTCAAGGCTTGCTCAGGTATCACTATCACCCCGACTCCTCTCCTATGCACGTGGCCGGACCCGGTGTAACAGACAGGCTGGGGAGAACTCTCAGGGATCTCAGAATTTCTGTGACCGACAGGTGCAACTTCCGATGTACGTACTGCATGCCAAGGGAGGTTTTCGGCAAGGACTTTCCATTCATGGAGCGCTCGCACATCATGACCTTCGAGGAAATAGACCGCTTAGTCGAAATTTTCGTATCATTGGGGGTGGAGAAGGTCCGCCTCACAGGAGGAGAGCCACTTCTCCGGAGGAATTTGCATGAGTTAGTCTCGATGCTCTCACTAAGAGACATCGAGGTTGCCATGACTACCAACGGGGTTTTGCTGCCTAGATACGCACCCGCCCTTTCCGCCGCAGGGCTGGACAGAGTCACAGTCAGCCTTGATGCAATAGATGAGGCAACCTTCGCCGCGATCACCGACTCGGGGCACACCGTTGCTTCCGTTCTAGCTGGAATCGAGGCCGCAGAGTCGGTTGGTCTGGGGCCCATCAAAATCAATACCGTCGTAAGGAGGGGATCCAACGAAGAGGAGATATTGGATCTGGTGGAACGTTTCTCAAGTAGGCAAATAGCAGTCCGGTTCATCGAATTCATGGATGTGGGAACCACAAACGGCTGGAGTATGGAAGAGGTTGTAACCGCCGATGAAATAAGGAAAAGAATTGGAGCAGTGAAGCAATTACCACCAGATAGAGGAAGTGACGTAGCGAAGAGATACAGCCTGCCACAGGGTAACGAGATTGGCATCATAACAAGTGTAACTGAACCATTCTGCAGGCAATGCACAAGAGCTAGGATTTCTGCAGATGGCAGGTTATTCACTTGCTTGTTCGCCAGTAGTGGGTTAGATCTCCTTACTCCCATGAGAGAAGGAATGTCGAATAGAGAAATAAAGTCACTAATAGAAGAAAGGTGGGAGAGTCGCCAGGACCGCTATTCGGAACTCAGATCCGAGGAGACAAGGGGCAAAGAAAGGGTCGAGATGTCTTACATCGGGGGCTGAAGGGATAATGCCACCCCAGCCACCACGTCCCAAGGCGCATCTGTTCTTATTGATGGATTTCCATAATGTGTCAGGCCTGCCTTGAATCCCCTTTCCTCCAGGCAATCCGCCAGCAATCTGGGACTGGGTGGACCGGGCATCTCAAGCCAACTAGAAAGATCATCCACCACAATGTGATGAGGGGAATCGATCACCCTGGACTCCTCTTCTAAGTTCCTCACACTCCTTGAAACCCTGCGCGCCTCTCTTTCGAAATCTTTCTCTGACCACCCTGCTACATCCTCCGAGTCGTAAGGGGCCGTGCACAAGGACAGTGCCCTCTCCTCGGTCATTGAGGACATTGCCCCCTCGTCTCCCATGTTTCCCACCCACAGTGGCCCAGAGACCCTCGAGTCATCCCTCGTCACAGGATGAGAAAGCGGCAGCATGCAATTCATCGGCAATATCTCCAGGGACGTTTCAGGATGCAGGCCAGCGGCTATGGAAGCCTCGACCTCATCGGCACTAGGGGAATACACCCTCCATCCGAGGTTATCCTCCACATCGCTAGCAGCCCCCTTCCTCTTTATCGTTCGAGCCGAAACACGTAGGTGGTGAGAGTCCCAGATGGACATCAACGGAACAATCGCCCTGTCGTGTTTTGCAGCAGTCCTCGCGAGAGTAGCTAGAAGTACTCTCAAAGCCGAGTCATGCGCCAGTCCGTCAGTACGAACCCTGGCTCCGTACCTTCTCAGAAGGGGTCCCTTAGAAGATCCAGTCAATGCTGCCGTATCGGTCGCGCTGACCTCGATCACAGCCCCTCTGGCAAGTGATTGAACTGCTGTGTCCAAGAATGGAACTGGAGAACCATATGGGTCAATGTCTACCCAATGCCTCCCGTGGTTCAGCACCATTGCTCGCAAGTCGCCCCTTACTGCATTGAGCTCACCCTTGCCGTGAGACGGAGGAAACTCGAGGTGATTGCTGCGTGCCCATGAGAGCGACTCACCATCCAAATCCCCCATCACCACATCCAGCCTCTCAGCACTCTCCGGAGGCAATTCGTTCAACCACCTGCGCGCGCGGACCCCTGTAGATGCCAAACCATCCAGGGCGTATATCGTTCCATCACCCAGCATCCCACTCTCAATTGCATGTTGTAGTAGGAGAACGCTCCTAGTCCTGCTTCCGGCCATGGCCGGATTCAAGAAAGCACCACCGCTCTTAGTTGCAGGGCCTCGTCGCTCCTCATCGGGCTTCTCTGCCACTCTCATCAGCGTGCCCCCCTCGCGATGAACGACTCCCGGCCAACCCAATGGCGCGTCCGACTCCACGAGTATGCGACAAGCTCATGACTCAAGGCATTGACGACAAAGAAATCAATAGTGATCGAACACAATTTGATCATCATTATGAGTGACTTTACGTCCATTATCCACTATTTCCCCTACAATCCTAGATCCAGGGAGCCTTTCCGATATCCAATTAGTTACTGAAACCGCGGAGTCCTTGGAGACCGCTATTGCCAACCCCATCCCCATATTGAAAGTCCTGTGCATCTCCCTGTTGGCAACATCTCCAATCTCAGAAATCCAGCCAAATTCCGGCGGTACTGGCAGTGGGTCCCCGATATGCCAACCCAATGAATCGTGCAGACGAAGGAGGTTTGACAACCCCCCTCCCGTGATGTGCGCTATTGCCTTGATATCACTGACATCGCAAGGCCCATTCCCATCTCTGCTCTCATTTATCATGTCGATAACCGGGTCGACGTAAATCCTAGTTGGGTTGAGTAGAACCTCGCCAATACTCACTTCTCCAGAGGCCCCGGGGAACCTCCTCACCTCTCTTCCCGGATGCCTAACATCGAATGGAGCTGGGGAATCCAGTGAAAGACCGGATCTCTCCACCACTGCTCTGACTAAGGTGTATCCATTGGAGTGAATTCCACTGCTGGGCAGGCCAATGATGACATCCCCGACTTCCAAAGTTGCCCCTGTGATCTCCCCTCCCTCTGGGAACCACCCCAAGGCCGTCCCTGACATGTCCAACTCCTTTACTATTCCAGGGAGCGTCGCAGTCTCCCCTCCTGCCAGAGTGACGCGAGCCATGGAACAAGCCTCGGACAACGATGATCCGAGTGCTGCATGAACTTCTGGATCGGTCTCGGGCACAGCAATGTAATCCACGAAAGCCAACGGCTCTGCACCCACACAAATGAGGTCATTCACATTCATGGCCACACAATCAATCCCCACTCCCTCCAGCCTCCCGAGCTCATTCGCGATCTGCAGCTTGGACCCCACACCATCAGTGGCTAGAGCAAGACGTGAGTCACCGAACTCGATGATTCCCCCGAAACCACCTGGGAGTGGGACTGGAGCACCTCGAACGCCGCTCTCTCTGCTAGAGGAAGACAGGGCGCCAATCAGGCTCGCTATGGCCCGTGACTCAGAATCTATGTCCACACCACTCGATGAGTAGTCCATCGGCCCCCTCCATGGTGCACCGGGTGCGGTAATGCTCATGATACTCTCGTTTTATTCATAAATCGACTAAAAACAACAATAAAACCAAGATTATAGGCTAGTTTCGCGATAAATGGCCTTTTTTGTGAAATTTAAGCGAATCTCTATAACGAACACGTGACGTCGTGCGGCGCACTGGAACGTGAGTTTCTAATGAAGAACAACAAGATGATTGCAATGATGCTTACCATGAGCATGCTGGCGGCAGCTTTCGCCGGATGCCTTGGTGGAGACAATGAGGAACCCGAAGATGACTGGTCAATTACCATGGCCAGTGATGTTAGCGCCGACTTTGTAGAGTCCGGCTGGGACCCCATTATCCCCAACCTGAATGCCGGCGAGATGTGCGATGCCATAATCTCGGCGATGACGAAGACAGATGAGCGCGACCAGGTCGTCGACTTCACCAGGGCTTACTACACAAGTAGCCAGGGTGTTATCGGTGCAGACGGTTCAGCCGCTATATCGGACGTCTCGGACCTGAACGCAGCAGGTACCACAATTGCCGTACAGTCCGGGACCACCTCGGACCTATACGCCAATGAGAACCTAGGTATGGCTACGATCAGCGCCTTCGATGACTTCCCTTCAGTAATCGCCGCTATTAACAACGGTGACGCGCACTACGCTATGGGAGACGCCCCTGTTCTCTCCCTAGAGGGCGACCTGATGGTCACCTTCTCTGACGAGAACTTCGGACTCGCAACTCGCGAGACCTCCGGGGAGCTTCTGGGCGCAATGAACGTCGCTATCGGCGCTATGGTTGCATCCGGAGAGTACGACGCCATCTACGGCGCCTGGTTCGACGGAGCAGTGACCCTAGCTGACGACACGACCGCTGACACAGCAACCGCATACCCCGCACCAAGCGAGGGCAGCGACCTGACAGCAGTTCTGGAGTCCGGCAGCCTGAGGCTATGCACAGACCCATTCTACCCTCCATTCGAGAGCTACGCTGACGATGGATCCGTAGTCGGGTTCGATGCTGACTTCGCCCACGCTATGGTCGACGAGATCGCAGCTCACTACATGGGAGCCGAGAACCCAATGTTCCAGGCACCTGTCGTGGACGATCCAGCAGTGACCATCAAGCTAGGTTTCCTAAACGATGCTTCTGGACCTATATCCCAGTTCGCAGCCCCCTTCACGTTCGCGTGGGGAGCAGCAATGGATGACCTGAACGCAATGGGAGACGACTACGTCTTCGAGGTCATTGAGGCAGACTCTGGATGTGACGGTACAATGGCACAGGCCGCAGCTCAGTCCCTAGTGGACTCAGGAGTGGTGGCAGTGGCAGGAGCAGCTTGCTCCGGTGCATCGATGGGCGCTAACGCTATCCTATCGGCAGCAGGAATCCCAATGGTTTCCTACGCCAGCACATCGCCAGCTCTCAGCGACGCAACAGCCTACCCTCACTTCTACAGGATAGTGCCAAGCGACGCCCTGCAGGGCCAGGCAGCAGCTGACATGATCGCAGCAAGCGGAGTTTCAAACACCGCTGTAGTGCACATGACCAACAGCTACGGTTCAGGACTAGCAGACGCAGTCGCAGCCAACCTAGGCTCAGACAACGTTTGCCTGCAGTCCGGTTACGAGGAGACAACAACTGACTTCGCAGCTGCCGTTCAGGCAGTTATGGACGCAGGTTGCGACTCCGTGTTCCTAGGATCGTACTCCGCTGACGGAGCCATGATCGTAGAGACCATGGCAGTCATGGGTGCTACAATACCAATCTTCTCCGCCGACGGAATGGCAGGAGAGGCAGCTCTGAACGACTACACCAACCCCGCAGCAGCAAACGGAATCGAGGTCACAAGACCTAGGGCCGCAGCAGCTGGTGCTGGTGTCTTCGCAGCCGCATGCGCAGCTGACGACGTCTGCTCGACTGGTATCTTC
Source organism: Methanobacteriota archaeon (assembly GCA_002726275.1). Classification (GTDB taxonomy): domain Archaea; phylum Thermoplasmatota; class Poseidoniia; order Poseidoniales; family Thalassarchaeaceae; genus MGIIb-O5. The sequence continues at coordinate 1,189 of PBSO01000015.1, read as the reverse complement.
ACCTCAGAGGCGTACGACGCGGTCATGATGATCGGTCACGCTGCAATGCACGAGGATGGAGCCAACATGGGAATGCACGTGCCAATGGTCGGTGACGAGTACGCTGGAGACAGCGGAACCCACACCTTCCTGGACAACGGTGACGTTGGCGGGTCAGGCTACGATGTCTGCACCTTCCACCACGTCCCAACCTATGGCGAGTACTTCAACTGCGACAGGATGTGGGAAGCCGGAGGAGATGGCGTAACCGATGTCGAGTGGATGGGAGCAACGGTCAAGATCGGCTTCCTGAACGACGCTACAGGCCCAATCGCTGTTTACGCAGCAGGGTTCGTTGCAGCATCCCAGATCGGTGTCAGCCTAGCTAACACGATCGGATACAGCAACGGCGTGCAGTTCGAGATAGTATACGCTGACTCGGGATGTGACGGTGCTATGGGACAGTCCGCAGCACAGTCGCTTGTCGACGCTGGTGTTTGGGGAGCAGTCGGAGCAGCATGCTCTGGCGCATCCATGGGCGCTAACGCGGTTCTATCCGCAGCTGGCATCCCACAGGTCTCCTACGCGAGCACGAGCCCAGCACTGTCTGACGCTTCAGCATACCCAGGATTCTTCCGAGTCGTCCCAAGTGACGCATTCCAGGGATCCGTCATCGCTGATGTCATGACCACAGACGGCCACGACAACGTGGCTGTACTGCACATGACCAACGCGTACGGGGCTGGTCTGGCTGATGCCTTCGTTGCCAACATGGCAGCAGACAGCGTCTGCACCCAGATTGGCTATGACGAGGCAACGACCGACCACAGTGGAAACGTCCAGGCTATCATCGACGCTGGATGCACATCCGTGATGATGGTTTCATACGCCTCTGATGGCGCTGCGATCATCGAGGAGCTAGCTGCTCAGGGATACTCAGGGTCCATCTACGGCGCTGACGGAGTCGCTGAGGAGGGCCTTGCAGCAGATATGTCCGACAAGTCTCTTGTCGATGGCATCATCGCTACCAAGCCCGCAGCAGCAGGTGGCATGTCCACAGTCGGATATGTCTTCGCAGGCCTATGCGCCCAGTCACCAGACTGCGCTGGCGGTATCTACACCGCTGAGGCTTTCGACGCTGTGACCATAGTTGCTTTCGCGGCCTTCACCGCCCTTGCTACACCCGGACTAGATGCCAACATGGCAGTCA
>PBSO01000014.1 GCA_002726275.1 Methanobacteriota archaeon | reverse complement strand
GGGCTCACTGGGTGCTCGGCACCGCTGCCGGCCTCGAGGTAGAACATTCTGAATCCATAGGACTCGGCGGTCATGGCATACGCCGCTACCCTCTCCGTCTCCGTGGGTTGGATGAGGTCTGCCTTCCCGACCTCCCCCGCCTTCCCCCCTGGAGCGCATATCAGGTAGCCCATGGGGATCGGCTCAACGCCCGCCTTCCTGATGAAAGGGGCACCAACGACCTGTTCCTCTACGAGGAAGCGGGGCGTCGTGCTGTTCATGAGCATCATGAATGTGATAGCGTCGGCCGCGGGCGAGAGTGCTGCCGCCCCCTGGGGAAAGAGCACCACCGGCGTCTTTGTCAAATTCTCGATCCCGGCGTCCTGAGTGGAGGCCCACTCTACTAGCTCGAGTGCCTCTTGAATAGCCACGACAGTTTCGTGGACGTTCTCCATGTCGGTGTCGGACGAGCCGCCCACCAGGACCATGGAGCTACCTGCGGCAACGGCGGCAAGACACCTCTTCGCTGCCATGTCCGGCGTCTGGTCGGCGGGGTCAATCAGGATGGCGTGCCTAGTGACTTCAGATTTAGCGCAGACGTAGTCTGTTGCCTGAGTCCCTATGCCTGCCATGTTACGCCCCCAGAGTGTTTTCCATATGGATTTCACGCAGGCATGGAGCCCATGAGAATGGTATCTGAGGCCCTGCTGGCCTCCGAGATGGCGTCGAGGAGTGCTGTGGAGGGAGAACCTCCCACCCAGGACATGGTCTGGATGGCATTGTCCGGCTCTTCCGTTCCGGTCCACCAGAACTCGTAGGTACCATCCGTTCTCCTTCCACTGGACTCGGCCCAATCCGGGACCTCGGAGGACACCGCCCCCCTCCATTCCGTCTTTGGGGTTGAGTTGGGCATGTCGATTATCGCATCGTAGTGGATTGTCTTACTCGTTTCTTCGCCTGGTATCGAGATCAGCATTGTCTTGCTTTCTTCGTTTGTCTCTAATATCCTAGACCCTGTGTGGAATGTCGCACCCCTCTCGGACAGCGATATCGCCATCGACTTGGTAAGCCAACTGGCCCTTATCGCTGTGGAGTCTCCTTCAGGTGCGTCCAAGCCATGATCGGATAGCCAATGTGGCCTGACAAGCGGCCATTGGTCTACAGAGATGATGCCGGGAGCCTCGTTCATGAGGCCCACCTCGAAGGAGTTGGATATCAGATGGATGCTCAGGGATGGCTTGCCATCCAAGAGGAATTGGGCGCAGGCTATGCTGCTAAGCGAGGAGTTGGGGAAGACTATCACTGACATTTCCTGGAACCTCCTCGACTATCGCCAATGCGTGTACTGGGCAGGCGGGGATGCAGAGATCGCAGTGGGTGCAGCTACTTTCCTTCACCACAGCAAGGAGCCCCTGCAGTTTGAGTGCGTCCAGGGGGCATAGTGCCACGCACGCGGCGCAGCCGAAGCAGCGATCCGCATCGACCCTGAAGACGTGCCCTGGCCTCTTTGCCATGTGTTCCGCTAGAGGGGGGCTTTCTCAAAATTGCCCCCAACCCCATGATTTCCACTGGAACGCGATATTGCTTCGGAAAAACGCTCCGTTTGATAGAAATATGCTCGTGTTCGCTATACCCGGCTAGATATTTGGCTGGAGGGACATAACCATTGGTGTGAGTCTGGGGTGTGGGAGGAGGAAAGCGTCCTTGTTCCAGTGGAAGAGGGGGGGTTGGCCTCCGATTGGGTCATTTGTGAGGACCCCCTGCCGCTGACATGGTCCTGTACACACCGGGCAGAACTAGCAGATACGACCCATCCCCAGTAGAGAGTGGGATCCGCCTGCACTTCCTCGGCGGCGGCCAAGAGGTCGGGAATGTCGGATGCGTCCTCGAAGATAAGACGGGGACCAGGATATTGATCGACTACGGCCTCGCCCCAACACGCCCCCCCAAGTACCCCGCCGAGGCTCCCATAGTTGACAATGCAATAATCACGCACAGCCACATAGACCACATCGGTATGGCCCCATGGCTCGTCGGCTCACACGGAACCACCCTCCATGGAAGCGACCTCACTGCAAAACTCTCTTCGATAATGTGGGCTGATACCTACAAGGTCTCGAGCATAGAGGGATACCCCCTCGCTTGGGACAGAAGGGATATGGACGCTGCATTGGACGCATGGCAACCCCACCAAATGGGTGAGAAATTCGTCCTTGGTAGCTGGGAGGCTTCACTGCATGTGGCTGGCCACATCCCTGGGGCGGCGATGGTCGAGATTGACACGCCCGAGATGAAGATACTGTGGTCGGGCGATCTGGACACAAGGATCAGCCCCAATGTTATGGGCGCTAAACCCGTGAAGTGCGATGTCCTATGCCTGGAGGGTACATACGGGGGGAGAAATCACCCCAACAGGCCCGAGGAGGAGAAGAGGTTTGTCGAGAGCATCAAGCAAACGGTGGCACGGGGCGGTGTGGCGCTTGTCCCGGCCTTCGCTTCGGGAAGGGGTCAGGACATACTCAGGATACTACACGACTCTGCCCCGGAACTCGAGGTTCACTACGATGGAATGGGGACGAGGATCACCCTTGACTGGCTGGAACACCCGCATCTCATCAGGAACCCCGACAAGCTCAGGAAGACGTGGCGCTGGTGCAGGAGGGTCAGGAGCAAGTCCGACCGGAAGAAGGCCCTGGACGCGGACGTCATCGTAACTACCAGCGGGATGCTTGACGGCGGCCCCGCAATATGGTACATCAACAGACTTAGGCACGACCCGGCCAACGCGATTTTCTTGACTGGGTACCAGGCCGAGGGTTCGGGGGGCAGGAGGCTCCTGGACGAGGGAAGGCTCCCGATATGGGGGAACATCACACCAGTCGAGTTGGACGTAGAGCAGTTCTCCCTCTCAAACCACGCCGGCCATGACGAGTTGGTCGAATTCGCTAGGGGATGCTCGCCTCGGCACCTTGTTATTTTCCATGCTGACAAGGAGTCCGCAGACGCCCTGGCTGCCGAACTCGGAGGGGAAATGACGATCCATATTCCTGAAAACGGGACCCAGATAACTCTGGAATGACCAAAAAAGCATCCGATTTGTTGATAGGCCCGGTGTAATGTGGATTTTCTTATCGTAGACGTAAGTTTGCGTGATAATGAAAGAAAAAAGGTGAGAAAAAAATGAGTGCATTAGATGAACAATTTGGAGTGACAGCTGCAGGGTCAACTGTCGAGGGAGAAATCAGAGCGGGAGTGACAACATTCCTGACTATGGCTTACATCCTCGTGGTCAACCCTTCCATGCTGAGTAACTTTGGTGCAACGGGCATACCCTTTGGTGATGCGTTGTTCGCGACTGCCGTAGCGGCATTCGTGGGCTGCATTGTCATGGGACTTTGGGCAAACCTGCCCTTCGCCCTTGCGCCTGGAATGGGACTGAACGCGTACTTTACGTTCGCTGTGGTCCTTGGTATGGGCATACCATGGGACGTCGCGCTAGCGGCCGTCTTCGTCGAGGGGCTTCTGTTCCTCGCTATGTCTATGCCCCAGATCCCGGTTATCGGAGGATGGAGGTCGCAGATGATCAATTCCATACCCACGGACCTGAAGATCGCTACGGGAGCCGGTATAGGCATGTTCCTGGCAATCATCGGTCTCAGGGAGATGGGCTGGATCATGGACGACGGTGCTACGCTGGTCAACATCGCAGCAACGGAGACCTTCGGTCTTGATCACGGTGGCCTGATTTCGATGGTCTGCCTCATCTTGACAGCGGTCCTGATGGCCCGTGGCCAGAAGGGTGCTATCATCATCGGCATCGCCGTTGCTTCGATATGGGGCTGGGCCACTGAGGCGTATGACCCATACAACGACTTCGCCGCAGGCGGAGCTGGCTGGGCTAGCGTTAACGCTACATGGCCAGACATAACAGCTGTCGGATTCGTCGGCATGCCAGAGGAGACCATGATGGCGGCTCTAAGCGCTCTTGGTGACGTAGGTTCTGCTGACGGTACGACCGTCGGCATGTTCCTGATGGTGATGATCACCTTCCTCTTCGTCGACATCTTCGACACCGCTGGAACCCTATACTCTGTAGGGCGACAGGCCGGCTACGTCGACGAGAACGACGTCCTGATGAACTCTGACGAGGCATTCGCCTCTGACGCTGCAGCAACCATCGTTGGTGCAATGCTCGGTACCAGCACCACAACGACCTACATCGAGTCGGTCGCAGGTGTTGAGGAAGGAGGCAAGACCGGACTAGTCGCAGTCACTGTCGGTGTGCTGATGCTAACAGGGCTCTTCTTCGAGAACCTGTTCCAGAACATCCCTACCTTCGCAGCAGCAATGGCACTGGTGATCATCGGTGCCATGATGATGCGCCAGGCAGCGGACATCGACTGGGGAGACGCCGAGATGGCCCTTCCAGCGTTCCTGACCATGGTCTTGATGCCCTTCACGTACTCCATCGCAGATGGTATCGCATGGGGTGTCATATCCTACTGCGCCATCAAGATCGGTATGCAGAAGTGGGACGAGCTAAACAACGTCATGTGGGCGTTGTTCGTCTTCATGATCATGTTCTACCTAGGACCTGGTGACACGAACACCTTCGACTGGCTGTTCGAAACCATGGGCCTCAACTGAGCAGGTAACACGTAATGGGAATCCCGGGCCTATCGGCCCGGGCCCCCACCCACTACGGAGCGGTTAGCATGGACGACGACTTCTTGGTCACGCTGAGAAACACCGTTCGAACCGTTCCGGACTTCCCGATCGAGGGCATCATGTTCCGAGACATCACACCAGTTCTCGCCGATGGCGAGCTGCTCACCGACCTGGTGGATAGGATGATCTCCGACATCGATGCCCTCGGTTGGGAACCAACACACATAGCCGGACCAGAGTCAAGGGGCTTCATCTTCGGCTCCCTCATAGCCGAGAGACTAGGCGTCGGTTTCATTCCAATAAGGAAGCCCGGCAAGCTCCCCTATCAAACGAAGACTGTCGAGTATTCACTCGAATACGGCACGAACGCCCTCGAGATACACACGGATGCCGTGGGCCCGGGCGACAGAGTCTTGGTAGCGGACGACTTGCTAGCTACGGGTGGCACCGTGGCGGCAACCGTCGAGTTGTGCTCGTCCCTCGGCGCTGTCGTGGTAGGGGGAATATTCCTAATCGAACTCGAGGGTTTGGATGGCAGGGCCAACTGCGACACAGACGTTCATGCCATTCTGCAGTTCCCAGCGTGAAAAAACGGATGCCCCCCGATTTCTTCAAAGGCGTGACACACTTCCAAGAGGCGATACACATGGCGGACAAACCACCTCCTCCCCCTCCGAAGAAGGCACCGCCACCACCCAAGAAGGCCCCTCCTCCCCCTCCGAAGAAGGCACCGCCACCACCCAAGAAGGGTCGCAAGGGCAAGAGGAAGAGACCCGCACCACCGAAGAAGGGACAGCCTCAGAAGAAGAAGGGCCGCAGGATTAAGATCAAGCTACGACTGAAGCAGTCATCCATCACAGAAGAGGACGACTCCTACCAGGACCAAGTCGGTTGGACTGTCACCCACGATGAGATGGAGGACTTCACCGAGGAACCGGTTAGTAAGGAACCCGAGATTGTGGACCACCAATGCACCATGTGCGGCTCAATGATGAGGATACCGAGGCCGAAGAGGGATAGGTACACTGTGATATGCGCTTACCCCGAATGCGGCCATGAGGATACAATAGGCATATGATCAGGCCCAGAGCCCAAGTACCCCGAGGATCCTTCTCGCCGAAGCGACTACCAGGACCACCACGAGAAACGCCCTGACGTGCCTTTCCGACGCTATCGAGGCACCATACCTGCTTCCGATAAACCCACCAATCAGAACAGCCAGAGCGAAGGGGGCGAGGGAATCCAACTCAACGCCCAAACCGTTCGATATACTCGAGCCCAACAGACCCGCAGCCGAGTTAACCCAAACGAAGACGGCTGCAGTAGCAGCAGTGGCCTTGGGCGTCCCCCACTTCTTCAGAATGATGGCGGGCGAGAGGAAGACCCCCCCTCCCAAACCAACCACCCCACTGGCGAAGCCAATACCTCCACCGATCAAATGCACGTCCTGCCTGAATCCAGGGACTTCAAAGGAATCGACCCCATTGGGAACAGACGACTCAACCAACCTCCAAGCAGCAAAAAGAAGCACGAAAGAGAGTAGAATGTCGTATACCGCACCATCGACACGCATGTAACTCCCGATCAGCACCATTGGGACGCTGCTGACAATGAATGGAAGGGTGAGGCGCCAATCATGAAAACCGGAGTTTCTGTAGTGATAGAATGCAATCGACGATACAACCAGATTCAAGCACCAAACGTTCTGCTTGAGCCAAACGCTCTCCATCATGCCGAAGGAGGTAAGAGAGAGCACTACCAGGTAACCTGAAGCCCCACCATGACCTATGCTTGAGTACAGGATGGCCATGAGCATGAGGCCAAACAGAACCATCGGCGATGTGGTGGAAGACGAAGCGAAACCAACATCGAGCACATCCGTACCAGAGTGGAAGAACACTTGAACCCCACCACGCATGAGCCCCCATGGAGACACGCGTCACGCCGGAGAGGGCTGTCGCAATCGCACACACGATGCCCCTGCCTCGTAAGACAGAGACCATCTCTCTCGACCGCGCAACGGGCCGAGTACTGTCCAAACCGATTCCGTCTCTGGTTGATGATCCTAGGTTCGATAACTCGGCTATGGACGGCTTCGCGGTCAGGAACCAAGACTGCGACGGACGTACCACTCTGCGAATAGTGGGCGAAAGCAGAGCCGGTGGCAGTGAACCGCCAGTGGTGGGTGTGGGCGAGGCCTGCAGGATAATGACGGGCGCGAGGATACCAGATGGCGCCGATGCCATAGTGATAGTCGAGGAAACGGAGGAAGACGGCGACAACGTGGTAATCATGGGCGAACCGAGACCGTCCTTCATACGCCGTAGGGCGGAGAATCTGTCTATCGGTCAGGAGGCACTTCCAGTTGGTGCCGCCCTTGGCCCCTCCGAGATCGGCCTCGCTGCCACCATGGGCCACGATCGTATCCCCGTCGTCACCAAACCGAGGATAGCCATAGTCTCCACTGGGGACGAACTGGCGAAACCGGGAGAAGAACTAGCCCCATCCGAGATTTACGAGTCGAACTCCTATGCCCTGGCAGCGATGGTTGAGGAGATGGGCTGCACCGCGGTTCGCCACGATGCGGCACCCGACACCCTCGATGAACTGAGGAGAGTACTGGACAGCCTAACTGAATGCGATGCGATACTCACCTCTGGCGGGGTCAGCATGGGAGAGTTCGACCTCGTCCGGAGGATAATGGAGGACGAGGGCGACCCCCTCTTTTGGAAGGTTGCGATGAGGCCAGGAGGCCCACCCATGTTCGGGGCATGGAAGGGAACTCCACTGTTCGCACTCCCAGGTAACCCCGTAAGCAGCCAGGTGGTGTTCCACGTGCTGGTGGTCCCCTGGATAGCCAACAGCCTGCAGTACCACGAATCACTGGGTCCCAGAATGGCTGACCGGGTCAGGGTCCGCCTATTGGACGACGTGAGGGGCGCGCCAGGGAAGCTATGCCTGAGGAGGATCAGGATAGAGACCGGCGACAACGAGCTCATCGGGAGCGTGCACACCCACCAGGGAAGCGGTAACGCCCACAGCATGGTGGCCCATAACGGCCTGACCTTGCTTCCACCCGACACAGAAGGAAAGGCTGGAGAAATTATCGACGCACTATGGTGCCGCTAACGAACCGGCGCATACATGAATTCAAGGACGACCTCTCTCACGGTGAGACGTTGCGCGGGGGCTAATCATGAGTGTCAGAGGTAAGAACGGCTTCTCAGCGGACGAATGGATAGAGGTCAAGGGGGCCCGGACGCATAATCTCAAGAACGTCGATGTGAGTATCCCCCGGGGGAAGTTCGTCGTGATTTCCGGGGTTTCCGGCTCCGGCAAGTCCAGTCTCGCATTCGACACACTCTATGCTGAGGGGCAGAGGAGGTACGTCGAGAGCCTCAGCTCGTACGCCCGGCAGTTCCTGGGCCAGATGAAGAAGCCGGATTGCGACAGCATCGAGGGGCTATCCCCGGCCATCAGCATAGACCAGAAGCAAGGCAGCCACAACCCGCGGTCGACAGTGGCGACGGTTACCGAGATAATGGATTACCTGAGGCTGCTCTGGGCACGTGTCGGGCTCCCCCACTGCCCGGATTGCGGCCGGCAGGTTGCTAGGAGAACGGTCCAGGAGATAGTCGATGATGTCCTATGGAGGTTCGAGGGGCACGCGATCGCCATATGGACCCCCGCTGTGAGGAACAGGAAAGGGACCCATGCGGACCTGTTCAAGGCGCTGGTGGAGCAGGGTTACCTAGTCGGCAAGGTGAACGGCCGTGAAGAGGAGTTCGAGCAACCACCGTCCCTTGAGAAGAACCTCAGGCACGACATAGACGTGAGGGTGGACAGGCTCCTGCTCCACCTGAGCAACAGGCAGAGGCTCACCGAGGCGGTCGAGGCCGGCCTACGCATAGGCGCTGGCACAGTTGCCGTGGAAAGCCTCAGTGCCCCGAAACCCGGGAAGGACAACATCGACGAGCAGAGATTCAGAACCAAGGAGGGCGAGACTATCCCCTACTCGGAGGAGTTCGCATGCCCTGAGCATGGAGCGTTCCTGCCTGAGATGAGCCCCCGGGTTTTCTCATTCAACAACCCACTCGGCGCCTGCCCCTCCTGCCAGGGGCTGGGCGTCCAGAGGTCATTCTCCTACGATCTCCTTGTTGATAGGACCGCGACAGTGGAGGAGGGTTGCATACGGCCATTCCGCAGATCGATGATGTCAGGATGGTACAGGAGCCAGATGACACAGACCTGTGATCACTACGGCATACCCACGGACGTCCCCTTTGGTGAGATGTCTGAAGACGACGTCGACATACTCATGCACGGTTCAGGAAGCACCCAGATAAACTTCGTATTCACCTCCCAGAAAGGGTCCAGCTATCGCATGATGAAGCCGTGGGAAGGAGTGTTCTCCCGACTACAGAGAACGTACACGGACACCTCCTCCGACAGGACACGCTCACGCCTCTCCTCGTTCATGACAGACGAGCCTTGCTCGGAATGCGAGGGCAGGAAGCTCAACAGAGCGGTTAGCGGGGTCACCGTTGGCGATGTATCCCTGCCTGGGATATCCAGCTGCAGCGTCCTAGAGGCACTCGCCACGGTTCAGAGGTGGAGGCTGGGCCATCTGGATGACACATGGGAGAGAATAGAGAGGGAGGAGCCGGACGAGGAGGCCGCCCCAGCATCGAAGCTAGACGAACGGTCGATGTTCATAGGAAGGGAGATCATCAAGGAGATCGAGTCACGACTCAGGTTCCTCGCATTGGTGGGCCTTGATTACCTGACATTGGACAGGAGGGCGAACACGCTATCCGGTGGCGAGTCGCAACGCATCAGGCTCGCAACCCAAATCGGAACCAGGCTAACCGGGGTTATGTACGTCCTCGACGAGCCCAGCATAGGGCTGCATCCCAGGGACAACGGAAGACTGTTGGAGACCCTCAGGGAGCTGACGGACCTCGGTAACACCCTCATAGTGGTCGAACACGACGAAGCAACTCTCCGACAAGCCGACTGGCTAGTCGACATAGGCCCCGGGGCAGGCAAGGAGGGAGGCGAGATAGTTGTGAGCGGCTCGCTCGAAGAATTGCTTGAAAACAATGCGAGCATCACGGGAGCATACCTCTCTGGAGAGTCATCGATAACCCTCCCAGAAGACAGGGCGAAGCCCATCGAGGACAAGTGGCTCACCATCAGGGGGGCGAGGCAGAACAACCTCCAGGACATCGACGTGAGCATACCTCTAGGCTGCATGGTGGCTGTGACAGGGGTGTCCGGCTCAGGGAAGTCGTCGCTAGTCACTGGGACTATCGCCCCCATACTAATCAGGGAGCTGCAGGGGACGGACGAGACGCCAGGGAGTCACGATTCGGTGGAGGGGATAGAGAACGTGGACAAGGTGATCGTGATCGACCAGTCCCCAATAGGGAGAACCCCTCGCTCAAACCCCGCCACATACACCAAGGCATTCGGCCCCATCCGGAACCTCTTCGCCTCAACCCCACTGGCCAAGGAGAGAGGCTACGAGCCAGGGCAGTTCTCCTTCAACGTAAGGGGCGGTCGCTGCGAAGCGTGCCAGGGCGCAGGATCTACAAAGCTAGAGATGAACTTCCTCCCCGATGTGTGGGTGACCTGCGATGTTTGCAAGGGCAAGAGGTACACAAGAGAGACACTAGAGGTAGAGTGGAGGGGAAAAACCATTCACGACGTCCTTCAGATGAGCGTCGAAGAGGCATGCTCCTTCTTTGAGAACCAGAGAGGCATACACCGAATCGTCTCTACCATGAACGACGTCGGCCTGGGCTACATCAGGCTGGGCCAGCCGGCCACCACACTCTCCGGTGGCGAGGCCCAGAGGGTGAAGCTCGCCACTGAGCTGCACCGCCCACCAAGGAAGCACACGCTATACGTGCTCGACGAGCCAACCACGGGCCTCGCCATGTCAGACGTAGATCAACTCATACAGGTCCTCCTGCGCCTGAGGAGAAATGGGCACACAGTGATCATCATCGAGCATCACCTAGATGTCATCAAGTGCGCGGACTGGGTCATCGACCTCGGTCCGGAGGGCGGAGAGTTAGGCGGGCACATCGTGGCCCAAGGCCCCCCTGACCAGATTCCAAACGAGCCCAACAGCTACACAGGAGCGCATTTGTCGCCTTTAGTGTGAAAATAAGTGCCAACCCTTGAGAAGGAGCGCCTCCTGAGCAATACCATGTACCGCTCCAGAAACCCAGCCCTCTCCGACTCGACCTTCGACAAGAGCGCCTACTCCGACGCCCCCTGGTGGGATGACCAGGATTCCAATCTGATGACCATGGAAGGGACCGCAGAGAAGACGGGAATACTCCTGATACTCATAGCGACAACCGCAATCGCGACGGCGATGTACATGCCCGAAACGATTCTTCTAGCCGTTCTTGGTGGAATTGCAGGCTTTATTTTGGCCCTTGTGATAATATTCTCTGGCTCCACGAATCCCGCTTTGATATGCGCATATGCGGTATTCCAAGGAATGCTCCTAGGAGGCATAACTTGGATATTCGAGAGCCAATTTCCCGGAATTGGAATACTTGCGGTCGTGCTCACCCTAGGCATCCTTGGAGCAATGCTCACTATTTATCGCGCAGGATTGATTGAGTGGAACCAGAACCTCCAGATCGCGATCACCTCCTCTATGCTAGCTATACTAGCCATCTACATTGCATCGTTTATAGGGGGGATTTCTGGATGGTTCAGTGTTCCTTACATCCATGATGCCAGCCCCATTGGAATAGCATTCTCCTTGTTCGTCGTAGCCATAGCATCACTCTGTCTCGTTGCCGACTTTGATTTCATAGAGCGAGGCGTCGAACGTGGTGCACCGAAGCAACTCGAGTGGAGGGCAGCGTTCGGTCTCATGGTCACCCTCATCTGGCTATATTTGGAGATACTTGAGCTTCTGGCCAAGATAGCCGCCGTTTCGAAAAGGTAGCTTCCAGGGGGGTACGTATGACCGACCCACTGCAGCTGGATCTGATACTGACCCTCACTTTCGCAGGAGCAATGCTGGGTATTGTGGAGGGCATCAAGCCAGGGCCATTGCTGACTATGGTGATTCGGGAAACTCTCTCCGGCGGCCTTCGTGCCGGCCTTTGGACGGCAGCCGCACCAATCTTCACAGACGGCCCACTAGTTATTTTCAGCCTCTTCGCAGCTGCATGGATCGCAGAAAATCAAACACTACTGTTCCTTGTTACCGTGGCCGGGGCAGCTTTCCTTGCTTGGATGGGAGTACAGTGCTTCTACTTGGATCCCCCAAACGTCAACGCGGACGCCCCGCCACCTACCGGCCCCTTCCTTAGGGGCGTGATTACCAACCTACTCAATCCGAACGTCTACGTTTTCTGGTTTCTGATAGGTGGACCCCTGATGGCTTCCGCTATCCAGGAAACCATCATTGCGCCCATCGCATATGCAGTGACGTTCCTCGTTACCATAATGCTGACGAAGGCGGCAATCGCATATGCAGTCCATCGAGCGGGGGGTAGAATCTCTCCTATTGCGTATCGAAGACTATTGGCTGGTTGTGGTATCGCTATGCTTCTGTTCTCAGCCTCGTATGCTTGGGACGCATACAACATGGAAGGGGTCTGGGGCAACCTCTAGAGTGTCTCAGGCCCGCCCGATGGAATCTCAGATAGGGTCCCGTTCCCACGTAGTGATGGCCCGATAGCCATAGTTCCGAAAATCCCGATCTCCCCCCCTACGTTGTGCGCCAAACCGAACCATGCACGACCATGCTGATCGATGATTATGTCATTGAAGTCACCGAAACCGCCACATCGGTTGAAACCACAGTCCTCACTCGTGTCCAGGGGGTCGCCCCAGCCATTCACTTGCACTGTGGTCATCAGTGGCATGGGGCTGAAGGCATCGGAAATCACAGTCAGGTACCCGTTCCATGTGTCACCCCCGGAATCTCCCAGGTAACCCAAAGCCACCTGCCCCGGGCCCCCTGCGGTGATCACAGGAAATCCAGTACCATTCAGTCCGATGGGCGGAGCGACCATCATCGGAGGACTCCAGGTATCTCCCTCATTCATTGAGTAGGAGTAGTATGGCATGTTGTCGGACCCCATCCACATCGCGTGGACGTTGTCCTCTGAGTCGGGGTAGACCTGCGCCTCCTCAAAGTTCCAAGTCTCCGCAGTTCCCGTGGTCTCAGTCGGTAGTGGGTGTTCGGTCCATGTTAGGCCGCCGTTGGTGCTTCGGTAGACCGAGTATCCATCTCCGCCATCACACCCTCTGTTCCCCCTGTAGAAATTACCATTCTCGGAACCCATGATGTGACCCGTCAGCCCCCCACTGCCACAGTTGAGAGGCGCCCCTGGGACCTGCTGCGTCCAAGTTACACCCCCATCAAAACTCGAGGAACAAAGAGGCGACTCCCAATTGCCATTGATGCAGAATACCCATGTTGTTGGGTGAAACGGCGTCGGATAAGGCGAGGAGGCTATTGTCTGATGGTCCTGAAGAGAAGTGCCTGTAGCAGGGGTTGGCAGGAGTGACCACGTCTCTCCTTCATTATCCGATGTTTCAACCGTCATCGCTGCCAAAGCATGCATGTCGAATTTCATGATACGATCAGTCCACGGGTCTACGTAGACATACGGGTCATTGGAATTTACAACTGGAATTAGGGGCGGCGCGTAGACATCAACACAATCATAGTCGCTAATGTTGGTCATCCCAATCAAACCAGAACAACGGATTATCGCTGTCGAGCCACCAACCCCATTTCCGTAACTAGACATATACAGGTTATCAGAAGAAGTCACTCCTATCGTTGGCTCAAAGGTAGTCATGCCAACCCCATAGTAAGTGCCTATGGCGCAGGAGGGGGCGTTGTTGCCAACCAGAACCGAAGTCCCGTTAAGCTCGCTGGAGACCTTCGTGGCGTCCGTGGCATTGGAGTAGTGATACCAGGTGTTGTTGGCAATCCCCCCTGGGCACAAATAAGCGAAATCGAAGCCACCGACCTCCTCCGGCACCTCATCTTCGTCCCCGAAACAGCCGCTTAGTGGAGCCGAAACCATCAGCAGCACTACTGCAACCGCGACTGAACGCATGACATCCGGTGACATCACCCCATTTTGAGCGTTGAGTTCCCCCCACTAGGGAGCGATTCAAGCGCAACGATATCCCCGTAGAGCGCCGGTCCCTCAGTCAGAGTCCCAATGATAGCCTCCTCGAAACCGGCCGCGTTGTGCGCCAGTGCAATCCACGGACGCCCCGTGTCATCCAACTCAACATCGATGAAATCGCCGAAACCACCACACCTGACATTCCCGCAATCTGAGGTTATATCCAATGGGTCATCCGGTGAGTTGACCACAACNCTNGTGATCAGNGGNCGCTCTTCGAAGGCATTGGTCATTATCGCCATATAGCCNCCCCAACCNACCCCNCCAGTCGCGTTTTCNTNGGCNANATCATTCACCTCACCGATGTANCCGATNACCACACGNCCNTCGTCCCCAGCGAAGATAGTCGGGAAACCNGTTTCATTGACCCCCGGGGCTGCGACCATCACGGGCTCGCTCCAAGACACNCCCTGATCCCTGGAGTATGCGTACCACGGCATCATGTCTGTCGAAATCCAAGTCGCGTGCACGTTCCCACCTTCGTCAACCGCCACAGCGACCTCGTGCGAATGCCATCCCTGCTGCATACCCACTTCCGTGGTTATCGTGTGTTCGCTCCAAGTGTACCCCCCATCGTGAGACGCGTACACCGCAGGCCCCTCGCATGAGGGGTTCCCCCTGTATATCGAACCATCAGACCCTCCGGCTACGTGCCCGTGAAGTCCGGAGCACTGGTTTCCGAAACTCTCAGACGGGTAACCGATCTGCTGAGCGTCCCACGTATGCCCCCCATCCAAAGATCTGGAACACTGCGCGCCAAGTGCTGGTGACCCTGTGTTGATGCAGTAGACATAGACCACATCACCCACTATCGCATTCCCATGAGGGACGGACGCTATGCTCTGGTGGTCTTGAGGAGCGTAGTACCCCTCGACTGGGAAAGGAGCGCTCCAAGTCTCACCATCGTTATCAGAGTACTCAACGAACATAGCCGTTAGGGCATGCATGTCGAACTTGACTAACTTGTCATTGAACTTGTCAACATAGAGGTAGGGGTCGTTCGAGTTCGGGGTTTGCCCTTGGTCGTCGGACATCCCGAATGGACCGACGTCCTCCCACGTTTGCCCCTGATCCCTGGATCTGATTATGTGCGTACCGTCCCCTAGACCATTGTAGTTGGTGAAGAAAATAGCGCCAGAAGAAGTGACCCCTATTGTCGGCTCGAACGTGTCCCATCCCGTTCCGTAGTAGGTCGCGTTCGCGAAGAAGGGCGCGTTCGAACCAGTGAGGTTCACGGTGATGTTTGCTGTTGTGACGACTACCGGGTCGGTTGCGTCTACTGCCCAAGGCTCTGAGACCGTACCGGGATAGTGGTACCAGGTGGTGCCAGGAACCGACTCACTGAAGGTGAATGGACCGACTTCCACCCCTTCCATCCCCCCGTCGTCTTTCCAGAAGAAGCAGCCAGAAAGGCTGGAGCCCAGGAGGAGCAACACGAGCAATTGCGCCCCGACTCTCAACCCCCTCCCTCCTGTGCGTCCCCCTTCTCAAGCAGGCCGGGGACGGATTCGAGAACCGACTCCTTCGGGCTCTTCCACGACATCTGCAGTTCCCGCTGGGCGGGCGTTGCATCCCAGTAGAGCTTCCTCTTCAGATGCTGCCTTGCCCATGATCGCGTGATCCGTCTGTCGAAGAGGGACCCGAAAACCAAGGCAATCAGGTATGGAACAGTGAATCTCGGACTCTTCAACTCGGGGAACTCCTCTCTCAGGGCTCGAGAAATATCGGAAAACTGCATGTCTCCACTAACCGTGAGATACCTCCCAGCGTCCCGTCCCATTGTCAGGGCCCTCACATGGGCCTCAGCCACGTCTCTCACATCGACAATGTTGATTTGAATAGGGATCAACATCGGAATCTTCCTCTGAACCAGTGCGTTGAGGAATGAGAGAGAACCACGAAGGTGGACGCTGCTCATTGGTGGCCCGAAAACAACACTCGGGTGAATCGTCACCATACGCGGCTTCCCCTCACTTGGGGCCTCTGAATGCCACTCCCTGACGACCCTCTCTGCCAACACCTTGGCGAGCCCATACGGATTGTCCTCTAGAGTGGCATCGTCCGCCCAAGTGTCCGTTGTCAGAGTCTCCCCGTCTTTCCATGTCATCGGCCTGATCGCCGCGGTAGAGGAAGTGTGAACAAACCTCTCTATGGTTCCCGCGGCATCAATCGCTGCAACCACATTACGGGTCCCTATCACACTGGGGTCGACAATCTGCCGCTGTGGGTCCTTGGCACTTATCCTAACGGCGGCGGCGGTGTGAATCAAATCCGTACACCCAGCTATAGCATCACACACAGAATCAGGGTCTAGTAAGTCCATTTCGACTATCTCCAGGCCACCCTCTCCTGAAATTGGCAGGGCTTTCAGATGGTCCACACGAACAGGATCGTTCGCATCCCTGACCGTCGCTCTTACCAATCGACCGCGGGAGAGTAGGTTAGCGACCACATGGCTACCGATGTACCCACTAGCCCCAGTGACTACGACTGTGCCATCTGCCATATTCAACCGAACCGGCAGCCCCGCTTTGACTTAGCGCCTATTCTCTGTCACCTTCAGCCTCTGATGAAAGCCAACTGGGGGCCCACCAATTCAGTGAGCCCATCAATCGCATAGTAGATGGTACGACAAGGGCCCTGACGATGGTTGCATCAACCGCAACACCGAGGGCGAGCATCAGTCCGAACTGCTTCATCAGAGAGACCGAAGATAGGCCGAAAGCAGAGAAAACAGTCACCATTACGAGCGCTGCCGATGTGATGATGCGACCGCTCTTCTGCAGCCCAATTGCGACTGCCTGCCGATTATCTCCGCTTCTTTCCCATTCCTCATGTATTCTGGACAGCATTAGGACCTCGTAGTCCATGCTCAAACCGAATAGAATTGCGAAGACCATCACAGGAGTGGTGGGGTCAATGGGCTGTGGTGTGAAATTCAACAATTCAGCCCCATTCCCCTCTTGGAAAATCCACACCAGAACCCCGAACGAGGCAGCGACCGAAAGCACGTTCATCACCAGTGCCTTGAGTGGAAGAACCACAGATCTCACCTGCAGGAATATCAGGATGTAGCTTGAAATCAGAATGAACGCCAACGCTATTGGCATACTCTCTATCACAGCATCCAGCACATCCTGGTTGTAAGCCGCCATGCCCGCGACGTAGACGGACCCACCGCCATCGAACTGATCCTCCTTGCTTCCAAGGGCCCTGATCGTGTTGACCACTTCCCTTGACGCCTCACTGGTCTGCTCCCCTTCTATGCCCACTACGACCATGACAACACCGTCACCGACCGTGTTCCCCAAGTGGTACTCCCGCATTATGGCAGCCATCTGCGCCTGCTGAGCAGTCATTTCCCCATCATCGGAATCATCCCAGAAATCGACAACGTCCTGTTCGCTCATCCCCTCGTCGAAATGCGCATAAGTGTAGACGTAACCAGTATTTTCTATGGTCAGAACTTCCTTGCAGAAGGAGTGTAAGGACCTCAGATACTCTTCGGACAGTAAATCCACCCCCTCATTAATTTCGAATACCACCAAAGCGGTGTTCGCGACGTCCTCGGGCCAGTATTCATCCGTGAGCTCCATGCCCCTTCGGGACTCATCATCAGGACTCAGTGACTTCCATGACGTAATTCCCCATTCTGCCTGTAGGAACGGAGAACCAGCGAGAAGCAGAACGATCATAGAGGGCACTAGAACGGATATTGGGCGCTCCATGACCCCATTGGCTATCCGAGACCAGAAGCCAGAATCACTGGTACTAGTTCCAGCGGAGAATGGCACCTTCAGCGAATTCACCCGCTCCCCCAACAAGGAAAGCAGGGCCGGAAGAAGTACCATTGACGAAGTCAGAGCTACGAAGGTGGCGCATATGCCTCCCCAGCCAAGAGAGGGCAAACCGGTGTTGTCGAAGAAGAGCATTCCAAGAAGTCCGGCAATAACGGTCATCCCAGAGAAGAAAATCGCCCGGCCCGCTGTAGCGCTGGTCATCGCCACTGCCGTCCTACGGTCACGACCGTTGTCCAACTCCTCCCTAAATCGGTTGACTATGAATAAGGAGTAGTCAACGCTCAACCCGATTCCGAGCAGGGAGACGATGTTATTGGCGTAAACCGTAATATCATCGAAGACGAAAGTCAGCCCAGTTACTATACCAACTGCTGCGACAACAGTGTAGACACCAGTCAGCACAGGCAGACCAGCCGCTACGACGCTCCCGAATACGAAGAGCAGGATTAGCAGTGTGAGGGGCGCGGAAATCAACTCTGCCTCCACGAGCTCCTCTTTGAGCGTCAAGTCGAAGGTGACGTCAATAGCGAGGTTGTCAGTCACCCACTTCTCCATTCCATCTGGGGCGGTGTCCGGCAGTCGGAGGTCGTCAATAACTTCCTTCAGAAGCACCTTTGAGTTGTCCCGGTCAAGGCTGATCTCTATCCTGATTCGTGACCAAGACGGGTCAACAGAGCTGATCAGCTTCGTTTGATTGGCCTCGTTGGTCAACCAGGGATACTCGAGATGAACCTCTTCCCTTTCAGTCAGTACCTCCACCGTGGACAGCATTGCTGCCTTCACATCTTCATCGCTGGAGTCGGCTCCGGGGTGGTGAAAGAGCACGTAGAAAGCCATTTTCTCGCTCTCGTTCTCTGAGCTGAATCCAATCCTCACAGCCTCCCAACCATGTACAGATTCCAGATCCCCCTCGCCATATCCCTCTGCATACTTTGGCTCCAGAGTCATGAGGCCCCCCAGGCCCGCACAGAGAAGCAGAGTCAGGACAAGGACTACCTTCGCGTTGTCATAGACCAACAGACCCATCTTGTAGTATGCTCTTTCTTGCAACGCAAGAGGCACCCCAGAACCTTCCACGCGCCGCCGGAAGAAGAATGGTATTTCTATGGCTCGGTAGGAGCGACCTCACTCGGTCTTACAATAAACTCCTTACAATAAGGAGGACACCGAATCGACCACTAGGCTAGGATTCTGAGGAGATTCCGCCAAATCGGCCATCGTAGCCTCTCCACTGAGAACCAGAATCCCATGGACCCCCGCTCTCTCGGCCATCTCCATGTCTGTGTACAGGCGGTCACCTACCATAGCGCACTGCTCGGGCCTCAGCCCCAACTCCTCGACCTTGTGGAGGATCATACCTGCGTTCGGCTTCCCACAGACATGAACAGGCCTGACCCCAGTTGTAGCCTCGAATAGATCCATGTAGGCGCCCGTGTCAGGTAGCCCCCCATCAGGGGAGGGGCATACGATGTCTGGGTGACTGGCCACCATCGGGACTCCGTTATGCAGGTGAATTGACGCACTGCTCAGTTTTTCGTAGGTAATCTCAGTGTCGTATCCCAGAACCACGTATTGAGGGCTCTCTGACTTGGTGTTGACACCAACTGCTTCCAACATCTCCCTCATTCCCTCGGTTCCAACGAGGTAGGTCTCCGTCACGCCCTCGCCATCGAGCCATGAAAGTAAATCGTGGGTGGAGAGGAGAATATCTTCTTCCGTCGAGGGAATGCCCAGTGATTGGAGCTTCTCTAGATATTGCCCCACGGACTTGCTGGAGTTGTTGGAGAGGAAGAACCTGCGAATACCACTGGCTTCCAACCTTCCAAGGAAATCCACGGCTCCGTCTATCAAATCCCCGCCGAGGTATATCGTTCCGTCCAGATCGAGGAATATGGCCTCAATCCCGCCCAATGAATCGTCAAGAGGCCCTTTCATCGATTCACCTCATGATAGAATCAGCGTCTTGAACAGGAACCACTTGCTCCAGAGCTGCGTAGAGGCCTCCTTGTCAGCAATCATCCCTGTCATCATGTCAGCGAGCTCCTCGCTACGGCCCGCCTTGCCGATAACCCAGTTCATCAGCCACTTCTTCTTGGCCCATCTCTGCAGCTTGAACGAGTTGGTGAGTTCGGGACCTAGTGTGCTCCACAGCTCTCTCATGTAGCCATCCGCGGCCTCTTCGGGGAACCCATCCGCATGAGCGTCCTTGTCGAAGTGCTTGGAGGACATCTTCGCTGACAGCAGGGCGTTACCTATCCCTTCTCCCGTGAAGGGGTCCACCAAGCTCGCTGAATCCCCCACGCACATTGCTCCAGCCGTTGCAGACCTCCTGGGTTGGTACGGTTGGCCCCCCTTCCTTGGCGAGCCGAACGGAAGCTGCCATCCTTTGCTAGATCCCTTCACAAGTTTGGCCTTCTCGAATCGCTTCTTGAACATCGGGTGTTTGTTAATCACCCACTCTTGCATTTTCTTGAGTGATTTCTTGTCCCCCTTCTGCTTCCTCTGCTCTGCGAAAACCATGCCAACGCCTACATTCACAACCCCTTCCTTCACTGGGAAGAGCCAGAAGTAGCCAGGATTGAATTCGTCAATGAAGTGAATTTCAATGGGGCCCTGAGAGCCGTTGAAACCGGACACTCCCTCCCAATACTCCCTGAAACCACCACAGTAGTGTTCGTCATCCCTCATTGGCTCGTTATGCATTACTTCGGTCACGGTCTTTGCCACGGGGCAGTTGTACCCACCCGCTCCTATTGTCAGCGGGGCAGAGAAGTTGAGCTCTTCCGAAGCCCCCTTCCCTCCGACTTTTCCACTCACGCCGACCACTCGCCCTTCTTCGACCCGCACGTCTTTGACGGTGAACCCCTGAATGGCCGAACCCCCGTTCTCAATCACAATCTCGGAGCATCTTTTGAACATCATGTAGTCAAATTGTAAACGAGGCAGGGAGTACCCGGCCTCCTTTTTCTCGAACTCTTCCTGAGGGAGCATCACCCTGACAGTATTTCCCCGTCCGCTCCCGAAAATTATCGAGTCAACGGTGAAGTGAGGGGTCCCCTCGATCATTCCCTTGACCCCTAGCTCCTTGACATGGGAAAGCGACTTCCCCCCCACGGCATCGCCGCATATCTTGTCCCTCGGCCAAACTCCTTTTTCGATTAGCAGCACTTTGCAACCATTCATGGCGTTGTAAGCAGCAGCAGCTGAACCGGCCGGCCCACCACCCACCACAATCACGTCAAACACGGAGTCGTTTTCCGGAACGGTCCCAGTATCGATGGCCTGTTCCCATGCTTCCATGCTGCTCGCCGTTTCCCATGGAAGCCACGTCACTCATTCAAGGTATGCCATCGAATTGATGGCAGGATGTCCCTTCCCCGTATTATGGACAACACGGTATGGATAGTTCAAACGACCATTTCCGGGGAACTGAATGAAGCAGAGGTGGGCATGTGGTGCCAATCAATAATCGATTCAAAATTAGCTGCCTGCGTCGACATCAAGAGGTCGACCTCAGTTTTTCGTTGGGAGGGCGAAATCAACAGTGTCCCTGAATGGGATATACAGATTAGGACCTCAGAACCCAATAAAAATGAATTAATATCCAAGATCAAGTCTGAACATTCCTATGATGTTCCAGAAATTACATGGTGGCCCGTTGAATCCACCAAAGAATACTCTGACTGGGTAAAGGGTGAGTGAGATTTGTTCAAACTAGCCAAAAAGGTTCCAACGACAACTTGGAGCTCTCAAGACCCCATGTCGCTGAAGCCGCGATTGCCCACTCTGGTGATATTGGTCCTTGGCGAGTTCATTTTTGGATTGGGGGACTCATTGCTCATCGCTGCAGGAATAGGCAACACCCCATGGACGGTTCTGGCGGAGGGGATATCATACTCCATTGAGACCACAATCGGAGAGGCAACGTTCCTCGTCAGCGCCGCCGTACTAATTCTCTGGATACCTCTCAGGGAGATGCCAGGCATAGGGACGATACTGAACGCCATCATCATTGCATGGACCATTCATGTAATGGTTCCAATACTGCCCTCTCCGGAAAGCCAAATGATGGCCATATTCATGGCGGCACTCGGTATAGTTCTCGTAGGCATAGGAAGCGGCCTTTACCTGACCAGCAACCTAGGCCCCGGCCCTAGGGACGGGTGGATGACGGGACTCCAGAGAAAGACAGGAATACCAATTGGCAGAGTGAGAGCGGCAATAGAGATAGCCGTCGTCCTGGTTGGCTGGTTTTTAGGAGGTACCGTGGGCCTTGGAACCGTTGCCTTTGCATTGACGATAGGACCAGTTGTTGCGATATGCTTGGGCATCGCGGGCCGAATCGGACAAGTTACAGAAGCAAAGGGTGATTGACATGCAGAGATGTGGGGTGGAAGAGATATTGAAATCCCTTGAAAACAAGGAAAAACTCTCACTGATTCTAGTGAAAAGAGGCGCGAAATCGACCAAGTTACAACAAATAATCACGACCGCCGAGGAAAGGGGAATCAAGGTCATTCAAGGATCCGAGAATGACCTCTGGAGGATGTCGAGAGATAACGGGACGGGAACTCCCGACGCCCTGGGCCTGGTGGGAAGGGAACCAAACGACACACTGGAGCAGACTCTTTCGAAGGGGGGATTGATATGGCTCCTAGCCGGAGCAGCTTACCCTGTCAACATAGGATTCTGTATACGTACCGCAGAGGTTTCAGGCGCAGATGCGGTAATCATAGATGCAGATCTAACCAATCAAGAAAGAAAGTCGGCCAAGCGCGCATCAATGAAGGCACACAGGTTCATCCCAGTGCATTGGACAAACGGGCTAGAAGCCGTTAGGGAGGCCAAGAAAGCCGGATTTAGAATAATATCACTGGAGGACACAGGTGACACCACCCCCTGGGAGTCAGATTTGACCGGCGACATCGTAATCATAGTTGGGGGGGAAAGGCACGGAATCCCAGAGGGCATCTTGGGGGAGTCGGATCAAGTAATCAGAATTCCAATGACGGGATTCGTTCCATCGTTCAACTTGCAAGCTCCCTTGAGTTCCGTAGCCATAGAGGCACAGAGGCAGAGAAACTGAAGCTCCGGAAAGATAAGGCAGACTATTTGCGCATTATTGATGACCTAATGGCATGTCCCAGAGGCATGCAAGGGGACGACACCGACAAGGGGTTTGCAACAAAGGCCGTGCATTCGGGGATGCAAGATGTCGAGGGGTCTGCCACAACCCCCATCTTCATGACATCCACGTACAAGTTGACCGACGAACGATACAAGGGTTGGGCGGACGGCGCTCAGCACACTCTAATCTACAGCAGGATTTCAAGTCTAAATTCAGAGGTTGTATCAGCCAAGATAGCCGCTTTGGAAGGAGCGGAGGACGCGGAGGTTTTCTCCAGTGGGATGGCGGCGATTTCAACCACGCTCTTCACGTTCCTTTCATCGGGTGACCACATCGTCGCGAGCGCGGACTGCTATGGTGGGACGTACGGGGTGCTTACCGAGATACTCCCGCGTATGGGCGTAGAGGTGACTATGGCCGACCTGCGTGACCCGACCTCATACGAGGAGGCAATCCAGGAGAACACAAAGGTACTCTATGTCGAGACCATGACAAACCCAGTCTTGAAAGTCTGCGATTTGGAAGCAATGGCAGACATAGCCAAGAGAAACGGAATCATCTCCGTAGTTGACAACACATTTGCATCTCCGTGGGCTTGCAACCCGGTAAGCATGGGGTTCGACATAGTCCTCCATTCTGGTACGAAATACCTAGGTGGTCATGCAGACCTAATCGCAGGTCTGGTAGCAGGAAAGAAGGAACTCATCGCTGACATATTCTTCAATAAGATCCACTTTGGTGGTGCCGCGGATCCACACATGTGCTATTTGCTGGAGAGGGGGATGAGAACGCTCCATGCCAGAATGCCCATCCATTCCGCTAATTCAGCAGAACTCGCCAAGAGACTCGAGAATCACGACATGGTGGAAAGCGTCAGGCACACCTCCTTGGCCTCCCATCCAGATTACGAGGTTGCAAAGAGAATAATGCCGAAGGGAAGCGGAATGTTGGCCTTCGTGGTCAAGGGAGGGGACGAAGCGGCCCTCAAGTTCATGAGATCGTTGGATATGGTTTTCGAGGCAACAAGCCTAGGGGGCGTGGAGAGCCTCGTCGAATGTCCGTTCAACTCTAGCCACATGTTCGTCCCCGAGGACGTTAGAAACGAAGCGGGAGTGGTCTCCGGATTCGTCAGGATGAGCGTTGGGATCGAAGATGTAGAAGATCTATGGAAGGACATAGACAGCGCGCTGAAGGCCGCGAACGATTTCCTAGAAACAAGAGCCTGAGGCGCCCAAATGGACACCGAGCTGCTAATCGCTACGTTGGTTTTCATCGTTCCAATGTGCTTTACACCAGGGCCAAACAACGTTCTTTGCGCGGCACATGGCTCCCAACACGGGTTCAGGGAGTCACTCCCTCTGATAGCGGGCATGGCAATCGGTTGGTCCACATTGGGGATTTTCGTTGGTGGTGCCACGGTTTTCATTGAGGACAACAAGTCTGCATTCGACATTCTGACTTACGTTGGAGCCGCCTATATCGCATATCTCGGATACAAGGTCGCAATCTCTCCCCCATTGTCCTCCGATGAGTCGGGCAACGAACGACTGGGGCTGTTCACTGGAGTGACGCTGCAGGTGGTCAATGGCAAGGCATGGATACATTTCCTAGTATTGATGACAGCTTTTGGCGGACTATTCGGCCCGGGATTTTCAGCGAAGGTGGCACTGGTCTTGCTGAACCTCTTCTTCGGCCTGCCGGCAGTGATGTCGTGGGCCGCGTTCGGCTCTGTACTTCGAAGGGTATTCACAACTCCCGGTTCTGCAACAGCTCTGAACCGATTTATGGGCGCCTCATTGTTAGCAGTGGCAATTTGGATAGCAATGCCACATTGACTATCATTCTGGGCATTTTGAGCCACTGGACTCGGCTAGCCACTTCATCGCGTTCCTGTAGTCCTCTACCGCGTCTGCATTGTCATTGAGAAGAAGGTCCTCGGAAGCGTCCCAAAGGGCCCTAAGTGCGGGCACCCAGTCTCCCCCCTTGTCCCTGCTGGACTCATCGAATCTCCAAGCATCGGATTCAGTACGGTCATGAACGACCAACCAAGCCCAACCCATTGCAGACTCGAGCCCCTTGCCCTTCCTCGCGATAGAAACGGTTGATGCAACCCCGTCGTCAATCGCCTTCCGAACCAACCTGTCAGCCATACTGAGGGGCACAGGGAGCGAGGCTTGCTCCCATGGTAAACGATCTAGCCTTTGTGCAGTATCGAGATTCTCCCCTAGTTCCCTGAGGAACGCACCGAATCCCTGCTTCCGCCTCTCTTGCTTCGCTAGGATGTCCTCGGCCTCCTCCCCACTAAGCCCATACATGTCATTGAGAACCTTGATTCCGTGCTCTGGCCAAAGAGCGACCAGCACGGGGTGGCAAGAAGACTCTTCCAACCTGATTACATCATCCTCTATCCCCAGGGCCAATCCATCTGTCCTCACGTGAATTCCCCCATCTAGGGAATCGAGAATACAGGCAAGGGCCCCCTTCTCCTCGGCGGTGCCTCCCATGTGCTCAAGGAAGCCATCCCTATCGTCCTCTGAAAACCAGCTGTTCCCCACAACATAACCATCAGAGATTGAATTGAGAATGCTGGTTCTGCACGCCCTTGAAAGCGAAGAGTCCTCCAAGGACATCTTCAACCAAGCATCCAGAGCCTCTTCCAGGCGTTCTTCACCCTCGTCAGGAAGGGGGCGATCATCGGGCCAGCCATCCGGCCTCCACATCCAACTCGCCTCACAAACAGCACCGAGCTTGTTCGGGGGCATCATCGAAATGGCGATGCTCTGTGCCAGTGGGACTTCGGTTTTGGCCAGGGAAGAGGTCGAGACACCAACGATGGTCCCATCTTGGAACGACAGACGAAGCCAACCACTCTCTGTGTTTTGGCCCTCTGCTACAACATCTTCACTTAGTCCGACTGTCCATCTCACATCCTCGCCTGTAAAATCCACAGACGACTTGTCTAGAACCCAGTTGATCCATTCCGGAGGCGCCTCGGCCTCTGAGCAGGTGCAGACAAAACCCCCGTCCCACGAGAAGAAGTACTGTCCCGATTTCGCATGACTATCCCACACAAGCAACCTCAATTTGGGATGAGTGAAGTTCTGAATACCCGCCTGGTGGCTCTGTTTGCCGTTACCTCTCCTGAGGTAGCTCGCAGTTCCATATAACGGGTGTTTGAATACCGAAACAGTAGACAAATCCTCCTCGCTAGCAGCTAGGAGGCTGCCTGCTAGGGATTTGCACACTTCGTCCCCTCCCTTTTTCACCATTCTCTTTCTTAGCCATCTTGGGTCATTCCGCTTCGCCGCTACAACCTCGATCTCTTTGAGAGTCATTGCGAGCCGGTCCTTTGAACCAAAGAAGGAAATCTTGCCCAACTCCCCTGTAATTTCTGGAACGAAAGCCTCCGGGTCGTCCATCAACCCCTCCAGATTGCTCTCCAGCCTCTTCTGAATTTCCTTGGATGCCTGCTTTATTCCTCTGACTCTGACCTTCTTCCTGCGGTTCCTGTCTCCAGGGAACCTTACTTCTGCTGGTGGCTTTGCCATTTTCAAGTCCCCCTCTTACCTTCCGAACATAACCTGACCCATCACCTATGCGGTCTCCGGCGCTCATACGCTTCTCTTTCCATCCCAGTGAATTCGGCAGGAAGGATGAGGCAATGAATACGTCCGCCAGATACAGTAGAGAGATCTTCCAATTTACCGGAAACAACTCGCTGCTCACGGGTACCGAGATCACTCAGTAATATTCCGTCCCAACTCCCAAGGGGCACAGTCATACTTTCACGAACGGCCCCCTCGCCTTCCACCATCTTTTCGAACATTTTTTGCAACATATCAACGGCTTGCGACGGATTCATCGGTTGAGGGCTTTCTACTCCCATCCCAGTCGGGTCCAAATCAAACAACACCAAGGTGTGTAGGTTGTTAACGAAGTTCGCATCAATCAACTCGAGAGGAGATGTTGGAAGATATTCTCCATAGGCAAAGGGAAGGGTTACCTGCCTGCCGAATTTATACGATTGCATACCTGAAACAGAAATTGCCAGAGAAGTAGCAGATATGCCAGGTATGATTGAAAAATCGATGCCCTGCTCAGCACAACGACTCTCCAAATCGATATGAGTTGTGGCTTGCATGGGGTCACCCACAACTAACAATGCCACAGAAGTTTCCTTGGCCTTTGCAAGCATTTTTTCAGGGTTTTCAACCATTGGGCGCATGACTCTCTCCCATTTCCCGACCACACTTTCCAAACGAGCCTCTTCCTCTTCCGGGAGCGTTGCCGTATAACCCTCAAGAAATCGGTATTCACAGCCTCTGGCGCGTTCTATCGCATCAGCAGCCATCATGCCTAGATCGCCGGGCCCAAGACCAATCAGCCAGAGCCCGGCATCTGTCCCCTCATCCGTCATGGTGAAGCGTCCTGCCCCGCTGCCCGTCATGAACGTGATGCGACACCTCAGAGTACCGAACGTGATGGTCGAAGCCGTCCTTGGGCACATGAAGGCAGAGCAGTGGCTCGCTATTGGGTACAGAGTCGTGTCTGATGTTGAGGGGCACCACCGATTGATTCCAATAAGTCCCGAAGCGCCCCCATTGCTCGACGGGCTAACCCCCGGTTATGAGGTGGTAGACGCCGAGGGAACTCCAGACGATAGGCCCAGTACTGACTGGTGGAAGTACCTCACGGACATCCTCGGCGAAGCAGAAGTCGCCCTGCATGGGGAAGCATGGCCATCAAACCACGAATTCATCGGGGACATGATGATATTGAGAATCGATGATGATGTGAGTCAGCACACCAAGGCCATCGCGAAAGCAAAGATGCAATCCCACCCACACGTCCGATTGGTAGTGAAAGACAGGGGGGTCCAAGGAGAACTCAGAATTCGGGATATCGAGCCAATAGGCTGTAGAGACGGCGCAGACATCCTGACCTCCGACTTCCCCCCTCACCTCCTCGAAACCAGAGTAATGGTCAGAGAATCGGGGAAGAACATTCTTTGTGACCCGACCAAGGCCTACTTCTCATCAAAACTACAGGCAGAGAGGCTGGAAACAAGAAAACTCGCGATAGAACTCAGAGAGAAACTGGGTCGTCCCCTGAGAGTATGCGATCCGTTCTGTGGGGTTGGGCCCGCCCTATCCACACTGCTCGCCGAGCCGGAATTGGTCGGAAGCTTGTTGGCGGCCGACCTAAATCCCGATGCCATTGAGATGCTATTGGACAACCTCCGCAGATGGGACAAGAGGGACTACCCGAAAGACCCAGCACCAATCACATCCGTCTACGACGACAGGATAGTCGGTTTTGCAGACGCGTTGAAACTCCCTGAAGACCAATCAATAGCGGGGCAGTGGGACGTTCTATTGGTAAATATACCACATCGGACCATAGAATTCCTACCCTCTCTCGTTCCGTTATTGGATAGGTCCACACCATCTTTGGTCAGAGGCAGGGTCATAGTGGAGGAAAATGGCATAGAGGAGGCCAATAGGGCAATTCGACAAGCCTTGCCGACCACCTTAGAAGGACATACTGAACCCTCACTCAGGATCAAAAGGGATTACAGTAGCACCCTAAGGCTGTGCTCGTTCGAGGCATGGATTTCCCCAGAGCCGTAAATCAGTGGCGCCCCGACCGGGATTTGAACCCGGGTCGCAGCCTCGACAGGGCTGCATGATAGGCCACTACACCATCGGGGCTTGGAGACCTACGACACGGGTTCTCTTTTTCAATCTTTGAGGGGGCATCATTCATCTCCCTCCTGCGTAACGGGGGCTCATGGGGGGCCCCAACATCGTCATTGACGTCATAGATAACGGCGGTCAGTGGACTCACAGGGAGTGGCGCATGCTTAGGTACATGGGCGTAGACACGAAGATACTCCCCAATAACACACCCCTCGGCGAAATGAGGGACGTAGACGGCCTGATACTGTCGGGAGGAGCAGCTAGGGTGGGCCTCACGGGGGAGCTTGGTAATTGCGCGGAGTACCTCGGAATGAAAATCCCGATACTGGGAATATGCGCCGGCCACCAGTTCATGGCAGGTCACTATGGAGGAGAGGCCAGGGAGGCGCCAGCACCGGAATTCGGCGCCGCCTCTATCGAACTGATCGACGGCGGCGGGCCGCTCTTCGCTGGAACTCCTGACACGCAAGTCGTCTGGGAGAGTCACAATGATGAGGTTTCCAGGGTCCCAGAGGGATTCAGAATCACTGCTCAAAGCGAGTCTTGTCAGGTGCAGGCGATGCAGAACGAGGAGGGGGACAGGTTCGGTCTCCAATTCCACCCAGAAGTCAATGATTCTGAGTTTGGAGGGCACATTTTCCAGAACTTCGTTGACATATGCGAACGAGCCCGTAGGGCTCCCTGAGGCATAGGACAGGTTGAAGAAGGGCAGGCAGGTCGCCGCCCTGATGGCAAAGGACGCAGAGCACACGGTGAACCACAAGTGCAGGAAGTGCAACCGCACAGACAGGAGGCCATGGACACCCACGGATCCACCCAAGTGCACCCACTGTGAGTCAACGATGGATCCCCTTGAGATTCGATACAAGTGCCTTCGATGTGGCCATCTGACATGGATCGAGGCTGGCTCCACCGGCAAGTCCTGCCACAAGTGTGGATATCGGGTATTCGCTAAACCCCGAAGCCAAGGAAGGCCACACAAGACTCTGAAGGCAATTTGAGGCGCGGAGTTCAAGTCCCGCCGCCTCGACGCTAACACGTGGCGGGCTGGCTAGAGTATCATGCTCCTAGGACCTTTGAAGAGCTAGCTGTGCCAAGTAACGCACGTGAGGCGCTCCTATCGTCGAGCATTAGCGCTGAACCCCCACACCTGCTCATCACAGGACCCGCTGGCGTTGGCAAGACAGCCTCATGGAAACTCGTAGCAAGACAGGTACTAGGCCCAGGGTGGAAGTCCACCACGCACGTATTGCAATGCAGAGATCTCGCACGCCAGGCAGGCGCAATGGCCACGTTCGAAAACTTCCTCCGCCCAGGAGGCTCGGTCGATACCCTAGCAGGCCGCCTCAGCCTCGACGCCTTTGACAGGGGAATGGTGTCTGGCGACACCGACCCCCCACCTGCAGGAGAAGAAGCCAAACTCCCCGAAGGGACGCTCCCAGTTAGCAGATTGATAATTCTGGAAGACGCCGACCACTTGGGCTCAATAAGGCAGGCGTATCTCCGGAGGATGCTCGAAACGGTTGGTAACGCCTCCAGATTCATACTGGTAGCAAGGGCCCCATCTAGGATAATCGACGCCCTGAGGTCGAGAAGCCGCATGATCAGGATTCCTGGAACCAGTAGAGAGCAGGTCCTAACCGCAATGAAGGAAATATCCGCCAAAGAAGGATTTGAGCCAGAGGAGGGAGTATTGGAGGATATTTCATACATATCCGCTGGAAACCTTAGGAAAGCAATTTTCACACTAGAGATGCTCCGACTAAGGGGTCTAGAGAGCGATAGGGCCGCTGTACACAGGCTGGTCCAATCAACCACCCTCCAAGCAGGCAGACATGTGATGGAGTTGGCATTGAGGGGCAGGGTCGTCGAATGGAGGTGGGAAAGCTCTGGGGGGCGCAAAAAGAGGGTCCTGGCAGGAGCCATCGCAGAAGTCGACAGCCTGATGAATCACCATGGACTTGACGCTGAAGATGTAGTTTCGCAGCTGCACGACGTACTGACCGGAAGAAGACTGTCAATTTCCGACAAACTCCGCGAGGAGCTTCTAACTGCCCTCGCCGAATGCGATACAAGTCTGAGAAGATCAATGCAACCCAGGGTCCCCCTGGAGAGGTTCCTCCATCGCGTGTCATCCGCAGGAGAGCGGCACGGTCTGGCATTCAGTTAGTGGCGGGCGCGGCAGGATTCGAACCCGCGGTCCCTGGCTTAGGAGGCCAGTGCATTATCCAGGCTATGCTACACGCCCGTCTCCCGCAAAGCCTCCTCCCCAAGAAGCCTAGCGTTGACAAACCCGGTATCCAGCCCCTCACCATCCGATGCCATCAAGCACCAAAACACCTCCGAACAGCCGTGGATGACGGAAACCCCCTACCTACTCCCTATGGCGAAGGCAGCGGTTTTGTGCCGGCAAATGATAGGGCACTATCGCGCGTTATCGCAAGAAGGGACGCTGCTAGGCGATTTTGGATTTGGGCATCGACCGTTTGGCCAACGCCAAGCATCAGGATGTTGTTGTCCGCAATAGCCACCATTTCTTCAGCAAGCCTCCTCGTAGGATGGAGATATTCTTCGATCGAACTTTCAATAGCCAGCTTCGTTCTCCTATCCATACTCTATCTCCCAACAAACATGGCCTCGTGGTACTCGTCAATGGTTGCTAGGGACAGGCTCACCCTCCGTGTTTTTGGTCACGCTTCCAAGGGGTCTTATCCTGGGTCGGAGAGGATACTGAATACACTCAGGGACAGGGTTGTAAGAGAGCGAATCAGACTCTTCTCAGCAATGCTTGCCGCATTCTCTCTAAATGCCATTTGGAGCTTCAATCCAGGAGAGGTCCTAACACCATCGCTACTCGCCGCAGCGGTTTTCTGCGGTGCAGTTTGCGTCCTAAACTCATTGATACTGGAAGGATCCGTGCCAATGCGCTCCAACGACTTCACTCTACTTTCATTACACGCCCCAACACTCCACGATAGCACCCTAGACTCAGTTCTCACAGACCTCCTAAAAGCACACCTTGACCCACAGACAGCAGGCGAGTGGGATGAGTGGCTGGACTCTTTGGAAGTAAGAGTCAGAACCTCGCAGACTCCCATTTCCGCAGTTGAACACGTCCTCCAGGCGATTCACCTTGAGCACAGGGGGATCATTGATCGAGAAGGACTGCAGTCAGAGGTCAGGTCTGTATTCAAGGTAGCAGCGACAGACTCACTTTTTGATTCTGAATCAAAATTCAACATCTCCTCGCTCAGGGCACTTCTAGCCCATACGAGAGCATGGGCTCCCGGGATGTTCCGCCTGATAGATAGGCTGCAGGAGTCCCTCGCTGCAGAAAGAACCACGACAGCGGAGCCGTGGAGGTTGGACCTGGACCTTCCTCCTCGGTGTTCGGAAGGGCAGGGCGACCTTTTCGTTATGCTACACAATCACACCACAAGGGACTCGACAGTGGAACTCGATATCTTGGTCGCTCAGGGCGAGCCGGCGTATCAAAGCCTCAGAATAAAGGCACCATCTTCAAGAAAACAATCAGAGGGGGCCCCCGAGGGTGTGTCCTCACTCGGTCGGCTATTGGATAACTCGGTGGTGCTCTGGATAGGACTGGCATGGCCGGACTCGCAATACGGCCCGCACCCCGTTCAAGTCACACTCAAGGGAGAATCCGGAGAGACTCTCTCCTCTATCATTGTACAGACAACTCTCTCTTCGGGAGTCAATCCAGAGAGCGCCGCTGCTAGGATGACAGATGCTGCCGAGGCAGTAAGAAGAATAGCAATTCCAATCGGCGAGTGAGCAGCATTGTTCTATGGCTCCAAGCGTCACGTTCTTGGCACGTCCCCTCCTCGACAACTCCGGTAACTATGGAGTCATGGGGCGTCATTGTACTTGGTAGAGGCCCCGCAGCCCTCCGAGCAGCGATTTCTGCAGCAGACTCTGGGGCGAGCCCGTTAATCATAGATGGAGGCTCTATAGCATCCGGATCAGGTGTCGCCCCACTTTCAGGAATAGCTGCCTCGTTAAACGAAACAACCCCTTCTTCTCACATAGAAGACACCATTTCTGCAGGCGGCGACACGACTGACAAGTCCTCCGCAGCTAGGATATGTGACAAGGCCGTCGGAACCCTGGCCGAATTAGAGAGATGGGGGCTAGTCCTACGAAGGGACGACAGTGGCCTCCCTCACTTATCCCATGTCGACGGACACACCGTACCTAGATTGGCGGGCTGTGGAGACAGCACCATGAGGGACGTCACTAGGGTCTTGGAGGAACAGGCAATCAAGAGAGGAGTCACCAGAAGATCAGACCTGCTCCCCATCTCTCTCGTAATGGACAACGGCCAGGCTAGGGGGGTTGTGGCTCTGGATATCGAGTCCGGAGAGGTCATTGGGTTGCAATCCAAAGCCGTAATATTAGCTACAGACGGATACCAGGGACTTTGGTCTAACCCGGCAAACGGCCCAGGCACAGGGGTAGCGATTTCTGCGGCTTCGGGAATATCGCTCTCAGGGATGACGAATGTCCCCATGCACGCATTGACAGTAAGTGGCACCGACCTTTCCATTC
This sequence comes from Methanobacteriota archaeon, assembly GCA_002726275.1. Taxonomy (GTDB): domain Archaea; phylum Thermoplasmatota; class Poseidoniia; order Poseidoniales; family Thalassarchaeaceae; genus MGIIb-O5. Next base: position 1,560 of record PBSO01000014.1, on the reverse strand, counting down.
CAATGGAGGTCCTCGGCTCAGGAGGCAGGATCAGGATGGAGACGGGCGAAGACGTGGACACAGAAACAGCGCTGTCCGGAGAGAAATGCGTCCTTGATTTGAGAACCATGGAAAACGAATCCTCGGAGTGGTTTACCCAAACCTCTCATAGAGTCAGGGACAGAACCGGCCTAGATATTTCATCGCAAGTAATCCCCCTGTCCCCCAGTATTTCTGCAACAATCGGAGGAGTTCCAGTAGATGAAAATGGAAGAGCGGTCTTCGATGGGGGAAAGATGTGGCACACAGGCCTTTATGCAGCCGGAAGATCGTGTCATACAGGAATGCACGGGTCGAAAACGCTTCCAGGCAACGTTCTCCTTGAAGACCTAGTCACAGGAGAGTCTGCAGGGTCTCATGCCGCTGCATGGGCTGCCACCGCTTCATATGGGGGGCAGGAGGCAGTTTCTTCAGCGAAAGAAGATGCAATAGGCAAGATAGAATCGATGTTCGGAGGGGACGGCAGCCCCGTCGGACAAGTATCCAGAGCGATATCCTCCGTAATGTCGAATGTCGATGGAAGCGGGGAAGAATCTTCTCTGGCCATGGCTATGGCAGGCATTAACGAGATCCGAAACTCAGGAATCAGAGTTACAGACCCCTCTAGATCGATGAACACCGAACTCGTTACCGCACTCCATCTGGATGGACTCCTGACGATAGCTACAACCATAGTGGATTCGTAGAGGTGATGCGGGTGGACAATGAAAAAACCATCTTCACCAGAATCATCGAGGGAGAATTGCCATGCTACAAACTATACGAGGACGAACACGTCATCGCTATTTTGGACATTCAACCACTAACTCGAGGGCATGCACTGCTAATTCCCAAGGAGCCTGCACCTTCGATGGACCAACTCAGTGAACAGTCCGCAGCAGCGCTAGGGGAATCTCTTCCGAAGGTTTGCCGGGCGATCCTGAAAGCGACGGGAGCGACAGCCTACAACCTGATTCAGAATAATGGTCACGAGGCTGGAATGTCAATCGCACACGTCCACATTCACATAATTCCGAGATACCCCGAATCCACTCATTCCTTCGTTTGGCCGTACGGAGAAATAGATAACACGGACGCCGCGAAACTCGCAGAAAGCATTTCAGATGAGATGGATTAGAATCGGTGCTTTCTCAACCTCGACCCTGTCTGCCATATCTGTGAGAGACGTCCAAGAAGCGCCGGACCTCGATCCCGCGTTGTCAAGCGGAGCAATGAAAATCAACCCGAAAAAACTCGAGAAGGTTCCTTGGGATCACAGTGGAAAGCACCCCGGGAGCAAGCCATTCTGGGCTGTGTTGCTATTCGCAATCGACATCGCATGGGCGATAATTTTCAGAAAGACGCAGTTTGATGAAACCCCAAAATCAGGGGGCGGCTCTGTCTTTGCATCGATTCACATCAACGGCCTAGTGGACCCCTTGGCCATAGTAAAATCACAGGGCAGGCCTTTCGTCAGCATAGGTAGACACGATATTATGACAATGCCAGCAATCGGGTGGATGACAAGGAGAATGGGGTCCC
>PBSO01000013.1 GCA_002726275.1 Methanobacteriota archaeon | reverse complement strand
CCGTAGGGTCTGGATTCGTGTCTCAGAATCCATCTCCGGGCTATGTCTCCCAACACCCGTACGCGTAGATGGCTAGAGGGTACGTTACACCCCCTACAACCTGATACGCCGCAGGCCCATCCTATGCCGCCGGAGCTTTCATCCACTCACCGTTCCAGGCGTAGTGGACTATGGGGTATTATTCTCAGTTTCCCGAGCTTATTCCCCAGCATAGGGTAGGTTACCCACGTGTTACTGAGCGGTACGCCGAGGCTAGGCCTCTAGACTCGCATGGCTTAATCGAACTCCAATAGCGGTAGCCTCCGGCAGGATCAACCGGATTTCGCGTGAAGCGGAATCACTGATCCAGCGGAAGTTATGTTAGTTAATGTCGCATTTCTAGGCTTTCACTTATTGGTTGGCGCAGAAACACCATTCAAACAAAATGAATGTGATATCTGCTCTTGCACCCCCTATGTCGGGGGTCAAGTCGTTTCTTGTGGTTCACCTCTAAACCCCGAACTTGGTTCGGGGCAGCACGTCCTCGGCAAACGTCGAACCTGATGGAAGACGTCATAGCACTAGGTGCTCGATCTCCAACGCCAGCTCAACGCAGCATCCCGGCGACCGACATTCGGTATTTCAACATGACGTGTGGGCATATGTTGGCATCGGCCCTCAGTGCATCGATTATGCCCTTTAGTCGGCTCCGAAGAATTCCCTAAGTACGGGATGCATCTCCATGGCCTGCTCCTTCTGAATTTGCTCATATGTTCGAAGGATAATTCCAACCGCCAAAAGAAGGCCTGTCCCAGTTGCATTACCAACCGTACCGAGTAGGTCGGCCCCAGCTGCCAGAAGCCCGACGAAGGCACCGGAGAACAGGGTCACAGGAGGTATGTACCTCTCGAGGATCCTCTCCAGAACGACCGGGTTCTTTCTGAACCCTGGAATCTGCATCCCAGTTCTCTCAATCTGCTTAGCAACGTCCTTGGCTCCCATGTTCGTGGTCTCAATCCAGAACTTTGCGAACACGGTAGAGCCGGCTGTCATGACGAAGACGTAAGTGAAGACGTGGAGCATTATCTGGCCCAGGCTATGCCCATAGGCATCCCCGGTCTGATTAAGAAGTGGCATAAGCCAGTCCCCAACGCCATTCACCATTGATGAGTACCAAGCGAAACCGTCCGAGGGCGTAGTCGCACCGACCTCGTATGATCCGAACCAATGCGCCCTGCTCATCGCACCGTTCCTCCCCAGTATGGGGACGGTGGAAAGCGTGGGATGGCTCCAGAATAGCAAGGTGAACATGTTGATGTTAGCGAGCAATGCTGCCATGAGGATGACTGGTATGTTACTCGCGTAGACGAGTCTGATTGGGTATTGGCCCCTGTGTCCCCGCACCTTCCCATGCGTCAATGGAAGCTCTAGCTTACTCGACTCGGCATATGCCACGACTAGGAAAACTATGACCGAGGAAATTAGCGCTGCTATTGGGTTTGCGTGATTCAGTAGCATCAGCTCGAACCCATTCTGGGAGACCAACTGGGAGTTTGTCGCGGTCCTAAGGGTGTAGAATATCATCGGGAGGGTTCCTGAAGGAGGATTGTCGAACGAAATGGGAGTGCCTTGAACCACGGGCAAGGGCGATAGCGTGCCGACGAATGTGGACTGTGCGACCCCTGCTGCGATGAACAGAGAGATACCGGAGCCGATTCCCCACTTGCTGACTAGCTCGTCCAATAGGAAGACCAAGTAGGAGCCGAGGAACAGCTGAGCTACGATGATGACGTTCGCCCAACCAATCCCAAAGTCATAGATGAGGGTCTCGTGAGGATCAAGGAAGCCGTACACCTGTGGTATCGACTCGACGGGTATCATGAACAGGACAAGGAGCTTCTGTATCCCCTGGTACAGCTGCTTATCAGCCGAGTCCTGGAGGTCCAGTTGAATGATCTTCGCTCCTGCGAAAAGCTGCATGATGATTGAGCCCGTGACTATCGGACCTATTCCCAGGTGCATGATTGAACCCGATGCACCAGCCATTATCGACCTGAAAGACGAGAATATGTCGAGTGTTGAGTCCGATAGACCGTAAATCATAACATTGGTCATCATAAAGTAGATGATCAGCACCAATGTGGTAGTCCACAACTTCTGATTGAACCTTACGTGGCCATCAGGCTTGGTGATACTCGGGTAAACATCGACAAGCCTGGATAGTGCGTATAGCCTGCTGGACTCCGAGCCCGAGTAAAGGAGGCATGCGATTGCCAGGCCCGCACCGAAGCCGAGTAGTGCTACGCCCACCAGCAGGAATCCCACTGCTTCTGGATCCTTCCAACCCCAATATGCCAGAAGTAAAACGAAAACTAGCCATGTCACTGGCTTGAACGCACGGCCTATGTAGGGGGTCTCTCTGATATTCTCAGGGAGATCCGACATGGTGCCCCATATCACGAAACCGACGTATGGAAATGAAACCAGGAGCATCCTTAGTGCTCGCATCTGTTCATCTTCGGCGCCATCCAGTAAATCGGACCTAAGCCAGTAGAATAGGGCGCCCCAATATGTGAGAATCATTGCGGGGAGGCCTATCTTGCTGGGACTCCTCTCAACCATCGTATCGCCCCGTTAGAGTGTTCACTCTTCCTCCCACTCTCCGAACTCGTCATCGTCGTCAGTGGTAACGGTTCCGCCAGCGGCCACGACCTTTTGCATGGCCCCAGCGCTAGCCTCGGAAACTGTGATGTTGATCGCTCGGGAGATTGATCCCTTGCCTAGGAGCTTGTCATAGCCCATTTCTGTGAGGTTGATTGAGTCTCCCTCGGCCATTTCCTCGACTTCGCTGACGTTGATGGACACGTTAACTGTCCTCAAGCTTGGATGTCTGTTGAAGCCATGCATGCCCCAATGCCCTGGCATGTACTTGTTTCTGAACATAACCTTGTGCTTGCCTATGCCGGCGTTTCCTCGACCGCCTCTCTTTCCAGCTCCCCTTCCGGCTTTCTTTCCCCTGCCGTGGTAACGGCTCCTTCCGCGGAACTTGTTTGTTCGTGATACCATTCTTCTCGCCTCACATCATTCTCTCTGCTAGATCGCTGATTGCGTCTCCACGGAACCCCAGGGCGCCTCCGACCGTGTAGGCACGCTTGATGCCGCCCCAGCCCTTGCTCCCCCTAGGGGGATGGAGCCTGAAGATTGGCTTCAGGCCATCTACATCACCCATTGAAGCGTCTCCAGAGGCTAGGGCCTTAGAGAAGTCCTTGATTCCCTTGAAGTCGCTTCCCTCCTTGATGGATGCGTCGGTGACGGGCTTGTCCCCAGACATCCTGCCCCTCTCTCCGATTAGCTTGGCGATTGTGTCTGCATCCACCTCGCCCCATGTTACGTAGTCCTTGGACTTCTGCAGCATCCCCCTGTACGAGGGATTGTCCGTAACAATGGTAGCGTGATTTACCCGGGTGAGGTTTAGCATTGACATTGTGTCTCTGATCTTCCTGGTGACTCCACGGTCGCTCCTTGCTCTGATTACTAGAAATGTCAACTGAGTTCCCTCCCTCTGATTATGTTAAGCCTGCGATGATCGGCTTCTGTGAGTCTTGTCTTATTCAGTTCCACTAGGGCATTGAATGTCGCCTTGGCGAAATTTATTGTCGTCCTAGTCTGGCCTGATGACCTGGACCAGACGTCGGTGACGCCAGCCAGGTTCAGAACCCTCCTGCCGTAGTCGCCGATGACGAGGCCCTTCCCAGCAGGTGCTGGCATCAGGGTGATTCTGGTTGAGGCCGACCTACCGGTAACCATGAATGGGACACTGGTGCCTGGGCCTTCAGACGACTCCCATGAACCATTGCCCCTCATTACGGGGATTATGTTCAGCTTGGCCTTGTCTATTGCCTTGCGAATTGTACTGGCTACTTCCTTCCCCTTGCAGACCGAAAGTCCGACGTACCCATCGCTGTTACCGACAGCGCATAGGACGTTGAATCTGACCCTCCTTCCCGAGTCGGTCATCCTCTGAATCATGTTTACTGCAAGGACGTCATCAGTTATGTCAGGAAGCAGTGCATCGACAATCTCTACCTCTCTGATTGGAAGCCCTGTTGCCAGTGCGTCTTCGTAAGTTAGTATCTGACCGGACATGACCATCCTCCCCAGTCTGGTTCGTGGTTGCCACGCCCTGAGCGCGGCTAGTGGATCTGGGCCTCCTCTCCTCCTCCCTCGGGAGTCGGATTGGACTTCTTCCACTGGCGCTAGAGCCTTTGCGAGGCCGGGTGCCAGTATCGGGACCTCCGGGGCAGGGTTAGTCTCGGGGCTCTCATCGGTCATTCGAATGCCCCCTCAATTGCCTTCTTGGAAACTTCAACGGTTGGTGAAATGGATTCGGAAATGTGCGCCCCGGCTGATCTCTCGTCATCGGGCAGGACTGTCTCTCCATGAGGTATCTCCAATCCTGCTTCGACCATACCCTTCAGAGCGGAGAAGACCCTGCTTCCCGATGATGAGGCCGATAGTCCAATGTCCAAGACTGCTTCCTTGTGGCCTGCCGAGATGGCTGCCTTTGCCATGGCGTAACCCGCGAGGTAGCAGGCAGGCACTGACTTTCTTGATGCGTCCAGTGGCCATGAGTATGAGTCCACTAGAGTCTTGCCTGTGATTGAAGCAAGGATTCTGTCGCCATCTGTACCGAATTCGGCTAGCTGGCATGTGACCTGTGTGTTGGAAACTCTGACGACGGCCCTAGGGGCTCCGCCTCGAAGAAGCTTCATCCTTCGGCGGTAGTCGGTCTGTCCATTTCGTCGGCGCTTCATCCTGAGCCTCTGACTCTTGCCGTGTGCCATCATTCATCGCCTCCGATTTTGATACCGTCTGTAACCATGTTTGTTCTCATGTGGGCAATGGAACGGTATGAGCCGCCTTTCGCCTTCCGGTAGTAGTACCTGTACTCAGAAGGAGTGAGTGTTCCCTCCTCCCTCATGCCCTTCAACTGTCTCCTCTGTGACCTGATTAGCTGCATCCACTTGCCCTTCTTGGGAGTCCTGGAGTTGGCACTGCCCTTTCTCGAGCCCTGTCCCTTCCTTCGGCCCTTCGACTTCTGTTCCGCGGCCTTCCTTGCTCTGGCCCTGCTAGTGCCCTTGATTGGGCGAGCCTTGATCAGTCCTTCCTCAATTAGTCTCCTGACGTCGTCCTTCTGGACTGCGGAGATTACTTCATCGAGGTAGTCGGGATCTATCCAGACTCTGTGAACCCCTACTGGCCTGCCTTCCTTCTGTGACAAGATGGCTGCTGCCATTCTTCGCTGATTTGTTATAATCATCAGAGATCACCCCTTCTTTCGATGCGCCTTCTGTTGAGCACCCTTAGTCCAAGGTCGTTGGCCCTCTCATGGATTGAAATCCTCTTCCTGTTGCCGACGGTGGCCCCTATCCTTACGGCTTGCCTCTCTGGGTCGAGTCCATCCATGTCTGATGGATTGTGAACCAGGACTTCCTGGAAGCCCGATGGGTGTAGATCCCTAGCGGATGTTATCTTCCTGTAGCCGATTCGGGCCATTGGTGGACGGTACTTTCTGTTGAGCCTCATGCTTGAGTGCATGCCTTTCGGCTTCCTCCAGCTTGATCTTGCTAGCCTTCTGTATCTGTACCACTCTTGTCTGCGGAATGCTGGTTGCTTCTTCTTCTGTGATGCCCTGAATTTCAGAGCATTGGTTGTTTCTTCATCCAGAACGGGCTTCTGACGTGCGGTATGCATATCATCCCAGTCGTCCTCATCCTCGAAGAAGTCGTCCTCATCCTCGAAATCCTCTTCGAATTCCTCGGTAGTGTCGGACACTTCTGGAGAATCGGCTTCTGCATCTCCAGATGACTCTTGTAGGCGGGCGATCAGCTCAGCCTTCTTTCCAGAAACTGGAAGGTCCCTCTCACGGAGGACGTCCTTTAGCTGGGCGACTGTCATATTTTCAAATTCGTCACTCATTCCTATGCCCCCTTCGATGTGATGTAAATTCCATCTTGGAATACCCTTCTATCCCTGTTCCTAATCCTGCACGCCCTCTCTATATTGGCGGCGGTTTGCCCGACCTTCTCACGATCGGAGCCCTTGACTGTTACTTCGGTCTTGTTTTCGACCTTGACTTCCACCTCGGAGGGGGACCAGGGTAGCTTGGCAACCCTTGGAACCTTCTCGCCGAACAGGTTGTTGATTGTCATGCGATTTCCCTCCACCTTCAGAGTCATAGGAAAGTGACTGTAAACAGCCCTGAGCTTGTACTCGAATCCTTCTTCCAAGCCCTTGACCATGTTCCTCAAGTGCGCGGCCCATGTTCCGGCAATGGCCTTGTCTGCCCTTCGAGGAAGGTCACAGAACACCACCAGTGAGGAGTCGCCTTGCCTGACGGAAACCTTGGGGTGCCTGAACTCCCTGCTGAGGGACTTGCCGTCATTTGAAACTGTGACTACGTCTCCAGCTATGCTTGAGCTTGATCCCTCTGCGAGATTTATCTCATGGGAAACGTGATCTAACTTTGGCATTCAATTCAACTCCTAGAAAATATATGCGAGAAGGCGCCCTCCGACGCGCTCCTTCTTAGCATCGTAGTGATCCATTATTCCTTGATTCGTAGTGACGATGAGAAGCCCGAAGTCCCTTGCAGGTAGGTACCTTGACTCCCACTTGTCGAAGTCTGAGCGTTGTACTGAATGCCGTGGCTTGATGACTCCGCATCGGTTTATTGCCCCGATGAGTTCTATCCTGTAGGATCCGGCACGGCCATCCTCTATTCTCTCGAACTCGCCGACATAACCTGACTTCTGCATGATATTGAGCATGCTTCCCAATAGTTTGCTAGCTGGGCTTACTGAGACCTCGTAGTGGCCTGCCTGCTCCGCGTTGAATATTCGCGTGAAGGCGTCGCTTAGTGGATCGAATTGCATTATTTATCACCTCATGAGTATTTCTTGAATCCTATATCTGGAGCGGTGTCTCGGAAGCACTGGCGGCAAAGCCTGAGGCCGTGACGTCGTATCATCCCTCTCTTGCGGCCGCATCTCCTGCAGCCAACAGAGCGGCCAATTCTCTCCCCGTGATCCTTTGCCATGATTACTCCTCCTCTCCGTAGCCGACTATCTTTAGTTCGAAATTCTTAGAGAACCACGCTCGTGACTCTTCTGGCCCCACGCGGTGGCTCACTGCGACCTTCCTGGCATGCCTCCTTCTGCGTGAGACACGGTGACCGGGCCTTTCCAATACCACATTGACATCCATGCCATAGATTCCAATATCTGGATCGTACTTCTGGCCGGGGAAGTCCGTATAGTCGGTTATTCCGAATGAGAGGTTTCCAGAGGAGTCGAAGTTGTACGAAGGGATGGTATGCTGGCGGACCCAGAAAGCGTCCTTCAGGAATGCTTGGATTGATTCCTGGTCCCTGATGGTTACCTTGCACCCTATTGGGGAGCCCTTCCTAGTCCCCAGGTCCCTATTGGTGCTGGTTGCTAGGGTCCTAACTGGACTCATTCCCGTGACCATCTCAAGTGCTTGCTCGGCTAGCTGTAGCCTCTGTCCGCCCTCTCCTACGCCAATGTTCACAGTTACCTTAGTGACCCTCGGGGCGAGCATTGGGTTGGTATTTCCACTCATGATTCATCCTCCAGTGGAATGTCCGACTTGTCTCCAATGACGAAGACGTAGTCGGAAACTGTGCCGAAATCGTCGAAGCTGACCTCATTGGCCTTTGAAGACCTCTTTACATCATGGCCCCTTATTGTGGCGGTCTCTCCTATGTGACTGCCTCCCGTGAGGTATGCAGTGGAGCCCTCTTCGAACTTGTGATGGGCCTTGATCTCTTGCTCGGGCAGGGAAATGACTAGTGAGTCTCCGGTCTTGTATTCCGGATTCTCGTCGAAAACCATGTTTCGTCCATCATGTAGGTGGACCTGTGTCTTCCCTCCCTTGATGGTGTTCTTTCCCATAACTCTGCAGGTTTTGGTGGAGGCCTGCTTTACTGGAATTGATCTGTATCTGAGTTTCCCGTTTGTATCCAGGATGCACCTGTAGTTGTTCTCACCAACAGTTAGAACATCCATCAGTCCAACGCCCCTGGCTGAATCGTATTCGAGACTGCCATCGACCTTGATGAGCTTTGAATGGGCTATTCTCTTTGCTTCGCGGCGAGTCTGGGCCACTCCCAGAATGTCTCTGAGAATGATCCCCAGTGGCATGCAATGCTCGATTGGGTGTCCACAGGGGTTTGGCTTCTGGACCCATATTGTGGACTTTCTTGGAAGGGGCCAGCTTCTTGGCATCGTTAGCCTCTTCATATGGCTGCTACTCATTCTTCGACACCCCCGGTCCTCTCTAGTAGCCTCTTGAGTCTGAGTGTGTCTCCCTCGAACAATTTGGTCACTATTACATTTGATGGGTGGATTGGGACGGCTTCTTCCTTTCCATCCGCGGTAGTACTAGTCACCCCATCGATGAATATCATCCCACTGGTGGAGTCGACCATTGCTATCTTCCCGGATACTCCGGACCTCCCCCTAGATTGGCCCAGTCTCTTGCCACGAGTATCTGACTTGGCGCTGTTGGGATGCCCGAAGTCGCCCCTGATGACCTCTACTTCGTCACCGACCCTTACGGTGACTCTGCGAATATTCTGAAGCTCTGGGTCGTCTGAGATTAGGCGTGCGCGCATCCTCTTTCTTCGAATGTGCATCGATGCGTCCCTCTGCTCTAGGCGTTGCTTGCCTGGCTTGCTGCTTCTCGTCATCTTTCCACCTCACACAATCTGCTTCGCTGTTGCCGCGATCCTAGGCCACCTTTCTGCGGCCTCACGGCTTACTGGTCCCTTAATGTCGGAACCCTGAACTTCCCCTCTATCATTTGTTAGAACGCAGGCATTGTCCTCAAACTGGACCCATGTCCCGTCTACGCGCCTGAAAGGCCTCGCCTGCCTGATAACTACGGCATTGAAGATCTGCCTGCGAGTCTCGGGAGTCCCCCTCTTGACGGTGACCTTTGCCATGTCGCCAACACCTGCTGCTGGGTATCTCCGTGCAACGCCGCCTTTCTTGAGTACGGTGATTAGTTGCACTGTCTTCGCCCCGGTGTTGTCCGCACACTCTAGTTTGGCGTGGGTGGGGAGGGCCTTGGTGACCTTGCCTGGAATTCCCTTCACTGGTTCACCCCCTTCTCAATGACACAGAACTTCACGGTTTTGGAGAGGGGTCTGCATTCCATAATGCGTACGCTGTCCCCTTCCTCTACCCCGTCAATGCATGATGGGAGGTGGGCCGAATAGCTGCGAGTGCGCTTCTCATATCTTTCGTACTTCTTCATGTAGCGAGTAATTTCTCTCTCCACCACTATGGAACCCGACATCCCGGTCGAGCGGACTCGTCCCTCGATGATCTGCCCACGTAGCCTGAGGCTTCCGTAGAAGGGACAGTTTTGGTCCCCATCCCATTCTCCAGTTGGTTTGGCTACATCAACGCCGATATCCCTAATCTCTGACATTACTTGTACCTCCTTCCTATTCTGTCCTCGGGGCGTTGGGTTACCTTGTATCCAACTATCTCCCTGCTTGAATCTATTGTGAAAGTAACTACATCCTTAGGAATGGTGAGTTCGCCGGAGTCAGTTCTGATTCTAATTGTCCTTCGTGTCTCGTTGGTGATCATGCCAGATATTCCCACTAGTCCGGGATCAGATGATCCTGTTACGGAGATTTCGTGGGCGAGCCATGGTTGGTTGATGATGTCAGACATTTATCGCACCTCCACCCGGTAGCCATTCTGCTCGAGGACTCTCGCGGCCTTCTTCTTGTGATCCCCCTGTAGCTCTATGGTTCGATCCTTGACGGTTCCACCGCTGGCACATGCCCCCTTGAGAATCTTGGCGAGTTGGCCAAGATCGATAGCTGAGTCGTCTATTCCCTCGACTATTGTAACCATCTTTCCATACCTCCTCCTTACGACCGATATTACCGCCTTTTGCTGTTCTTTGGCAATTTCCTGGCAGATGCAAAGCTCCTGAGGGAGTCCACATGTGTTGCAAATGCCAGATATCTACTCGTCCCCCTTGTTTTCTTCTTGGCTGATCTTGGTTAGCAGCCTTGCTATGCTTCTCCGGGTCTGCTTGTATGCCCCAGAGTTTGAAAGTGAGCCGCCCAATGCCTGCTGGGCCCGTAGTTGGAGCATCTCGTCACGGAGCTCCTCCAGGGTTCGGAGGCGTTGCTCGTGGTTCATCGTATCGATGTCCCTTGAGCTGACGTGTGACATTCACTCTTCCTCCTTTTCATCGGTCTCTATCTCTGCCATCTTCTCAATTGCAGAGTCGATAACTACCTCTGCATCTGGCCCTGAATCCTGAGTCTCTTCCTCAATCTCGACATCCTCTTCTGCGATGATGTAAGCAACTTCCTCAAGAGGGGGGAGCCCTGATTCGTGCCTGTCCTTGATTACGACCTCGTGAGGGAGTTTGACACCTGGCCTCATGATCCTTACTGTGCAGCCGACTGTTCCGAGTTTCTTCACTGCAACTGAGTATCCCACGTCCATGAATTGCAGGGCGGTTTCTCCGCAGAACTTGATGTGTCCCTGTTGGAACTTCTCCACCCTATGCCTGGCACCAGTGATCTTGCCGCTGAGGATGACCAAGCAGCCCCTTGCGCCGGCATCCATGATGCTCTGAGCGGTGCTATGTCCTGCACGTCGGAAGAACCAGCCCCTCTCGAGGGAGCTTGCCATCCTGCTTGCCATGACCTGGGCATTGAGCCTTGGCTCTGTAATTTCCTCGACCTCTAGTTTTGGCTCTTGGAGCTTGAAGTCCTCCTTTAGTCTGGTTTCTAACTCCCTGATTACCTTGCCCTTTCGTCCGATGACCCTACCAACTTGCTCAGCGTGTAGAGTGACCCTCGTCCCCTCGGGGGTCCTCTGGAACTGCAGGTCCCCGAATCCCGCTCTCTCGGTTTCTCTCAGGAGGTATTCGCGAACCAGTTGCCTCTCGACATTTCGGTGAATGAATGTTCTAACGGTGTTCTGTGACATCAGAAATCATCCTCCTCGTCCTCGTCTCCAAAGAACTCCAAGAAAATCTCTAGATTAACCTGATAGTGATTCTTTGGTGTCGCTCTGCCTTGGGCCCTAGGTCTCCAATGCCTCTGAATCTGGCCACGATGTGCAGCTAGATGTGTGATTGTCATATCTTCTGGATCTATTGTATCAAATCTCTGTCTGGCATTTTCCATTGCGCTGTTAATCAGTTTGATGAATTCCTTTGATGCCTTGTTGGGGTACTTGCCTGGTCCCATCTTGCCCTTCCTGTGCCCAGCCATTGTGTTCCCGCCACGGCCCCTTCTAGATCTCCTGGTGTAGGGAATGGCCCTCTTCTTCTCTATCACATCCTCAAGGTAGCTGATTGCTGATGCAGCATTCATCCCCCTTAGGGCCTTGGCGATGTGATAACAGTGCTTGTGGTGAGCTTCGATGTTTACCGCCCTGGCAGTAACTAGGTTGGAGCCCTCTAGCAGTTGCGTGTAACCGCTCTGCGAGTTTCCGGATCTCCTGCTCATTTCTTCTCACCTCACTTACTTCAATGCCACGTGTGTAGAGGACCTTGTTGCCCCCACTCCTGGGCCAGTATGGGTTACTGACCTTCTTGTAATTGCGAATTCCCCCAATGCGTGACCTATCATCTCTGGCACTATCTCTATGTTGACAAAGTCCCTTCCATTGTGAACTCCGACGTTCGTGCCTACCATCTCAGGTAGAACGTACAGGCTTCTGCAATGGGTTCTGACCACCTTCCCATTCTTGTTGGAACGGATCTTCTCAAGGAGCTTTTCGCACTCCGGGTTGAGACCCTCGTACATCCTAACGATCGATCTCTTGGCCCTCGATGGCATCAATGAAGCGATGCTGATTGCCTCATAGTCATCCTCGGGAGGCATGAGTGGCATCTCGAGAAGTTGGTCAAGTGTGTAGCCGCGCCATAGGAACTCCTTCTTCCTGCGCTCACTGATCTTTGACCTCCTCTTGCGTGCTTGCCTTCGGGCGAGCTTTGGCGAGCGGAATGACTTCTTTGATCTACGGGCCATTTCACTCGACCTCCTGTTGACGTACTCTGCCTCTTCCGGTTCTGCGAGGAGCTATGTTTCCGACCTTCTTGCCCGGAGGGGTGTTTCTGCTTACAGAGTTAGGTCCGTGGACAGCCTGATGGTTTCCTCCGCCGTGAGGGTGGTCAACAGGGTTCATTGCTACCCCTGAGACGGTTGGGTAGAGCTTTCCTCTTGCCTTTGCCCTGTGATGAGCAGCACCTGCCCTCATCAGTGGCTTCTCCGTCCTGCCATGACCGCTTAGGACCCCTATTGTCGCCCTGCATTTGCCTGGCAAGTCCTTGACTCGTCCACTAGGTAGTCTGATTCTCACGCGATCCCCAGTTCTACTCTCCACTACAGCCGAGTTGCCCCCTGAGCGAGCGAACTTCCCCCCGTCTCCGGGTCTAGACTCGACGTTGCAAACGGGGGTGCCTTCTGGTATGCCACTGAGATTTGTGACATTGCCTGGCCTGAGCGTGACGTTTTCTCCGAAAGAGACTGGTTGACCGACTGAGATTCCCTCAGGCGCAGCTATGTGTCCCTCGGTACCGTCCTCAAACCTGATCTTGGCGAGTGGTGCGGTATGAGCCGGGCTGTGGACCAGGTCCACTACCTCTCCGATCTCCTCGCTCACGCGTGGGAGTCTATTAGCCGCAGGGAACCTGTGACTTGATACACGGTTCTTTGGACTTGAACCGCGACGTTGTGAACGTGTCCTCTTGCCCATATTATCACCTCATCAGAAAGCACCTAACTTGAGTGCTGCCTCCTCTGCGTCGTATCCCTCAGCAAGGCGCACGGATGCATGCTTGCCAGTAATGGTAATTCTGGTGTTTACTTTGGCCACCTTGACCTCGAAAAGTTCCTCGACAGCTTCTCTAATCTGCCTCTTTGTGGCATCTCGGTGGACAATGAACTCGATTCTATTGTTGTTCTGTGCGTACCCAATATCTGGATCCGCGACCCTCCTCGCCTCAAGTGTCTTTTCGGTAATCCAAGGCATAATGATGATTTCAAACGGATCTACCATAATTTCACCTCATTGCCTCGATTGCGGACTTGGTCCAAACTGTTAGTCTTCCAGGGTCGCCACCAGGTGCCAAATCTTCTGCGCACAGGTCCTTAGCGGCCACTACGTCGACACCGGGTATGTTTGCAGCGGCTCTGTCGAGACCGTCCCTCTGAGCGACAACGAGAAGTACTGACTTTGGCGTCCTTCTTCGGCGCCCCCTCATAGTTCCCTTTCCAGCTCTTACTGCACGGCCATCTTTAGCGCGCCTGAGATCTTCGCCGAGTCCGATTCCCTCCATCATTGCGACGAACTTGCGTGTCGAGTACTGTAGTGGTATAGACTCAATGTCATACTTCTCTGAGGAGCCATCTCGGTCTTCGGTGTAGCCATCCAAAATTATAGGGAAGCTGACCTGCTCATCGAATCTGTGGCCCCTTGATGCCACCATGTTCGAGTTTGCAGTTGCTGCTATTGCAGAGTCTCTGGCGATTGCTCTCTGCTTTGAGTTTAGTTTCTGTGACCAGTCCTTGTCGACCTTGGGGCCATGGGCGCGCCTCCCTCCCCTCGTGTGAGGGTTCTGAGCACCTGTCTTCTGGCCTGTTTTCCTCATAATTCTAGAGACACCTCGGCCCTTGCCCCACCACTCCACAGAGTGCTTCATTCCTGGTTGAGGGGCCTTCTTACCGTCATGCTCCCTATGGCCGTATGGTTGACGTCGATTTGCCCTTGAAGAATGGACGGCGGAGCGGATTAGGTCCTCCCTAATTTCCGAGGAGAAAGCGGTTGGAAGGTTTACTGCCTTCCCTAGCTTGGCTTCGACGCTGAATGACTCCGCGAGAAGTCCGGCGTCCATCTCCTCCTGTTCGACGGAGTTGACCAAATTGTATGCCTTTGCCTTCATTGAATCACACTCCCTGCTTACTTGAGGTACTGACGTAGGTGAGGACTACCTCTGGAAGTTCCCCCCTTGGTCGGATTGGGTCCCTAAACCTAAGCATCCTCTTTGCTGGACCAGGAAGGCTTCCCTGGATCAAGATGTATGGATTTGTTACCTCACCATAGTGCAGGAAACCCCCTGCTGGAGTGATATCCGACTCCTCCGGGTTTGAAACTCTGAGGATCCTCTTGTTTAGCTCTGTACGCTGGTGATACCCCATCTGACCGGCTTGGGGGACTGTCTTCCTTACATAGCCAGTTCCGAAGTCACCAAGATTCCCTGCCTGACGTCGGCGCTTGCTATTCTTGTGGCTGAGTAGTTTGACTCCCCATCTCTTGACGGCGCCCTGCCAACCCTTGCCCTTTGTGACGCCTACGACATCGACATCTTGGCCGGCTTGCCATACATCTTCAACGGTGATCTCTCCGCCCAGTCTCTCACTGGCCCACTCAATCTTCGAGGAGTTGTCTCCACCGGTTAGTCCTACTTCCATAATCTCGGGAGTCTTTCCAGGGACGCTCTTTACGAGAGAGGGTTGGGTAGCAACAATTAGTCTGACTTCGCACAAATCTGAATCCTTCAGCGAATCCATCGCTTCATCCGGAGAGCCTTCCCTGGTTGGAATCCTGCCGCCTCTCTTTGCCGGCTTCCTTCCCTGTTCTGCGTCCCTCTCGCCACGAGTCTGGTTTGCGAGCCTAGGCATTAGGCCATCTGGACCGGACTCGTTCATGTCGGCCCATACCTCTCCGGCGGTTTGCATGCCATAGGGAGTCATTCTGTAGCCCCTGACTGCTAGAACCTTCATTGGAGGTGACTCGACCACCGTAACCGCCTTGCGGACCTCTTGCCCTGCTGATGTGGAGTTGCTATTGGTGTCCCTGAGGAGAACATGTGTCATTCCTGCCTTCCAGCCGGCGAATCCCAGAACTCTGATCTCCGCGTCGGAAGTCTCGGGCCACGCCTGGATGCGGCCGAACTTCCTGAGTGCCCTCTTCCGAGGGCTAAAGCCCATGCTACCTCGGCGGGGTCTACTCTTGTCGGCCATTCATTTTCCTCCTTGTATTACCGATTTAGGCCGTAAACGGCCGTCTACCGGGCTAACCACGCAGTGGAGGCACCGTGACACCACACCAGCTTTCCGAATGGTTGGCTGGTTCTGAGGATGCTTTTGCAGAGCCTTCAGGTGTCTGGTACCTCACGTAGTGAGCGGCCTTGCGACAAACATGCCCTATATGAACGAATCGGGATGGGTTCGATACACCCCTAAGGGGTGGGATGAGCAATATCTCCATATGAAACAATTTTCAACCCTGAGTTTGAATTGACATATCCGTGCGACCGACTGTGTGCCATCCAATGCTCTCCGACGGGGAAATTGAGGCCCGGGCATATCAGCTCGAGGCAGTTGACGAAGCCCTGACTAGTTCCATGATGCTCGTTCTACCGACAGCGGCAGGAAAGACCGCAGTTGCTTGGATGGCAATTGGAGAGTCGCTGAATAGAAATGGGGGCTGGGCACTAATGATAGCCCCCACCGTCGCACTTGTCCAGCAGCACCTAGAAGGGGTGTTGGAGGCAATTGAGCTTCCTGATGGAAGAAAGCCTGTCTCAGTTACGGGAAAGGATCCGCCTTCGAAGAGGGAGTCTATGTGGGGTGCGTCGAAACTTATTGTAGCGACTCCACAAGTAGTGCGCAACGATGTAGAAAGGGGTGTTCTTGACTTATCTGGGTGCTGCTTACTGGTTCTGGATGAGGTACATCACTGCACTGGAAGCCACGCCATGGCACAAGTCTCTGACTTGTACTTGTCAAAGGTGGAGTCGCCATTGATTCTTGGGGCCACGGCGAGTCCCGGATCAAGACCGGAAGATGTCAGAGAGGTCTGCTCCCGGATGGGTGCAAACAGGATTCACATCAGGGACGCCGAGGAGCCCATGCTTAGTGGGTATCTATCCGATTTGGAAGTGGCTGAGATTACAGTTAGGGTACCTCAAGAAATCAGGGATATGGCCGAACCCTTCAGACTTTGGCAATCAGGCATTGTAGACAGGCAGAGGCGCTTGGGCAGATACGTAATGCCCGGAGTGGTTAGTTACTCCGGCCTTTCTAATGCCATGGATAGATCCCAGGTGGCGATTTCTAGAGGAGAATCCAGTGCGTACCAGTCCGTGTCGCAGATTGCCACGGCAATGAGGCTCCACCACCTGATTAACTGCCTCCTAAGCCAAGGAACATCGGCTTCCCGAGAGTATCTCGACAGAATGGAAAGGGACGAAGATGGGACTAAGAAGTCCGTCCTATCTTTCCTCAGGGACCCACGCATTAGGGAATTGAGGGGTGCTCTTTCGGAAATGAGTGAGTCGCACTCAAAAATGGGCGCGGTGAGGAGGTTGGTAAGGGAGAGGATCAGGAGGGAGGAGGGTTCCAGAGTCATTGTTTTCGCTAACTACAGGGACACGGTATCCTCACTCGATAACGCACTAATTGGTTTGGAGGGCGTTAGGTCAGTGCAGTTCGTCGGGCAATCGAGCAAAGGAGGCAGAGAGGGGCTTTCTCCAAAAAAGCAAGTTGAGAGGCTAGATAGTTTCAGATCCGGCGAATCCAATGTACTTCTGGCCACTTCCATAGGGGAGGAAGGGTTAGACATACCAGCCGCTGATTTGGTTATTTTCTACGAGCCTGTTTCCAGTGAAATTAGAACAATCCAAAGAAGAGGGAGAACGGGGCGCAGAAGGCTTGGTGAAGTAGTTGTACTAATCGCCGAGGATACTCGTGACGAAGGGTCAATGGCGGCAGCAAAGAGAAGGGAGAAAGGGATGCAACGTGCCGTTCACAGAGTCAGAAGAGAACTGCCTCGGACTCACCACTCAGACCTATCTAACCTTGGTTCTTTCACTGTTCTTGATGATGCTGAAATTACCGCATCTGAATTCGTGAAATCGGAAAGGGAAAGAAATCGACTAGAGATTACAGAGGAGGACTTGACCGGAGACGTGGATCCAGGGGTGTCGAGAGTTGGGGAACTGGAACCTAAGACGTTCAGGCCCCATGGGCAATCTGGCTTGGAAGATTTCTGATAGTCGACTCAGTCCCCGATTACAGCCACCCTTGTCCTTAGTTGGGCGAATCTTGTGTTATGATGCCCCATTACGAATGAGAGCATCTCCGTTAGATGAATTACGGGAATGTTCGTGCTGATACCTGAAGTTCTGCCTGCCTTGCCCTGGTATATGTCCAAGACAGAATGGGAAAGGTTGCAGGCGCTGACGATTATTTCTGCTCCCTCCTCCTTGGCTTCAGATAGTACAGCTGCCGCCTGTCTCAGAACCGTCCCTTCCTCCGAGAGTAGCCCTGGTGCACCCACACTGTTCGTTCGACCTTCCCATTGCACAGCAGAACCTCCTAGGGCGGAAATTAGCCTCTCCATGTAATCCGGGTCGTGCACATCGTCTTCGCCACAAGCTCCCTCTCTCTGGATATACGGGCTATAGTATCCGGCCACTTCCATGTTAAGTGGGTTTATTGCCAATTTCTCGATCTTCTCCAGGCCTATTTCGTCGACCAGCACGTGAAGAAGGTGCCTTACCTCAGTACCGCCGGAGAACGTCATGCCGCACGTTCTCGATAGAATGTCATTGACCTCTTGCAACAGAAGCGGGTCGCCTCTCAGAGAGTCGAGGTCCTCTTGCAGATTTCCAGCAGTTGCGGCGCAAGGAGTCAGTATCTCGAGACCCAATGACTCGGCCATGGCAAATGTCCGTGCGTTTAGGGTGATCTGCAGCTTCCTATTTGCCTGTCTAATGATTCCCGCCCCACAGGACGTCGCCCCTTCGAGAGGAGTAAGTGTCAACCCCAAGGAACGTGCGACTGGCGCCATAGTCTCCGCAACCTCAGGAGAGCCGCTGTGAGCAACATTTCCCGGGTGGTAAGCATACTTCATAGCCATCAGAATCTACCATCCATCTCATTGAATATTGCGACAACCTGGTGGTGGTTCTCGACTGAAGTGTTGAATTGCCTTGGCATTTTCCCAATTCCAGCTGGTGGTGCGACCATTCCTAGGATGTCGTTCAGAATGCTCCCGCCCGTCCTTGTGAAGCCAAGGACCATCCTTGCAGTAACTCCGGAGAATAGATTTCCCAGAAGTCCGATAGGGCCGAGTACCTGACGGTAGAGAACGGTATCATTCACCTTCCCACTGCTCTTCACAGTCCAGCAGTACCACCAAACGTGCTTGCCCAGGAGTCCATTGAATGAGTCATTTTCTAGTGCCTTCGTTCTAGCCTCGAGAAGTCCCTCAGATACAGCACCAGAATATCCAGCCCTCCTTGAAATGGGCGCTAAGTCTGTTTCTGCCTTGATTCCGTTCTTCGAACCGATGATTGCCTCTATGGAGTCCTTGCTCTCGGGTGCGGTCCTTGGATCGCACCTTCTTGCCCAAGAGCTTGCTAGGACGGCAGGTCCAAGGAACCCATTTGCGTATGGGACGGCATCGGAGCTGGCATGAAGCAGGGGCGCGCTGTCGTAGTCCGCGAGAGAGTGCAACCTAGTAGCCACGACTGAATGCATGGTGCCAATTACGCCCTGTGGGGCTTGGAATCCTTCCCTTGTGGAAGCGACCATCCATGGCTCGGACGACTCTCTCTTCCTCTCTAATGGCCAATGGTCCACTACGAGATCACGAATCACCTCTGATCCGGGGATTGGGTCGATCCTCATCCTAGCCACTCCTTCTCTGGTGCTTACAATGGAGTCTATTCTCGTCCTGCCTGGCAGGACTAGTCTGCCATTGACCGAGATAGCCGTAGACGGGTCATCACTTGTGCCATCTCTGAAGGTAAGTGAGCCATCATGTGTGGCCTTGATTGCCCTAAGTGCCTCCATAACCGAGGTGTGCCCGGGAAATACACAGGCCCATGAATCAGAACCGGTGGAGGCAGCCTCCGGATCATATCGGAAAACAGAGACCTCCACCTGTATGGAGTCAGCCTGGATGGATGGTACGGTGAAACCGTCTTCCCCTTCTGCTCCGGAAGTGCCGCTTGCGAGCTGATTGATTGAGTCCACCATATCTTCGTGGAATAGTCCGGTGCTATCTACAGCAGCAAGATTCGGCAGTACCTCCAACGTCCACTCGGCTGCTGGTGCGTCATAGTCAACGTCGCAATCCAGACGCTCTACAATCCTGGTAGCTCCGAGCGTCTCAAAGATTCTATCCCATTCCTTTCCTGACTCGCAGAAGAACTCGTAGCTGGAATCCCCAAGTGCGCATACCGCGAAGTGGACCCCTTCCATCCTTGAGGCGGCATCAGAGTTAGCAAACTGCCAAAGTTCCTCGGCATTGTCGGGCTGCTCGCCCTCTCCCCATGTTGAACATACGATGATGACCCTCTTCTTGGCGGCGAGTGAGTTGAAATCAAAGCCGTCCATGTCGTGTACCTTGCCTTCCAATCCATACGACTTGGCCTGCTTGGCGATCTTGGCCGCTAGGGCCTCTGAATTCCCAGATTGAGACCCGAAGAGTATGTCCAAGGATCTGTCGCCTGATGACAGAAGCTCCTCCACCCCTTCTCCAACTAGCTCCACCTCATCGGAAGTCGCGACTGAATCGTCTGTTGACGGAGACTGGGTAGCCGAAGAGTCGCCGGAGGCAGTGCCTACATTTGCTTCGACATACACACCATCAGCACCCACGGCGGCGAAGTGTGAAAGTGCCTCGGTTGTGAACTCGGCTGCAGGTTTGTCATAATCGACATCACAATCAAGTCGAGGAACTAGCCTCGTAGCGCCTTGCTTCTCGAACCAACCGTCCCATTCTTTCCCTGACTCGCAAAAGAATTCGTATGACGTATCCCCTAGTGCGCAAACCGCAAAGTGGCACCCCCCCATGGATGGGGCGCCATCTGCGGAAGCAGCCTGCCAGAGGTCCTCGGCATTGTCGGGCTGCTCTCCCTCGCCCCATGTGCTGCAGTAGATCAAAACCCGCTGAAAGCTGGGCAATTCGGATAGTTGAATCTCGTCCATTCCCTTAACTGTGGCTGAAAGACCGAGTTGGGCTCCCTGCTTGGCGGCCTTGGATGCCAGGTCCTCCGCATTGCCCGACTGGGACCCAAAAAGAATCAGTAGGGGGAGGCCTTCAGACATGGGATCGCCTACCCAGCCTTAGGCTGGGTAATCTTTCCAGTGGACATCGATTATTGAACATAATGCCTATTCAGTCTGGACATGCGCCCAAGTGGCCTGTCGAAAACGGTATTCTATGACGGTAAGATGGATCACATATCCAATCCGTCGAACTCCCCTGCACCACCAGGAGGGACTCCTCTGCTCGAAATCACATCATCAATCCTAAGAATCATCACAGCTGTCTCTGAGGCACTTTGGATCGCCTGTTCTACAACTCTGCTCGGCTCAAGTACCTTGGATTCTGACATGTCTGCTACCCCGCCTTCATACACGTTAACGCCGAAGTTTACCTTGCCCTCGGAGTGTGCCTTTCTCAGGTCTATGATGGTGTTAACCGGATCGAGTCCCGCATTTTCAGAAAGCGTCCTTGGGATAACTTCCAGTGCCCCAGCAAATGCCTCTATGGCCATCTGCTCTCTGCCTCCAATCGTCTCTGCATGTTGGCGGAGGTCTCTGCTTATGGCAGCCAGGACAGAACCGCCACCTGTGAGCACTGCTCCGTCCTCGTGAGCTACGGCGACAACTCCAACTGCATCGTCGAAAGCTCGCTTTATTTCGTCGACTACGTGCTCGGTGCCCCCCCTTATGAGAACTGAAACGCTCTTTGCCTCTGGGCACCCCTCGATGAATACCATGTCTGAGTCGCCAATCTTCCTCTCCTCAACATTTGAGGCGTTTCCTAGATCTTCTGCTGACAAGTCATCGATATTTGTGACTATTCTGCCCCCTGTGGCCTTTGACAGAGCCTCCATATCGCTCTTCTTGGCCCTGCGGATTGCGAAAATCCCTGATTTGGCCATATAGTGCTGGGCCAAGTCATCAATTCCCTTCTGACAAATTACTGCCGTTGCACCAACGTCCTCGAACTTCTTCACGAGGGACTTCAGATACTGTTCCTCCTCATCCAAGAACTGGGAAAGCATGTTTGGATCGGTAATCTGGATCTTTGCATCGACTTCGGTCTTCTTGACCTCTATTGCAGAATTTACCAGGGCGATTTTTACATCTGAGACTGACCTTGGCATTCCACTGTGGACTCTTTCCTTATCCAGAACTATGCCATCGACCAGTTTGCTGTCCCTAATGGAGCCCCCTTGCTTCTTCTGAATCTTGATGTCGTCAACGTCGACCATGATTCCATCGGGGCCAGAGTGGGCCACTGCCATTACCGCATCCACACTGATATCGGCTAGGAATTCCTTCACTGCGCCCGCGCTCTTGCCGGTTAGGGCGGTCTTGGCGACCTCCTTCAGAATATTCTCATCGACTTTGAGGGCGTGCGACTCAATGAGGTCCGATGCCTTCTCCGCAGCGAGTCTGAATCCCTCGCAAATGACAGTTGGATGCACGTTCTGCTCTATCAGATCCTCGCTCCTCTTGAGGAGTTCACCAGCGATCACCACAGCACTAGTAGTTCCATCGTAGCAGTGCTGCTCCTGGGTCTTGGCGATTTCAATGATCATCTTTGCCGCCGGGTGCTCGATGTCCATCTCCTTGAGGATGGTTGCCCCGTCATTCGTGATTACGACGTCCCCCATGCTATCAACTAGCATCTTGTCCATGCCCTTTGGTCCAAGGGTCGATCGGACAGCATCGGCGACTGCCTTGGCGGCTGCGATGTTGTTACTCTGCGCGGACTTGCCGCTAGTTCTCTCTGTTCCTTCCTTTAGGATGAAAATTGGCTGTTGTCCAGTGTACATCTGCTCTCACGCTCGGGAATTGGGAAGTGGGCCACCTTAGGGGGGGTCATAAGGACTCGCACATGATTTTCAGAAAGCACAAATGGGAAAATGGCCTATTTATTCTGGTCTATCCACCTTTGTCCGTAGTGAGCCCACTGCTCCATGGTCCAACCCTCGGGAAGGCCGTCTTCTGGCAGGGGCGGGGCACCGGGAGGCACCTCGGGCATGGCCTCTGGCTCGGGCATGGCCTCTGGCTCGGGCATGGCCTCTGGCTCGGGCATGGCCTCTGGCTCGGGCATTGGAGGAGGTGGCTGTTCGAATATTTCCTTGGCCCCTCCATACATGGAATTGGCGACTTCATCGGATGAAGGCAGTGATGGGGCCTGGGGAACCTCGCTTCCAGGCCAACCACTCCCAGAGACTGTCATCTCATAGTCGTCAAGAGTCGATATCTCCTCAAGGGGGGAAGTTGCTGATCTTAGGGTTCTAGCAGCTACAAACAATACCCCGAGCATTACAATAACACCCAGTACGAGGAAAATCACATTACCGCCGAACAATGCGGCTTCTTTGGCAGTAGGGCCTTCGTCAATCGGCACAGGCCTCACAAGAGTTATCATGACGGTCCTGGAAATCTTATCTATGTCGGAATCCACATCCAATGTCAACTCGAAAGTCATCTGGTCCTCGGCAAGTGAGTCGAGGTTTTCCTGGGTAACGTGGAGAGTTACCGTTACAGCACGAGTTGCTCCAGTATCCAGGACGAAGTCCCTGTCTTCTTGCTCGATCCTAGCATTTACGATATTGAAGAAAATGTCTGAATCCCTGTCTACATCCACTCTGATAAGTTGTGAGTCAGTTGGATGGTTATTCTTGACTGAGAACGTGAGCTGTATGTCATTATCCTCTTCCAAGATGGTTACATCCGAAGGAGGGAGCAGCACTATCCAACCTTGGTCCCCGACATGGAACTCAGCTATTCCTGAGCCGGATGAGGATGACCCGCTGGTGGCCGCCTCCTTGCTGGTGGCAGTCATTGTAATCGAACGGTCTCCAAAGGCCTCATCGGAGAAAGAGTATAGGACAGTGATGTTGAATGAACCACCGGCTGGAATGAAGGGGGTTCTGTCGCCATTGCCATCTGTGACGAGGTTTGAAGCCTCAACCGAGACGTCCGATAGATGATCGAAATCTATGTAGAAGGCGTCATCTACGTTGCCGTCGTTTGTAACCTCCCAACTAACGGAACGAGGCGGGTCTCCACCCCTGAAAACTTCCTCGAGCATGTCAAGATCCTCAACATCGACCAGATGTGTCTCAGGCACAGTAAGGTAGACTTTCTTCTGCTCGCCATAGCCTGGGTCGCTGACACTCCTTGCATTGATAGTGATCTCATATGTTTCTGGTTCAATTCCATAAGGCATCGGCAACTGAAGGAATACCGTTGTGTCGCCCCCAAACGGAGTTATGCCAAGGGTCCTCTGAGTGTTTAGAGACAGTCCCAAGTGCCAATTCGCATCCAAGTACAGATCGTAGGACTCTTCCGAGTTACCATGATTGACAATCAATATCTCAATTGACCTGAAGAATCCGTCTGCTGGTGACTCATACTGGGTCACAAAGGGAATTATCTCTATGTCGTAGCTAATCGGGACCTCTATGTTCAAATTCCAAACGGCCATGAAATTGGCAGGTGCTCTACCACTGGCGATCAGGGTTATCTCGTAGACCCCGGGTGAAATCTGGTCTGGAGTGATTATCTTAGCATTCAATGAAATCTCCTCATTGACCTGCAGCTCTATGCTAGTCACGAGTTGTCCCGCGGCATCGTACCACTCCATGTTCTCCATCCCCCAAGTAGTATCGGCAAAGGAAGCCCCGAGGTTCCAAATTGCGACCTGGTTTCCTGTATTCTTGAACACCATTGGAATAGTTCCATTGGCCCCCGGCTCTAGAGTTGCAGCTGGATTGGAAATGGTCACGGGCTCGAGTTTGCACGAGTAGGCCGCCTGAACTGAAACGGGAATCGTCAACGAGGCCTTGGAGAAATTTGTGGTCCCGTCATTGATATCAACAAGCCATTCCATTTCTTGGACCTCGGCCCCGTCTGGTATGGATAGGTTGAACCATGCATCCATGACAGTTAGTGCTTTGACTATATCCGTAACAACGTAGTTGTCGTGGTCCACATTATTGTTGGAGTCTATCCTAAGTGGGTAGCCGTACATCCATGACTGGTTTGAGACCTCTGTGTATAGCCTCAGGGTGACGTCGACATATCCATTGTTCCTAATTCTGCAGTGCAGGGAGGGAGGGTGAGGGTCCGCTGGTATTACGAGGTATGCATTCGGGAGCGGGTCATCACAGTCCGCCTCAATCGTATATTCGGGAACTCTCTGGATTGCAAACATCAGGAATGAATCGACGTGGATTCCCTCAGTTGCAGAGGATCCATCTGAATCAAACTTGAAGGCCATGGTGAATTCACCTGACTCATGGAGCCCTGTCATATTCCAAACCTGACGCGACCAATCCGAGTCTGCTGTTGAAAGATTGAGTGCAGAATAGTCGAAGTACTCTATTGATGAGGCTGCGTCTGCCTCTATTCGGAGGGTGTCGTTTTGCGACATCTGCCCCCATGCAGATGTTATCAAGTGCATTGATATGAAGTCGAATCCCCTGATCTTTATCTTACAGAATCTAGAGCCGTATGCAGTCGTAACTGAGGAGTCCAAAGTCCCGTATCCGAGCCCGTGACCAGGGTCGTCACAGCTATCGAAAGGAGTGAACCACCCCCACCATAGCCTGTCATGCCTGTTACTCGCGTAGTCTGCACCGGGCCTTGAGACCCTCCAGTGATTCTCGCCCTCGCTCGAGGAGGCATTGGTCATTCTCCAATGCCCATAGGTATCTGGATCCGAAGAGATTGAGTTGTCCGCCTCATATCCTGCACCTACCCAAATAGGGGCGTTTGCGTATGGGATGTTCGGACAATCATTCACATTATCGCCATCTACATCTCCACAAAATCCATTCTCCATTGGGTCATGCCAAACGGCTACCGGGATGTCTCTGGAAAGCTCGTTATTCTGGTCATTATCGTCAGCCAGGCCACCATCAATAATTCCGAGGAGCGTGATTCCGCCATACAAGTATCCATTCTCATCGACGGCACTGTGAGCAGCCGATGGGGTCCAGATGAATTCCTCTCTTACGGACTGCAAACCGGAGAGTGTCATGTTAACTTGGAATTGTGTTATCATGAATCCGACTGGATGCCAAATCTGTAGCCAGCCGTCTGCGGTAGCTGGCTGGCTCGACGTTCCTGCCTGGGTGAATGTGACATTGATTTGCACAGTCTCATCGCGAATGATATACTCAGCTATCTCGCCATTGGGCTGCTCCCAATCCATGGCATCCCTTGATGAATTGCCGATCTCTATGGATGTCACCTCAAAGTCGATCAGGGCCCTAGGTTGAGCGCCCCTCTCGACCGTTTCAAAATCCAGAGAATTGCCTATCAAGGCGGGCGACATGCTAGTGGCAATTAGCAGGAAGCACAAGAAGAGCGGATATTGACTACGCATGATGAACAGTTTTGGGGCCTTAACTACCTGTATGAAGGTTGGGACACCAAGTTCGTCAGAGAGGGAGTGGAAATTTCGCTCCCATAATTTTCCACAATAAAATACGTGATAGCTAGTATGGGGGAATGAAGGACTTATGATTGCATGAGTTTGCGTNTGCACATGAGCGATACGGAATCCCTACGTCACAGGGTCGCGNTGTCGTTCCTNGTNTTTCTNCAAGTCACTCTCGTGCCCATCTTCGGGTTCTCAGCCACCTACCTTCTAAAAATCGACAGAGGGGCTTTCTCAGTCTCTGTCAGGACCGAATTGATTGAGTGGATAATTATCGCTGGCCTGCTTTATGGCGTATTCTCACTATCTCTCGCACTGCTGCTTGGTGGCTACAAGCCCCTATCAGTTGTAAGGAGAGGGGGATGGCTTCCCGTTCTCGGCCTGAGCAGGAGGAAAGGAGATCCAGAATTAGTCGACCTCTCCAGAATATCCCTATACTCCAGCCCATATGGGAGGATGACCAGATTGGTAGACAAAAAGGTGAGATCAGAGGGGATTGACCTTATTTCGGTTCATGGTGGTTTACAACTAATTGCCGTTCCAATACAGGTCCTACTGATAGCGATTCCTTTGGCCATTATGGAAGGCGTCCCGGAGTCTGTAATGAGGCCGGAAAGGGCTTTCGAATTAGGCATGGCTGGATATTTGGTATCCCTTTGGCTAGCAGTTAGAATGCAGCCACTCATCTCCCAACATCTGGTTGTTTTCGCAGCGATGTTCAGGACTGTTATTTGGAGGGTCTCGAGGTTTTCATGGATACTTCCGATACTGATATTCTGGTTCACGGCAAGATTTCTCCTAGAGGCATCTCTGGATTGGTTGGAGGTTGACTTTTCCAAGTGGAACGAGATTCATATCGAGTCCCTAGTTCTTGACAGAATAGCACCGGATGCTGAAATTCCCCCCAAGGCAATAATCGACTTCCTGATTGCCATCTCAGTATTGCCCCTAGCCACTTTCACCTCAATTTCAGTACTGGGCGGATCCAATGGAATACCCGGCTGGATGCTTTCTGCAGAAGATAGACTGGAGAATCTACAGATGGAACTCCTTGAGGCTCCTGATGAGGAGGTCCCGACTCTAGAAGATCTTGGAGTCGGTGAAATTCTCCAGGAGGATGAAGAGAGGGACGATGATGGTGGAATGATAGATATTCCATTCGAGTTGTTTGATGGGAACTAGACTGGGAAAATCATGTCGACTGTTCTATTCAAGAAGTACCACCCAGAGCCAATGATGAGGCCAAAACCCAGAGGGCTAGGCCCCCACTCCCATAACAAGGCGGAAGAAAGGATGACGATGAAAAGTGAGGGTGCTAATTCCCTAGTGACATCCGTTGAACCATGATCTTCCAGCAAGGATGACAGGTACCATGACAATGCCAAGGAAGCAACGAAAGTACCCAGGGCGACTAGCATCTACAGACCTCAGTCACCACGTAAATCTGAGAGTACGCTCTCGACCCGATCCATTCCACGTGAGATGTCTTCTCTAGAAATTGTGTATGCAAATCTAAGGTGCCCTTCTCCGGCGGCTCCGAATGCAGTCCCTGGAGAACACAGGACGCCCCCCTCCAACAATGCCATGGCGATTTCCTCACTAGTCATACCTGGAACTTCGACTTTAGGGAATACATAGAACGCACCCGTAGGCACATGACAGGAGACTCCCGGCATTGCATTGAGTCGTTCACATATCATATCCCTCCGGGCCTTGAATTCTGCACACATTGACTCGGGGTAGTCAGGCGCCTTTTCCAACGCCTGCAGTACTGCGTGTTGCATTGCGTCATTACTGCAAGCCGTGACATAGTACTGCATCTTTGTCAATTGTGCCATTGCCTCATCGTCAGGGGATAGCAGATATCCTATCCTCCACCCGGTCATTGCAAATGTTTTGGAAAAGGACTGGACCATTATCACCTTGTCATATCCGGCACCCATGAATGAAACGTGTGGCGTGTCGTAGACAATTCTGTCATAGACTTCATCAGTGATCACCCAGAGGTCATTTTCTTTAGCGAATGCAATTAATTCGTCCCTCTGCTCTTCGTTGACGTTTCCTCCCGTTGGATTGCTTGGGAAGTTGTACAGAATCGCAACTGTGTTTTCATCCAACCTCTCCTCTAGATCGGCCACAGAGGGGACGAAGCCATTCTCGAATCTACAGGGATAGAGATTTGGCTGGCCCCCGCAAATCTCAACATCGGGGGGGTAAAGTGGGAAGTATGGCTCTGGAATTAAGACATTGTCACCAGGATTGACGAGAGCCAGGAAGATGTCCAGAAGGCCATTGGTCCCACTCATAGTGATGCATACGTTGGACTCGTCAATGTCGGGCAGCAAGTGGTGCCAGAGAGTTGCAATCTTAGCTCGCAACTCTGGATGACCTGCTGTCGTAGTGTACTTGTTCCTGCCATCCCTCATGGCTTGGACAAATGCCTCGATTGCCAGAGGGGGAGGTTGGAAGTCGGGCTCTCCGAGGCCGAACTGAATAGCGTCGTCCCCAGCCATGTCGAACATGCGCCTCACTCCCGTAGGACGGATGCTGTTCGCACGGTCGGAGAATCGCACCATGGCCTGCGGAGGGAAGACCTATGATTTGAATAAGGCGGCTCGGAGGCCTCCATACCGCTCTACGACGGTTTTTCGTCGACTATCTCTGCGACCATGACTTCATCCTCTGTGATCGTGTTTGATTTCCCGCTCAGCTTGTATATCATTGACTCTATTTCCTCGTCGGACCTCAGTCTGATGAAGGCCAATGCTGCGACCCAGATTACGAAGGCACCGACGACCAGGGCTATTGCTGCGGGCGGTATCGCCATCGAGTCACTTCCACCTCCAGTCCCATGAACAGTTGCTAGGACTGGGAGTGAGTAGCTCGTGCCAGAAACAGCCCTAACTTCAATATCATGAGATCCTAATTCAAGTTTCTGAGGATTGAGTATTACATGCCAAAGGAATGGTTCGAGAGCCCCTATCTCCGAAGGTGTCGCAGAGTATTCGGCTTCAATCCATTCCCCTGAGTCGATCCTGTACTCGACTCTGTCGATACTCCCCATCTGCCCCCATGAATGGCCCGTGGCATTGATCGTTCCATTTGAGTCCACCAAGTTGAGCAGGTGATTCTGTATAGAGGGGTCTATTTCCGCTAGGTTTTCAGCTTCGTTGAGGACTAATGCGAGAGAAACCGCCGCATAGGCGTCCACCATTCCATAGCCGAAGTCCCTGTTCCAGTACGGATCGACTTCGGGCGCGCTCGGCCCCCCCCTCCTCTCCGAAGTTTGCTTGAGGACTTCCTTAATCTGGAGAGGGGAGAGATTCTCGTTGGCCTCCATGACCAGGGCTATGACACCTGTAACTGTCGGCGTGGCATAGGATGTTCCGCTGCCTCTCCCAGTGTAGGTGTTCCCTGATGCGTCGCCACCAAGGAAGTTATTGCACCCTCCGCTAGAGACACAACCCTCTGCCTGAACAATATTGGTCCCAGGAGCGCTAATTTCTGGAATCAACTCGTTCACGGGGTTCCCATCTCCATTGTCCCTCCTTGGGCCCCTTGATGAGTAGGAGGCGACGGTGTCATCGTCCCGATTCACTGTGTTCTGGTCATCAGTAGCCGCTACTGTGATAGATAGTGAAGACGCGCTCATACCAGAAAGTCCGTCATTGTCGGGACCCGAGTTTCCTGCTGCGTTCGAGACGGTGACGCCTGCCATCATAGCATCGTCCAGAATTCGACTATGCATGTCAGAGCCATCCGATTCGCCGTTTTCGTGGCTCGTTATCCCCCAGGATAAGGAAATGATGTCGATTCCGTGATTCGCATCGTCCACCCCCGGCCAAGCATCGTCCCTATGATCGATGATCCATTGTAGGCCGTTCATCGCCGACTCGTAGAATTCTTGCTCCAATACGTAGTTCTCAAACGGGCCCGCGCCGACATCGGTACCAATCCTGACGTCTACCAGAGAAGCGTTCGGAGCTGAGCCGTAGAAATCAGATTGACTCCCATCCGACTCAATTCCTGTTGCGCTCGCCATCCCCATGCAAGCAGTCCCATGCTGATTTCCATCATCGGGGTCGAAAGAGCCGTCCTCAACCCTCCCTCCCGAGAGTACGCATTGCGGGTCGGAGTGGACAAAGCAAACTGCATCATAACCGGCAACAAATTTGCCGGATAGTCCCGGGTGCTCATTATCCACACCTGTATCCGTTAGGGCGATATTTACCCCCTGTCCACTGAAACCGAGGTCCCATGCCCCATCGGGGTAGTCGGAAGAATTCCTGGCCTTCACTGCGGGAGTCTGAATATCTCCGTGAAATACAACTGAGCCGTACCTCTCGATCATTACCACTCCGTCTAGTTCCGATAGTGCCCCCACCTCCGAGACATCCACGGGGCCGATTAGGACTGCACTGACAGAAGGAAGCTCTACTGTGATAGTGTGACCCATAATCTCCAATGTTGAGCGGTCGGCATCGGTAACGGGACGACTGAAGGAAATGCCGACATTCACTGGGCCGGTGGCACTCTGGATTGAGTCATGTATTCCGTTTCTGTCGGAATCAAGTGATGTCCATGACCACCATGGCCCTGGATTTGCCCAGGTCACTGGGGACTGTTCCGGCACACTGCTGGAAAATCCGGCGTTCCCCTCTGGCTCGGCGGGCGGGTCCAAGCTCCCGACGAGTGGCAACACTAGTATGGTGACCAATAGTAAGCCAGTCCTAGTATTCACCATGGCGTTGCGAATGAATGGTGTTTCTTCAATTCGACCTATCCAAGACCCTCGCAATAGCTGGATGTCAGCATTTTGGTGGGGGCACTGGGATTTGAACCCAGATCAGCGGGTATCTTCCGCTTAGCGTGCACCCGGTTTGCGCACGCTCTCGGGTTGCGACGGGTCGGTGCTCCAGTTGGTCATCAGATCCATCAGAAAACCCACTCGTCGTCATTCCCGTGCAACTGGAGCCCGCGGTACTACCAGGTTATACTATACCCCCCTAAGGAAGTAATACTCGGTAGGGCCTCACTCTTATGATGCTCACGGTCATTAGGTCATAAAATTCTAAGAGAGACCGGTCTGCGAGGACAAAACGATCAGGCTTACAGCCATCCAGATTCCAAAGACCACTGAGGCCATGCCCCATGCCCTAGGGCGAATTCCCATGCTAATCTGCCCGAGTGAAAGAGAAATTGCCCCTGGCATGGCTGAAATTGCCCTAGACAATGAAACGGCCAATCCGGCCGATGCCACGAATGCAAGCATCAGAAAAATCGAGAGTAGCAGTCCGAATGTCCCCGACAGGGCGACTGCCCCGACCCCCTGTGGTATCAAGTAGGGAGTACTGATCCATGCCAGCCAAGCGAGCCAGAGGCCGAGATAGGCGTCCTTGTTGAATTCCCCTACACCCCTCCACTGCACGTATTCTTCGGGAAGCTTGGAATGGACAAATGTGGAGGCGAACTCAATCTCTGCAATCTTCCCCGATGTAAGAATTGCTAGCCCATGGTAAGTCAGCAATATTGAGAGCAATATTTCCACGATCAGCCAAGATGGTGAAATCCCCGTATATGCCAGTAAAGCCACTGGAATCGCCCAAACCGCAAATCCTGATGAAGCGGCTGCGGCAGTCATTATTGAGCCAGCGAATGGATTCATTTCATCCCCGGGCTCGTCCTCTCTTCCGGATGGCAGTGCGAGTATGAATATGGGTAAGAGAGAGAATGAGAATAACATCGAGAACAAATCCAGGGGGCCATTGCCCGAACCCCTGATTCCAGATTCGACTGCCTGCTTGATCTCCTCGGACGACATAGTCCCAGGGCTCCATGCTGTGACGAATCCAGCTGGGTCGATGACTATCACGGCATCCGTGGGGCCGCTCGGGAGGCTCGTCCCTATACTGGAGTCGGGCTCATCAAGGAGTATGGGCCATGACTCATTTATCACGGCTGCATGCCCGTCTATGTTTACTGCCTGGAGGTCTTTTCCGGTTGCTATCTGTACGAACTCGACGTCCCTCTCCAATACAATCATCGCAGACTCGAAATCACCCCTCTGGTGCTCTGCATACGGGGAGCCTACTTGGAATAGGCCTATCACTACCCCATCTGAGCCCTCGAGTAAATCGTCCAAAGAGACTGAGACTTCCTCGCCACCATGAGATATCAGAACGAAAGAGGGCGCTGCCCCTCTCCCTCCGTTGGCCTCAGTATCGATATCGGGAAGTTGAGAAGCGGGGCCCAACGCAGCTATGGCTAGCAACAGAATGACAGCATAGGCGGGCAGAGGCATGGCTGCCTCTCTAATCGAGAAGCCGATCCAGCCGACAATTGAGAGTGGTACGATAATAGCGGCCCAGAACCCATTAAGCAGGGGATCTTTGTCCTCAGGCACCTCAAATCTCAGAACGCCCACTACGTGGCAGGTATCGCCTGGATGCTGATCAGTTAGAACGAAACATCCGTCAACCATGTACTTACCCGGGGCCAATGGCTTCTCGGAAGACCAGACTCTGACTGTCCTATTGGCGTCTCCTATCATCACGCTGTGAGGTATCTCGAAATGATCCACTCTCTGGTCCTCATCGCCGTTCCGATGGATCATCTCGTCCCAATCCATTGGGCCCACGATCTCAAGCACCTGCCAGTCGAAATCCCCCTGTCCCCAAGGAGAGAGTGGAGTGAACTGGACTCTTGCCATCCTGTTTGAGTCGATCACCACTTCCAGTGACGGGTCGAGGATATCGCCATCGAGAACTATTCCCGTCCTTGCATCGAAAGAACCCCACCATAGGACGCCGCTCTGCAGGCAATCGTGTTGGACGTCCACTTTCAGAGAAATCATGTCCCCCGGAGCCAGTGAGACGTTGACGTCTGTCGCCTGGACTGTGAAAAGGTGAGCTAGCAGGAATGACTCCTCCATGGCCATGGAATTGGTGACAGCGTTGGTCAATACTGCTGATGTACCTAGACTGAGTGATACTGTGAAAGATGTCTCTGCACCTGCAGAACCGGGTAGGACGTTTGAGATCCTGCAACCATCGTTAGATGACTCCAGGGATGCGAAGAGCTGGACGGTGATATTGCCCTCGAACCTGAGTGCCTCGGACAGTGGTGCTGACTGAATGTCGATCAGGTTTGGAGATAATGAGGAGCTTGTCCTGGTGAACTCTGCCCTCCCTAGGGGCTCTCCCGTCAGGACCGACCAGTTCCTATCCAGGAAGGGGGCCTGCTCCTCTCCCTTCAGGAAAATCATGTGCTGCTCAGGAAGTTCCCACTCCTCGCCTGGTCCATCGGGAGCAATAGTGGATTGACCCAATGAAATTGACGATGCCAGCAGAACGCATACCAAAATTGGTGCCATCACGAGGGCCGGAAGGGAGCTTGCACGCCTCAGTCCCATATGCAACCCTGAGAGTGGTTGCGTTCAAACCCAACGGCTAGCAGTTCCTATAGGAACTGTATACTGGCCAGTACGGCGAGTGCCACTCCTGACAATGTTGCAAGGAGGTTTACCGTGTGCTTTCCCAAGTAACCCCTGTTCTCCAGAAGCGCTCCGAGGAGCGAGTCTATCTGGCATCCCAGCCAACCTATCGCTGAGACTATTGAGAATAGCATCAAAGTAGGAGTTTCGTCGCCGGCTGTAGATGCGACTGCTACTGAAAATACCCCAATGATGACGGCGCCGCCTAGGGCTGCGACGGTACCTGTTGGGGACATTCCCCCATTGGTGCCCGGTGGAACCGCCTCTAGGTTGATTATACTACGAGTACGCATGTCGAGAGACCCTATCTCGGATGCCAGTGTGTCCGAGCAAGCCACGGAAACACATGAGCAAAGTGCCAGGTAGTCCCAACTGGAGTCGCCGAATGACCAGTGGGCTATCGCGACGACCATCGGGGCGGCCCCATTTGCGAGGACGTTTCTCCACCCCCTGGTTCCCTCGTTTTCCTCGGCTATCGATAGTGCGAGCTTCTCCTCGAACCTCCACTTTGTTGCCGTTGAGCCTATTATCAGGAAGCTGATGAGGATGACCAGCCACGTCCAATGGCCCAATAATGACACCACCAGGCCGACGATCACTGCCATTGTGATTCCACTAGTGTCCAGCATATCTCTGACCTTGGTCACAAGGAGAAGGGACAGGACCAGCGCCAGTGAAATTGTCTGGTCACTGGACAGCTCAAGCATGGGTGTAACCGGACGCCCTCCGCCAAGTACCAGTCATGAATGATTCCCCACAACAGGGACTGAGGAATCGCTTGTAGGGGAATAAGTGAATATATCGAGAGTTAGTGCAAGTGCATGGGAGATGGAGTTGGCCCTCTGACTAGGGCGTTTGTGAATTTCTCTAACAGTAAGCCGGTCTTTCCCATTTCGCCGCCTATTGATTACTCGTCCGAAGGACTTAGTGAGAAAAGAATCTTATCTTGGGCTGTCACTCTCTCATTCCTATTAGCATATTACGCTGTATTAGTTGTTGGAATTATTGCGATAACGTTTGTCCTAATTATTATCGGAATTGGCGAAGGTGCTTCATTTTCTATTGGTTCCATATTAGTTGAAATCTTGATAATCCCGCTGATACTACTTTTCATCTACCTAGACGGAAGTATCGCCCGAACTAGGGACATGCTGAGAGTCGGTTCGCCGAAAAGAGCGGCAATGATGATTCTCGGAATTCCCATAATAGCCCTAATTGTTGACAATATATTGGTATTCATTTATGCAGTTATATTTGTATTATTTTTTGGAGAGCCTGGGACGAATACTGACCTAGGAACGACCTGGGATTCATCAAACATAGCGATATTTCTAGCTTTCATCAGCATATGCATAATGACTCCCATATCCGAGGAGCTTTTTTTCAGGGGATACCTATTGGATTCGATTAGCAGGATGCATGGGCAATGGCCCGCGATTCTAATCAGTGCCTTGATTTTTGGGCTCGTCCACCTTGATCCCTTCACAATAGGTTTGGCAACAATCGGAGGCGTAATCTATGGTTGGATCAGAATTAGGACTGGTAGTCTATTGCCAGGAATAGCCGCTCATGCCATGTGGAACACGATGGCACTGGTTGTGACCTACCTTTAGTGCCGCTCAGATCGCCCATCACTCGTGATGCCCGAGGCATCCGGTGCGGTTCCTCATCACTGCGACAGTGCATCGAGGGAGTTGTTGCGTATTGTCTTGACGAATCAGAGAACGGCACCACAGAGGCCGCAGAAGAGTTCGTCCCTCGTCCCGTCCCTCTGCATGCTCCATTCCCCACAGGCTGGACAGGGGGGGAGTCCCTTCTCGCTCGGTTTGACCTTAGTGGAACGGAATATTCGCTTGTACCTCTCCGGTCTCCACCAACCCTTCCTGGGCCTTCTTATCTTAGGCATGTCAACGCCGAGTCGACTGGGTGCTGGCTAAAGATAGTTGCCTACCGACGGAATAATCTGCTGCACCCACATGAGGGCACATGGATGTGAAGGTCATTGGTGCCGGAGTCTCTGGCCTGAGCACGGGCATTAGGCTACTTCAGGCCGGATTCAATGTGACCATAATCACGGACAAGCTCAGTCCTGAGACGGTTTCTGATACTGCTGCTGCGTGGTGGTATCCCTTCCTTGCAGAGCCATTGGAAAAGACGAATCGCTGGTCTTCCGAGACTTTCGACGAACTAATCAGGCTGATGTCTGAGGAAGGTGTGGACTGCATCACCATGCGGCTTGGGAGGGAGTACCTAGTCGAGGAATGCGAGTCCCCCGGATGGAGCGATGACATTCACCATTTCAGAATCCTTGATGAATCTGAGATAGCGGACGGGTATTCATTCGGATGGGAAATAGAGGCCCCAGTAATTGAGATGCACCTATACATGCCATGGCTGAAATCTAGGTTTGAAGGCCTAGGAGGGACCATAGAAATACGAGAGGTGGGTTCGATTGAGGACATAGAAGAGGCCATCGTGGTAAACTGTACAGGAATAGGGGCCAGGGAGCTATGCGGCGATGATTCTGTGATTCCCGTCAGGGGGCAGATCATCTATATCGAACAAGACCCGGGATTCGGGAGGTTCGACCAGCAACCGGAGACCCTCACTTACACCATACCACGAAGAGACGTGACGGTCCTAGGTGGGACCGCCCAGAAGGGAGACTGGGAGTTGGAGGCAAGGGATGAGGACACCGAGTACATCCTCGGCAAATGCGAGGCCCTGTGGCCCGAACTGGACAGGAACAAGATAGTCGGAGTGGGGGTTGGGCTCAGACCGTCCCGCTACGAGGTTCGCTTGGAGTCGGAAGAGATCGGTGGCAAGTTGGTCATTCACAACTACGGCCATGGCGGAGCTGGTGTGACTCTCTCTTGGGGGTGCGCGGACGAAGTTGTCAGTATGCTGACTTCGTGGTGCTGATCACGACCGCCCCGATCTTGTAAGGGTCGCCGTTTGATGATGGCCTCCTGTCTTCGAGCCTTCCCTTCCAACCGTCCTCGATAGTCCCTATCGGGATTCTGATCGATGCGCCCCTATCGGAAACACCGTATGAGAACTCGTGTATTGACTGGGTCTCGTGGAGGCCGGTTAGCCTCTGCTCGTTGTGAGCGCCATAGACGTCCATGTGCTTCTTGATGTTCTTTCCGAAGGCCTCGCAAATCTCGCTCATCAGCTTCTCTCCGCCGACATCACGCATCTTGCCATCGCTGAAGTTGACGTGCATCCCTGAGCCGTTCCAGTCCGTAGCGCCCAGTGGCTTGGGGTGCCACTCTATCGCAAGTCCGTACTTCTCCGCATTCCTCTCGGCCAGATAGCGCGAGACCCAAATCTGGTCT
>PBSO01000012.1 GCA_002726275.1 Methanobacteriota archaeon | reverse complement strand
GGGGGCATCTTCATTCCGAAACACCCCTTTTCCTACGCTCAACGTGTTTCCAAGCGCTTCCAGCTAGACTTGGGTTCTCTAGGTAACTCTCAGGAGGTATCACTACTGCTGTCCATCGAGAATCCTGCTCGTCGCCCGGAATTTCTGGGTCGAGTCCGAACAGTGCCCCATTATGGTAAGGTGCCGGCTCACCAACACTCCTTCTCATGACGTCTCTTTCGGAATGCTGCCTGCCTCTTTCGAGGAGAACTTCCTGGAGTTCCGAGTGCTCAATTCTCGGCGGCTCCATTTCCAATGGGTCAGATACCCCAGCGTTCTTGCATTTTCTCTCAATCTCTTTGTGCAATCTGTCCGGTGAAATCGGCAGTTCACTTACCCTAACTCCCGTGGCATCGTAAACAGCGTTTACTACAGCTGGAAGTATTGGAAGCAGCGGACCTTCTCCAGCTTCCTTGGCGCCGAAGGGCCCCTCTGGATCGTTCGACTCGACAATAATCGGGTAAACATCAGGCATTTCATGGACTGTCGGAATCTTGTAGTCAAGGAAATCCGGGTTCAGGAGGTGACCAGTTCTGCCATATCGCATCTCCTCGCTCAGTACCTGTCCCATGCCCATGTGACATGAGCCAATTATCTGGCCCTTGACGGATAAAGGGTTCAGTGCCTTACCACAATCATGCGCCGCCCAAACCTTGAGCACCCTAGTTTGCCCAGTCTCGACATCCACCTCAACCTCTGCGACGTATGCGGAGAATGAGTAAGCGGGAGCAAGGCCCGCAGCGGCACCCTTGTGGGCCCTTCCCATTGGTGGTGTTCTGTACGAACCGGAGGATACCAATGCGCCCCTGTCCTCTTGTGACTTATGCAGAGCCTCGAGATAAGAAACGCCGACGCCCGGATCATCCTTGCGGAAAATACGCCTGTCTCCAATTACCAGCTTTTCCTCGGGAGATCCTGTAATTTCCGACGTTGCCTTGATCAAGTCACCCCTGATTTCCATGGCAGCAGATATAGCCGCATTGGCATTCATGAAAGTCACTCGAGATGAATATGAACCAAGATCAACAGGGGATGTGTCCGTCTCCCTGCTCCTTACCCTGATCATGTCCAGGGGCAGACCTAGAACCTCGGCTACTGATTGCGCCACCACTGTGTCAGAGCCCTGGCCAATGTCCGCAGCACCAGTATGAACTGTAACTCCCCCATCCATGTCTATCTTGAGGTGGACAGTCGCATGGGGGAACTTGTTGGGATCCCAGTGGATCGGAAGTCCGCTACCAGAGATGAAAAACCCACAACCCACGCCTATTCCTCTTCCCAATGGCATATTGCGGAATTTTTCGTCCCACCCAGACGCCTCTCGGACCCTCTCCAGACACTCCCTCATACCGATGCTAGTAACTCTGAATCCTGTAATCGTGGAACTATGGGGGGGCAGTAGGTTGGCAAGTCGGAAGTCTATGGGGTCAACGTTCAGCTGCTCGCAAATGTCATCCAGCCCAACTTCCACTGCACATCTGGAATTTACTGCGCCATGTCCTCTCATTGCCCCACTTGCGGGTTTGTTTGTCCACACCCTAGCGCCCGTGTAGTGGAAACCCCCTATTTCGTACGGGGCGGTGTGTAGAACCCCGTTGTAGTAGGTGGTAACGTGGCCGAAGGAGGCAAATGCACCCCCATCGATGAGCGCATCCGTCTCAATCCCCGAGATCCTTCCCTCGTTGTCTGAGTGAATGGACATCCCTATTCTCGAGGGGTGTCGCCCCCGATTCACCCAGAAGACCTCCTCTCTGTCGAAGTTGATTCTAACTGGCCTCCCAGTTTTCCTCGCTAGTATGGCAGCGCACATCTCATGGGGGAAGGGGTCCGATTTCCCTCCAAAGCCACCTCCCACGAATGTTCTGAACACGTTGATTTGGTGCATGGGTATTTCCAGTACATCAGCTAGAGCCCTATGCAGATAATGTGGAACTTGTTGTGGGGTGTAAACCGTGAGCCTTCCAGATGGATCCCAGTGGGCAACAGTCGCATGAGGCTCAGTGAAGCCATGATTTGCACCTGCAAACAGCCAATCGGAGCTATGGCTCGCTGCAGAACCCTTCATTCCCTCCACATCCCCAAATTCCTGGAAAACCCTCTTCTGGATGTTTGACTCGCCAATGTGGTACTTGCCTCTGTCGTGAATCGGTAACTCAGAGTCTTCCAANCCGTCTCGCATGTCATGAATACTGTCTAAGACCTCGTACTCTACTTCTATCAGCCTGCAGGCCTCTCTAGCAGAAGCCTCATCCACGGCAGCAACACAGGCCACTAAGTCTCCCACGTGCCTGACTTTGTCTTGAGCCATAGCGTGCTCGTCTTTGGTTACGGGTAGGACTCCGAAAGCCCTCGTGGCATCCTGGCCAGTGGCCACGGCCAAAACCCCAGGCAACTCCAATGCCTTACTGGCGTCAATCGACAAAACCCTGGCATAGTGGTGCGGACTTCTNACAATTCGNCCAANNANCTCNCCNGGTAGNCTGATGTCGTCACCATACTGGGCCTGTCCNGTAACCTTCCACCGACTGTCAACCAANGCCGTGGGCTTNCCAATGACTCTGCCGCTAANCACNTCGTCATGTCTGTGGTCNCCCCATGGCTGAGNCTTCTCCCCTCCTTGGCTCTNAGGTATCATCGACTCGTCTCNNGGCTCGCTGAATNGACTCTTGCCTCCNGAACCNGGCTTGGAAAANGGCAACTTCCCCGGTTGCTGNCGATAACCCACCATTTCGTCTGAGTCTTCTTCGCCCAATATATCACCCCGCGAATCCCGGATGAGGATCACTTTTCGGATCCGTGGAGTCCCCAACTCCACTGCCATCGCAAAGAATTGACGAGGCCTCACGAACCGAATCTACAATCTGTTGATATCCGGTACATCGGCAGAGATTTCCTTCTATCGCAGTTTTTATTTCAATATCAGATGGCTTGGGATTTTCATCTAACAATGCAGATATTACGACAAGGAAGCCAGGCGTACAGAAACCGCATTGGCTGCCACCACACTCTGCAAACGTCTGTTGGATGGGATGTAGGTGATGTCCCTCTGATAGGCCTTCTACAGTGGTTATCTCGCACCCATTGGCCTCTTGTGCTAGCATTAGGCAAGATAGTCTGGGAGATCCGTCGACAAGAATGGAGCAGCATCCGCATGTCCCCATGTCGCAGCCTCTTTTCGTTCCGAGAATCCCCAGGCTATCTCGAAGAACATCTAGCAATATCGCATTGCTTTCCATCCGAGTAGAAACACCATTTCCATTCACCGTGGCAGCCCAATCAACCTCTTCAGAGAGGGGCAGCATAGGCAGTCTGTACTGGACCATTGTGCCATTACCAAAGCCACTCGCACCTTGAGCATTGGGGTCTTGACCCCATAGGGGTCAATCAAAGGTCGTCTCNTACCTTCTTCATTATCTCGTATTCAGCCCTCTTGATGTGCTCACCCAATGTGCTTCTGGCCATTCCAAGCTCATCTGCGAGGTCTTTCAGTTTGACATTGGAATTAGGATCATAATATCCTCTCTTGATCGCGAGTGAGACAACCTCTCTTTGCCGATCAGTCAACTCATCCACCCAATCACTAGTGCCTCCATCCCTGATGGAATGGACACTTATTTTATCCGGAGGCATTAGCATTCTAAGTAGGGAGACAAATCTGCGGATGGAATCCGAAAGGCCAGACATTCGCATCTCCATTCCTCTCTCTGAGTCTATTCCGTAGGGGGGTTGAACATGGATATTTGAAAGCTCTATTGCAGTCTTTGCGAAGGGGTGTGTGCAAAGCATACTCACCACAATAACATCCCCATCTTCTTCGTGTTTTTCCAGAACCTCGGCCCAACCAAGGTCAGAGATTTCCTCCAGACTCTTTCCTTCCTTCAGTCTGATTTCTGCTAGTTGAACTACTCCATCTTCTCTAATCGCCAAATGCCCTAGGACCTCTATGCTTTCCACAATGTCCAGTATGTGAGAGATATCCTTGGANCCCCTCAGTGAGGAAATCTTCCACCTAAGGGAGACTCTCCTCATGTAGTACCCANGCGCTACAGTCTATTGAATACAACGGAAATTGGAGAACATGGCTAATTCCAGTATGTTTCCCTAATTGCTTGATTAGCTTCCATGCACATAACTACATCCGAGGGTCTGCTTGGAATTTCTGAAGTCCCGTTTAGATGCTCTATCATTGGCACAACATTGCTCTCATTCACCACACCCCAACCAACTTGCGTACAAGGCGCTACGGGTGAAATCGGCATGGTTCCCGATGATGGGTCCCATGTGGAGTAAGAAGGGTACCAAGCAGAAAGGTTGAGGGCATCTCTAATTGTGTCACTAGTGATATTTTGGCCTTCTCCATTGACAATGTAGCCCATTCTGGAATCCGGATCGGCGCCCGATGAAAGATCTCCAAACTCGTAGCGAAGAGATTGAATCACCCTCGACAACAAACCCGCAGTTCGGGGGGTGGCGAATGATGTCCCGGATGTCTCGTGGTAGCCATCGATATCATCATGATTAGGGAGGACCTGGGTCCAATCGGCAGCAATATCTGGGTATGAACCACTCATTGTCTCCTTCTGGTCATCACCTTCCTCCGCGTATCCAGAAACCCCGATGCTCCAAGGAGGGCCAGCTGTGGAGTCCTGTACTGCTGGAGAGGGGGTATTGTCCGCTGCTCCCGTGTGAATCTTCTTATTTTGAACAACGGCTACCTTGGTAGCATCCTCAATTCCAGGAACAGGTATGGACCCAATTGGACCGAAACTCGTGGTTATCACGTCAACAAGGGGCTGATTCGCCGCTGCAAGTACTGCAGCATCACTGAACCCCTCAACAAAAAATATCACAGCATCGGGATTGGCATTCAGCACCGCTCCAGTAACAGCAGTTCCGTGCCCGTCTTGTGGGTCGTCGAGAATGGGGATGTCAGTGTCATCGTCTGGCGATGTTCCGATGATTCTAGTTCCCCTGAACCAAACTATGTCCGTCGAGGTTATCTTGTCCCAGCAACCTTCCTTGTCGGAATCATACCTCTCCTGCCAGGTCCCATTTGTTGAGATATCACAGATCATAGTGACGTTCAGGCCATCGAGAAGCCATTGCGGGTAGGATTCGTTCATAATGAAGTGATTGTGGTAGACGTTGATTCCAGTGTCTATTGGCGCCACCACGGTGAACGAACCAAAAGAGTCCTCAAATATCTCGTCAACCGGTTCACCGGCCTCTTCCTCCCAGAAAATGCAACCGCTAATGCTACACGAAAAGAACAGCATTGCCATGGCAAAGGAGAGGCTCCTCATACCTCTCGGTTCGAAGGGGCTGATTTCAGTCTTCGGCTGCCCCGGGCAGCCTATCCATAGCGAGAATCTCCGCGCAGATGGCTATGGCAATCTCCTCTGGTGAATCTGCCCCAATGTCGAGCCCAATTGGGCACCTAGCACTTGTGAGGGTCTCCTCACCAATGCCAGCTTCGACAGCTGCCGCCCTGAATCCTTTCCATTTAGTTCTGGAACCTATTACCCCTATCCTTGTATTCCTGCTGGCATTTCTCCGAAGAGATCCAATGAGGAAATTCTGGTCTATCTCCCAGTCATGCCCCAAAATCAGTATGTCTGAGAATCTTGACACCGATTCTCCTTCACCTGAGTCAAAGAAATCAGAAACGGAACAGTTGTGTATCTCCTCGGCAAGGGGGTATCGTTCTCTGTTCGCATATTCCCCCCGAACGTCAAAGACACTGTGTTTCCAATCGAGGGTTTCACAAACTATTGCCACTGATCTGCCCACATGGCCACCTCCACAAATTAGCAGATGTGGCACTGGCTCAACAACCTCCATAGCAACCGTCACACGGCCCCCGCATAGGCTGTCAAGGGCCACCACCTCTTGTCCCTTCCCGTCTTTGTGCAGCAGAAATGTTTCGATGCGTCCCCCGATTTTACGGGTATCGTTCTTAGGGATGTCTAGTAATTCTC
Organism: Methanobacteriota archaeon; assembly: GCA_002726275.1. Taxonomy (GTDB): domain Archaea; phylum Thermoplasmatota; class Poseidoniia; order Poseidoniales; family Thalassarchaeaceae; genus MGIIb-O5. Next base: position 44,467 of record PBSO01000012.1, on the reverse strand, counting down.
GGAGCGCATTTTCAACAGTCATTTCGAGTCCGGCACCACCAACAGTTCCACATTTTCCACCATTAGATGAAATGGCCAGCCTCGCTCCCGGCTTACCTGGGACACTACCACTTGCGCTAATTACGGATGCCATGGCCACTCTCTCGCCCGCATCGACTCTCTCGACAACCCAAGCGAGAACCGTGCGCGTCATGGTGGCGGGAGGCGTTACGGACACTTTGGGATTGCGCTATTACCCGAGAGCGACATCGAGTACCATCATTATGGTGAACCCGATCATTAGTCCCATCGTAGCTATGTCTCCATTTTTCCCTCTATGCGCCTCTGGAATCAGCTCCTCCGCGACTACGAAAATCATTGCACCAGCAGCGAATGCCAAGGCATAGGGGAGTATGGGGGTCATGTAGATAATTGCCGCTGCCCCAATCACAGCAGAAATAGGTTCGACTAGTGCAGATAATTGACCCCACCAGAAACTCTCCTTCCTTGAAAGTCCTTCTCTCCTAAGTGGGACTGATACTGCTGCGCCTTCCGGGAAGTTCTGGATCCCTATCCCTATTGATAGAGCGATAGCAGCACCTATGCCATCGCCTGAGGAAGCCGCCCCAAAGGCGACACCCACGGCCAAACCCTCTGGAATGTTGTGAAGGGTGATGGCGGATATCAGAAGTTTACTCCTGTGCCAAGTCGTCTTGATTCCCTCAACTTCTTCTGGAGGGGCCCCTGGGTGGAGGTGCGGAAGATAAGCATCAATCACTCTCATCCCGATTCCCCCTAGGATGAATCCGAAGGCAGCGGGCAAGACCTTATCGAGACCCTCTCCCGAGGTTTGATCTATGGCCGGACCCAGCAGGCCGAAGCAACTCGCAGCAATCATAACACCCGCGGCGAAACCTAGCATCCCGTCCAGCATCTTACGATTTATCTCCTCGAAGAAGAAGACTAGTCCAGCACCAGCAGCGGTCATGAACCAAGTGAAAAGTCCCGCAATGAAGGCCTGTTGAACTGGACTATATCCGTCAATCAGGGATAATACGTCCACGTTCTAAGGGAGAGGCGAACGCATGATTAACCTGCCCATCGAATCTCATAACTCATCTATGGCTTTGGATAGTCCATTCAGGTCTTCCGAGGTGTCAATGTTGAGGTGGAGGTGGGGGTCTTCGACATCCACTTTGACAGATTTCACAATCGCATTAAGCGGGAGGTCAGGGTCGGAGGAAAGTATGCGTGATACGTCTCTCCCACAAACGATCAGTGGATGGCCGCCCCTACCAAAGTTGGAGGGCGACGAACTAACGATAGACGACGATATTGTTTTCAGAGTCGAATCCGAAAAACCAGGCCTGTCTACAGGAACTACTAGTACCCTTATGTCTCCCTCAATAGTTTCTCTAAAATACCTAATTCCGACCTGAATAGTCCCAGTTCTCCCACTCTCTGGATCCTCATTGACTATGACCGGGACCTTTCCGACAGATGCTCTAACCTCGCTAAATATCTCCTCCCTAGTTACAATGACTATTCGCGCTCCAGTGGCCTCCAACCTCGAAGCCAGCCAACCCACGAGCGTCCTGTTTCCCACTTCTATCAGGGCCTTCGGAGCTCCAAGCCTACTGCTCTTACCAGCCGCAAGTAAAACGCAGCAAAGCACGCCGGCCATCAATTACCACGTGTCATTTCTCGGCCTATGATGAGTCTCTGAATCTGGCTCGACCCCTCAAAAATCTGAACTACCTTAGCACCACGCATCCTCCTAGCTACTGGGTACTCTTCTGAGTAACCATACCCACCGAAAACTTGTACCGCATCAGTAGTTACTTCCATGGCCATATCTGCAGCGAATCTCTTGGCATGGGCGGCCTCGAGCGTATTTTTCTCTCCTGAGTCTGACTTAATGGCAGCTTTCCATGTGAGCAGTCTTGCGGCTTCCACTTTGGTCGCCATATCAGCTAGCATGAATGAAATGGCTTGGTGCCTAATGATGGGCTTACCGAAAGTACTCCTCTCTGTAGCGTATTGAATCGCCTCTTCCAATGCCCCTCTTGCATTTCCTACAGCATGAGAGGAGATGGTCGGCCTTGAAAGATCGAATGCCTTCATGGCATTCATCCAGCCCCCATTCTCTTCACCCCCAACTAGGTTGTCCGATGGAACTCTGACATCCGTGAAGGTCACTGAGCGAGTGTCAGAGCACCTCTGCCCCATGTTGTCTTCCTTCTTTCCTAGCTCAACTCCTTCTGAGTTCGCGTCTACAATGAAACCACTCATTCCTTGGTATCCCGCTGTCTTGTCAGTATATGCCAAAACGAAGAACCAATCAGCATAACCGGCCCCAGTAATCCACATTTTACTTCCATTGAGTATGTAGTCATCGCCATCCTTCACGGCTTCAGTTTGTATGGATTGCACGTCACTACCTGCTCCCGGCTCAGTAACGCAATAGGATGCTATACAGCCCTCGGTCACCTTTGTCATGTAACGCTCCTTTTGATCCTCGGTCCCTCCAGTCAGTATTGGGTACGAAGCCAGCATGGTGCTACCGCACGCGGTAGCGAAACCCGGGTCCCCTGCTCCGAACTCTTCGCAGACGATGACCTCTTCGAACGAGCCCATTCCCCCGCCACCGTATTTCTCGGGGATCTTCAGAGTCAGTAGACCATTGTCGCTAGCCTTTCGTATTGCATCCCGGGGAAACTCACTATCCCTGTCCCACCTCCCAGCATTGGGCTTGATTTCTTCATTGGCGAAGTCCCTGGCTAGCTCTTGGAGCATTAGCTGCTCCTCGCTCAATGCAAAGTCGACCATGCTCTCAGGAGCGGGTACAGGGATTAGAGTATTATGGACATGTAAATCAGGTATCCGACGACCATCGATACGCCTGTGGTCTTCCCTATCTCTCTATCATCCAGCAACATTCCAGCAACTAAACCCGAGGTAATCAGGACTACCCATATGTCTCTCTCAGCAAAGTTAGGTGAGACCAAAATCCCCCCACTGATGGCAGCAGTGGCCCCCAGTATCCCTAGTATGTTCATCATATTGGATCCCAGTACATTGCCAACAGCCACGCCACCTTGTCCCCTTAGTCCGGCAACCAGTGTCACAGCAAGTTCTGGGAGGGATGTCCCAAGGGCTACAACCGAAAGCCCGATCACCGCCTCAGAGATGCCTAGGTCCGACGCAATCCCTGTAGCCCCATCCACAAGGAACTCCGCACCCTTCCAAATCAAGGCCCCTCCGATCATGGTTACTGCCATTGAAATCAATACACTGTCAGGCACCCATGAATCGTCCAACTCTCTTTCGGCGTCTTCCCTGGAATTGACGTAAGAGTATGCGTAGTAGCCAATCAGAATTGTTAGCATCATTATTCCGAAGTACCAGGTTATTTCTCCATAAATGACCATGGCCAGTAGTATGAGAGTGGCCAGCATCATCGCCACTGCATCCCTTCTGACTCCCTCTCCCGGGTCGGAAGCGGCACCTAGGAAAGATGCAGTTCCGAGTACTAGCATCACATTCGCGACATTAGATCCCAATACTCCTCCGACGGCTAGGTCCGGTTTTCCCCCTGCTACAGCTTCTAGGGACACTGCAAGCTCCGGTAGAGATGTGCCTATGGCAACAATCGTGAAACCGATGAGTAGCGGCGGGACTTTCATCTTCCTCGCCAATACCACTGCCCCCTGGACAACCACCTCTCCCCCGCCAAGAAGGAGCGCAAATCCGCCAATTACTAACAACCAGTCAGTAGTCATTGAAGCATCCACGCAACTACGAGTGGTGAACGACTCATGACGGTTTCCATGTTCGACCCACCTCTATTTGCAAGACCTGATTATGTGCCTCAGGATAAGTTCCGGAGTCGGTATGGTGTGGTCTTCCAATGTTGGAGAGAAGGGTACCGGGGTGTCCAATGCGCCTATTACAGTCGGCGGGCTTTCAAGGCTCCAGAAAGCCTCTTCTAGAATTCTACTGCTAATTGTATGCCCCAATCCACCGGTCCACTGAGATTCTTGGAGTACTAGGAGTCTACCGGTCCTGATGGTGGAATCCACACACGTGCCGACATCAAAAGGCTGGATGGTCCTCAAATCCACAACCTCTGCCTCAATCCCCTTCTCAGCGGCCTTCTCAGCGGCCTTAAGGGCGACATGCACCATTGCGCCCCATGTCACAATGGTGATGTCCTTGCCTCCTCTGATGACATTCGCCTTTCCGATAGAAGTCTCGCCGGATTCAATCCTCTCATGGACGGACTTTGTATCGACCATCTGATTAATCGAATCCCCCCAACCAGTGACTCCGCCCCTCAGGCCATACAGTCCGATGTGCTCTAGGAAAATGAAAGGGTCTGGAAGTGCGTGCCCCTCAATTAGTAGGTCGAAAGCATCTTGGGGATTGCTGGGGAATGCAATCACCAATCCGGGATCATTTGTGAACCATGACTCAATCATATTGGCGTGAAACGGACCACTCCTAGTTTTTGCACCAAGAGGTATCCTCACTGTCATTGGAACATCGGCACCCCATCTCCACCTCAGTTGTGCAGCATTGTTGATCAGTGGGTTCATCGCTAGGGCGGCAAAACCCCCGAACTGTATCTCTGCCATTGGCCTCATGCCCCCAAGAGCCGCTCCCGTGGCAGAATTGATGATTATCGACTCCGATAGGGGCATGTCAAGTAATTTTGATTGATGCCCTTTGGCCCTAAGTGGGATATTCATTCCGAATGCCCCAGCAACCTCCATATCCTCTCCCATGAAAACAATCTCATCCCCATATTTCTCAGCTAACTCAACCATAGCATTCTGGATGGATCTGCTGAAAGTCCACGAATTTGAAGCATCGGAGAATTCCATAGAAACCTCCCCAACTCCAAGTTCTCCAACTGTCGCAAGCCTCTCCGAATCAATAGTATCGAATTGCTCAGCGTGGCTTCTGGCATCGTAAATCGAAGTAATGCCCTCTCCGACCGTATTTCCTTCCGGCCACGGCATTTCCTCCATCTCCTCTCTAGACTTGTCGACGTATTCCATTTCCTCTTGCTCCATCGACTGCAACGCCCTTTCACTTGCCCCTAGTGCAATCAACAGGTTTCTGTGGTTTGGAACGGGGTCCTTTTCAGACCAGTATGAAAGAAGGGCACGGTCGACATAACCAGGTGGGTTACCTGAAATTGAACCTAGATACAGATCATCATGGTGATGTGCATGCCCGCACCCCCTCATCGTTTCAACATGGATAAGGGTCGCCCCCCCTCCAGACACTGCAATCTCCCTCGCCACGCAAACAGACGAGTAGAATTGTGAGGGGTCTGAACCGTCAATTGTCCAAGAGGGAATTCCCATGGCGTAACCCTTGTCTCCGAAGGTTTCCGCTCCCGATTGACCAATCACGAAAGTATCGAGAGCGATCTGATTATTCTGTATCATGTAGCATATCGGTAAACCCCTTGTTCCAGCTAGGTTCATGGCCTCCCAAAATTCCCCACTGCTGCTACATCCTTCCCCTACGGGAGCCAGATGAAATCTATCTAGGCCAAGTCTGAGTGAAGCGAGAGCCACTCCAGTAGCAGTAGCACTGGCAATTGGGAGTGGGGCTGTAGGGGGCAAAACACCCTTTTCCCAATTACCGATATGCAAGTCACGCCCTCCTGAACCCAAATGCCCCCCGTCCATGTATGAGCCGGACTTGCCCATTTGAGCGGAGAAGACCTCCAATGGGGTCTGCCCCATTGCCAGCGCCAGCCCAACATCCCTGATCATCGGCGCGACTATATCCGGACTTCCACTACCCTCTTCGATACCATCCACAGCTCTCTTCATTGCGGAGGCACAAGCAACAATCCCTTCTTGCCATGTAGATCTGAACCCCTTCCCTCCAAAAGTCCCTCCATCTGGCGTCGGAATTCCATTCGTAAAGAGGTCTTTCAGATGCTCATCTATCATCCTGGTTCTCGTCATCCATCTCTGCCACTGCATTCGTTGCTCAATTCCGATTGATGCGTTATACCCCATCCTCCTGAGACAAATCTTGACATCCAGGAGGAACCTTTCGGTTCTTCTCGCTATGTGGTCCGAACCCCTCCTCCTCGGTATTACCTCTGTTTCACCAATTCCTGAGAACAGCGGTTCCATAATCCTGTCAGAAAGAACTCCGCCAATGCTCGAAACCAAGTCTATGCAGAATTCATGGTATGATTCCCCCTTGAATGACCTTGGGGCCGCAAGGCGGTCCCAGCATCTGGCAACTACCTCCAGGTGGCCGTCATGCCTCTCTGCAACAAATCTAAGCAACTCAGACCTGACCTCTTCCGAATTCAGGGAACTGGAAAAACTCAACGCATTCGCGGGTTGCCAGTTACTGGCATGGATGGGAGGGAGGTCGACTTGTCGAGGAGGATCACTCGCCCCAGACCCACTCTTCTCATTCCTGTCTAGTGCGTCAGCGTCACGTCTGTCGCATTCACCTTTCAAATCTTCAACATTGAGGCTAGTCTCCCGTTCCCATACGTCCACCTTCCTCTGACGCCCTTTGCCGGAGCTAGACCTGTCAAGGGTCACCCTTACTCTTGAATCGCAAGCAGTGCAGGTTCGATCGAGTCTGGATGTACTTTCGTTCCTTGTCTGCCATACTTGGTGTTTCGAGCATTCGGGGCATTTCCACACCCCTTGTCTGAAAACCACCATGTTCTCTCGGAAGGGTATGTAGTACAACAATTATTCGCTTGATTGGATTAATTTTCACCACATTTAGAAAGATTATTTACAATATTATGGTAAATATTGTATATTATTGTATAATTACCACAAATAAACGTTGTACTGAGATATATTACACCACAATTAATATTTCTTAATGGAGGAATCAACTGAATCGGACCAGAGATGAATTCCACCTTCTAGATTCAACACCCTCTCTTCATTCCAACCGGATTGGACTAGGAATTGGACTACAGCCGCCGATCGCCCTCCCGTTCTGCAGTAAACCACAACGTCCCGATCCTTGGGCAGCTCCCCGATTCTTTGTGGGACCGATGTATGGGTGATTCTGAGTGAAGTGCCATCCAGGGTTGCTATGCTGCTCTCGGTCTCTGAACGTACATCCAGTAAAAATGGGGCCCAACCATCTTCCGTCCTGGAAACAAAATCAACAGGGCTGATGGTTTTCATACTCATTGTGTATTCACCTAGGTCGGTAGGGGGGACTCTCCCCGGGTTCCTGTTGAATGTAAGGACCCTAGTAATCATTGTCAGTGAGTCTATGGTCAGAAGCTTACCATCAAGTGAGTCACCAATGCCTAGAATTATTTTCAACGCTTCAGTGGCCTGAATGGTCCCGACCAGTCCTGGAAGTACGCCCAAAACCCCGGCTTCAGAGCAATTAGGGGCTAACTCCGGAGGGGGTGGCTCTGGAAACAGATCCCTGTAGTTCGGGCCACCTTTGTGGTTAAACGTCGAAACTTGCCCTTCGAATCTGTGCACGCTCCCGAAGACCCATGGCTTTCCAAGTATCTCGCAAGCATCTCCGATAAGGTATCTAGAAGCAAAATTGTCGGTTCCATCCACAACAACGTCATATTCGGAAATGATGGAAAGGGCGTTTTGTTCAGTCAACTTCTCAACAATTGGGCAGAAGTCTCCTTCTGGATTTAACTCGGAGAGCCTCATGGAGGCCGATTCCGCTTTGGGCTGACCAATTCCGGAAGATGAATGAATTACCTGTCTCTGGAGGTTTGAAACGTCGACCCTGTCATGGTCTATGACTCCCACTCTGCCGACTCCAGCTGCAGCTAGGTATAGTAGGGCGGGAGATCCAAGACCACCAGCTCCGACGACAAGTACGGAGGATTTCAGAAGCTTCGCTTGCCCTTCCTCTCCAACGAGGGGTAGCACCAGGTGACGCGCGTATCTCCTCCTCTCCTCATCACTCAGAGGGTCCGCCATGTGCTCGCGACAATGCACAAGGACATTTGGCCTTCGGTCGAAAACCATCAGTGCTGGTCTTCTAGCCATCTCTCAGCGTCTATTGCTGCCTGGCATCCCATGCCAGCTGCGGTAATGGCCTGCCGGTACCTGGTATCTACGACGTCTCCTGCAGCGAAGACGCCATTGACGCTTGTCATGGTATTCATCTTGTGGAGGATGTACCCCTCGTCATCAGTCTCAACTTGTCCTTCGAGATATTGGGTAATCGGCTTGTGCCCTATTGCGATGAAAGCCCCGGTGCAGGAAATTTCTTCTTCACTGCCATCTCTCGGGTCTTCTAGGATGGCTCCAGTTAGGCCATTGTCATCTGACATCCAGGATTTTACCTGCCTAAATGTCTTGATTTCTATCTTGGGATGTGACTCAGCACGCTCATACATCACCTTAGACGCCCTGAAGAATCCTCTTCTGTGTATGATGGTGACCTTACTCGCGAACCTAGTCAGGAAAGTCGCCTCCTCCATTGCAGAGTCACCCCCTCCTACAACTATGACCTCCTCGTCTCGGAAGAACGCCCCATCACACGTTGCACATGTGGATATTCCCCTACCTTTCTGGGCCTCCTCGCCCTCGACTCCTAGCCAGATCGCTTCCGCCCCGGTGCAAATTATCACTGACTCTGCTTGGAACTCCTCTCCTTCGACCCAAACTTTGTGCGGCCGGCTGGAGAAGTCAACCCTCTCCACATTCTTGTCATGCACTTCCAAGCCAAACCTCTCGGCTTGCTCCCTCATTTCTATCATCATCTCCGGCCCCCCAATTCCCTTTGGGTAGCCGGGGAAGTTTTCGACGTCAGAAGTTAGCATTAGCTGCCCTCCTGACATGTATCCAGCGAACATCAATGGCTCTAGGAGTGCCCTTGCTGCATATAGCCCTGCAGTATAGCCTGCAGGACCTGAACCGATGATGATGACGTTACGTACTCCCTCAGCCACGGGCCTCCCAATGAAGGGACGTCCTTCAACCCTACCTATGTCATTCCACCATTGAAGCGACTGCTCCAACAGCCGCCCTGGCATGTGGCTCAAGTCTTGGTTCGATGTGCTCTGGCTCCGCACCTGGGCCAATAATGCCGAGCCCTATTGGCTTTCCGTGCTTTATTTGTAAGTCAATTACTGCCTTGGTGACCGATTGTCCCATCACCATGCCATGTTCCGTTTGCCCCTTCTCAATAATGCCGAGGACAATTGCCCCATGGATGTCTTCCCGTTGAAGCAACCTGTCTAGGGCCAGAGGTGCCTCCATAGAACCCGGGACCCACACAGTCTCCGCGACATCCCATTTCTTTGACTCAGCTTCATCGACGGCGAAGCCAAGCATCCTGCTGACCTCGTCCTTATGGAATGATCCACAAACTACGCCCATCCTCATCCTTCGACCTCCATTCTTCGAATCGTGTCTACAACTGCTTGGGTCCTAGAGTCAACCTCTATGTTCACCATGTCTCCTGCGTCTTTACTTCCGATGGTAGTTGCCCTTATTGTCTCGGGAATGATGTGGAGGCTGAACGATCCTTCACTAACTTCTCCCACAGTTAGGGACATGCCATCGACTGCAATGAATCCCTTTTCTAGGATGTAAGGGGAAGCGCCTTCCGGACTCTCTATCTTCAAGTTGATACCTTCTCCTTTGTCCATTTTACCGATTATCCGTGCCTTGCCCATAACATGCCCAGATAAGATGTGCCCTCCCAATTCATCACCAACCTTGAGCGACCTTTCGACATTAACCAAATCGCCCTTGCACAGGCTCCCTAGAGTGGTTCTTTGCAGCGTCTCTTCAATCGCATCAAAGCAAATATTGCTTCCACTGATGCTGACAACCGTCATGCAAACCCCGTCCAGAGAGACGCTAGCACCGATTTGTATCCCTTCAAGGAAACCATCAAGGTCAATTGTAATTTTCAGAATACCATCGCCCTGCTCGACACCGGTTACGGGAGCAACTCCTGCTACTATTCCAGTGTACACGCTAGTCCTCCTCGTACGGGCCACCCTCTGAGTTGGGCCAAAGATCCAGAATCCTTGCTATAATCTTCCGAGTCCCGTCGAGGTCATCTGATAGCCCCTCAACTCTAGTTAGTTGAACATCTGAATATCCGTGGCTATCCAAACCACTTCGGATTGAGTCGATGGAGTGTTTCTGGTCATAACCCAATGCAATGATGTCTGGCTCCACAACTTCCAGAATGTCAAAGATGGGGGTTCCAGGGGGATTTCCTACTATTGCCTCATCAACGGGCTTCAACCCCTTCACCATTCTACATCTAAGGTCCTGGTTGGTCACAGGTTCGTGCTTCTGAGAGCGCACAGTGTCATCATGAGCAACTACTACTACCAACTCTTCACCAAGTGATTTCGACTGTTCGAGATAATGCAGATGTCCAGCGTGAAGGAGATCAAAAACGCCCACTGCCATTACTCGTGCCATGTGCCTCCCTCCCTTCGCGATGTCTAGTTATTCCCCTTTGAGATTCCCATCGATTGAAGTATGTCATCTCCTGTTATCATCGGTATCCCGTATTTCTCAGCGTATTTCCGAGCTCCCTCAAGGGACAACGCACCGTCTCCCTCTGGTTCGAGCATTTCAGCCCCAATGGTGCAGGGGACCTGTCCTGCCAACCTCGCCATGGCAACAGCGAGCTCCGTATGCCCCTGCCTCGAGGAAAGCCCCCCTGGGGACTCCCGGCACAGTGGGATGTGCCCGGGGGTTCTGAACTCCTCTCCAAGGGCATCCATGGCGGCTTCGTTGTCCGTCCCCATAAGCTCTCCAGACAACTCCCCGAATCTTCGAGTGGTGAGGGACCTGTCCCTATCGGTAATTCCCGTATATGTCTCCCTGTGATTCAGGGAAAGCGTAAATGCAGATTTGCTGTCATACTGTAGGTCATTCGTTATTAGTCGTGACAGGACTGGATTCTCGCTGACTAGGGAATCGTGGGTGTGTATGTCCTGAAGCCATGGCAATCCGAACATTTCTCCGATTTCATCCCCTATTGCTAGGAATAGTAGACCGCCGCAATCCTTCCTCAGCCTTCTCATAATCTCGGGCGTGGCAGCTGTCGCAGGCCATAGAAGATCAGTCTCCCTCTCTCTGAAATCAGAGTCGAAAATCATCACTGGATCTCCAGCAGAGAATGCGGCAATGGCAGCCGCAACGTCGGAGCCCATGGCTCCCGGAGGGGCCATTCATACCCCTTATTTTCGGTCCCGACATCTTAACCGAATCTTTCTCAATGGTGAGCATGCCCGAAACATCATGGAAGCTAAGGGAGAGGCAGTCGCCCCTGTCAGGGTCGATTTGGCCGGAGGGTGGACGGACGTCCCGCCCTACACCTCAGATTTTGGAGGAGAAGTAGTTAATTTCACCATTAACAAGTATGTGAGAGCGATAACTGATGGCACCTCACACAGTTTCTCATTCGGGGTCCCGTCTGGTTCAGGGCTCGGCTCCAGCGGCGCCATGAATGTGGCCAGAGTCGCGCTTTCTTCTTCCGATGTATTTCCAGAAGACATAGCCGAGGCCGCATTTCAGGCAGAAGCTGAATCAGGAAACTTAGGAGGGAGGCAGGATCAGTGGGCATCTGCTCTTGGGGGTTTCAATCACCTAATTTTCTTCGGTGAAAGGGTAGAGAGAATGCCATTCGAGCCAATGAGGTCATCGAGGATATGGCTTCGAAAGCACTTGTTGCTAGCCAATTCTGGAATCAGTAGGAAATCTGGCGATCTCCATGAGTCTGTTTGGTCCAGGTACTCCGAAGGCGACAACGACGTAATCGAGGGGCTGCACAAAATACGATCTGCTGTTAGGGATATGGCCACGGGCCTCCAGCAGGACAGAAGGGACCTGATAGTGAAATCAATGAATGAGACCTCAGAAGGGGTCGACATGATGGATTCAGCAATACACGACCCATTCAGGAACGTAATCCAACCACTGCTTGACTCTGGAATGATATCCTCATGGAAGGCAGTCGGTGCAGGAGGGGGTGGACACGCTGCACTTATCTGTCACCCATCTTCCATCCAAGACGTTCGCAATCAGCTGGAATCATCCAATTGGGATATACTGGATTGGGACTATGACGACGACGGTGTCAAGATAGTGTAGTCCGAACCCATAAACGTGGCCATACGTCGCCCCACCCATGGTGGGGCGTTCAGCAGCAATCGCTTCGGCCCTCGTGATGCTGTTCATCTTGCCACTCGCCGCATCCACAATTACTCCTGTTGAACAGGGCAAAGGTGGTCTGGATGCAGACGGCCGTTGGGCTCCCAGCGTCGAGTCCGAATTGCACGCCGAGTGGTGGCTCCACTGGAGCAGGGACAAGGACCACGACTCGCTCGATGATCGACTAGAGTGGCTATTGCAGCAACCGGATCAGGTTCAGCAGGACTGGTGGAGGAGGGCGCCCGAAGGAAGCGCCAGGATTTTCATCGACTACAACCATCACCCAACTGACGCCGACGTCTCGGCGCTCGAGGAACTGGGAGTCCAAGTCACGTTCCGTCCGAAATACCTCGACACGGTTACAGCATCCGCTCCCTTCAGCTCAATACTTTCCGGGGACGGAATCCTATCTCTTCCAGGGGTCGTCATGATTGAGGATCTGGGCCTCGCGGAGCCCAATATGCATGAGGCGGTCCCGAACATGGGAGTCGATCAGGTTTGGAACGACTTCGGGTTCGACGGTACAGGTTCTGTCGTCGCCATACTGGATACAGGGGTAAGGGGCGATCACGAGGGACTCAATGATATGGACGACGAACCATTCACTATGGGTTGTGACCAGCCAGACCCCGACCCAACCAACCCAAATCCAATACCAATCGATTGTGATCCGAAGATAATCGCCTTCTTCGACGCTGTGTTTACCGACTCCGAGCAAGACCCCTCCACATCTTACGACTCTGGGACCCATGGGAGCCACGTAGCTGGAATAGCCGCAGGGACGGGAGGAGGTCAGGCCGACCCGACTTCAGGTCTCAAGTACGTGGGAGCCGCTCCGGGCGCATTCCTGATCAACCTTCTAGCATGCTGTGACGGAGACATCGAGGATGTCATTCAGGGAGCCCAGTGGGCAATAGAAAACAAAGACAAGTACGGGATTGACATAGTCACCTCATCACTCGGCGAACAGCAGCTAGAGATACACTTCGACAACGATGGTAACTCTGCCTGGAGCAGGCAGATGGACTCCGTGGTGGAGGCTGGAATTATCACCACTCTGTCAGCCGGCAATGAGTTTGGAGGAGCGACTTTCGCTGGATGCAACACCATAGACAGTCCCGGAGATGCAAATTTACCAGTAACTGTGGCGAGCCTGGACAAGGACCTCGGACTAGCGATTTACAGTAGCCGTGGGTACACTTCGGATGGCAGGGTCAAGCCGGACGTCGCTACCATCGGATCAAGCATCATGGCTCCTGACGCTGCGACCAGTGACGGCTACACCAGCAAGTCAGGGACTAGCATGGCCACCCCCCTTATGGCAGGAATCGCAGCCCTCATGGTCGAGGCAAACCCAGACCTGACTCCAACCGAGTTCAAGGACATCATATCGGCCCATTCAATCGAGAGAGACCTGCAGCTGCTGGACGATCCAGGGTTCAACGACTGCAGCATCTTGGAGTCTCGTCCGGACAACGAGTTCGGCTACGGACAGGCAGATCCCCTGGCGTTCGTTGAGGCAGCGGGGAGCATCGACAGATCATTGAACGTGAGTATGAACGTCGAAACTCTTCAACAGATCGGCAACGAGTCATACATCTCAGGTACTGCCTCAGGAGTGGCACCCGGAATGGGGCTGGTCGAGGTTCGTGTGGGCGGTGGAACCTGGAAGGGTGCCGCAGATCTTTCAGGTGACTGGAGTAATTGGAGAGTGAAGCTAGACCCTCACGATACGTCGGGAAATTCCACAATCTACGCGCGGCTAGTGGTCTCAGAGGATAGCATCTCTCCAGTCGACTCAAGACGCGTCATTCTAATCGACGGGGCGGGCTCAGGCGGTATTTCCGGAGATTTAACCAATCTTCCAGCATCCACCTTCTGGATCCCGTTCCTAGCTACTCTGGGGATACTTGGATTCGTTTCTGCCAGGGAGCGCTGGGATAGGAAATTCAAGCGGGACGGAGATGGCGCGTCATTCTCGCTCTCGACTTCCTCAAACTACTTTGCCGCCCTGTCTCCCTATGAGTGGCCGAAGTTGGTTAAGTCTGCTAGGGATTCTTGGAATGCTGGGGAGTCACTTGTTGAGAACCAGTTCAGGAGGTACGTCTCCCTCTCTATCCTTTACACCGCACAGGGGCTCCCTGCCGGATTCACCAGTGTTACTTTCGTCGCCTTCCTGGTCTCCAACGGGGCCTCGCCTGAGGAGATCGCAGCTCTGTTCGCGACAATAGCGCTTCCATGGACATTCAAGTTCATCTGGGGGCCGGTTGTAGATGCCGTACAGGTTCCTTCTTACGGGCTCAGGAGGCCCTGGATTCTCTTTGCCCAGACTGGCATGATAGTCACTCTGGGAGCATTGCTTTTCGTGCCCGATCTGAATGCATCGATAGAGCTCGTGACCCTGATGCTGTTCGTCCATAACCTGTTCTCGTCTCTCCAAGACGTGAGCGTGGACGCCCTAGCAGTCGATGTTCTGCAGCCCGACGAGGTCGCCAAGGCGAATGGCTTCATGTTCGCTGCCAAGAGAGGTGGAATCATCATTGGCGGAGCAGTGGTAGGCATGCTCGTCGTAGACTTCGGAATCAAGGCCGCAATCATGGTCCAGCTTCCTCTCCTGGCTCTGATAATGTGCTTGCCACTCTTCCTCAGGGAGAGGTCCGGAGATCGACTTTTCCCATGGCAGAAGTTCTCCGAAACAACACCCAGTGGAGAGGTTCCGGTACTCGAGGAATCAGACGACGAACTCCCGTGGGAAGAAGATTATGAGGACGATTTCAGAGTCGCTAGTTGGGTTTCTGAGAATCTCTATGGCGAGAATATCCAGGGTGTCGCAGCGCTTCTTTGGTTCAGCATAGTTGTAATGCTAGTTGGGGGCGGTTTGGGAATAATCTACCTCGTTTCGGGCGCAGAGGCATTCGATACTGTCGCTTCACCACTCAAGAGTGTGGGATGGTATGCTTTCCTCCTATCAATGGCAGGTATCATGGCTGGAACGTTCCTATTGCCTACAATTTCCGACTTCCAGGTGCCGAATCCATTCGGCGAGTCAGCAAGAGTCGGGATTGCAGTTCCGGCCTACAACATCGTCAAGGGGTTCTCCCTCAGGTCATCTTTCCTGCTTATCTTCCTCTGTCTCCTGTCTGAGATGTATGTCTTCGTCGATCCAATCGTGGTTGACATATTCATCAATGAGGCAGGATGGTCTCAGACGAAGTACAACGGAATAATGGGGGGAATAGTCATCCTGTTCCTGATGGGGGGACAGATCCTCGGGGGATTCCTAGGGGATAGGTTCGGAGTCAGGGAGGTCGCGATGGTCGGCTTCACACTCCTGTCTCTCGGCAACGCGGGACTCGCACTGCTCGAGCCTCACTGGACAAATACCACCATTATGACCGTCTATCTCTGTTTCAGGGCCATTATCAGTGGACTAGCATGGATTTGTATTATCTCCGTATCGATGAGGCTCACATACAGCAAGGCAGGAGGGACCCAGTTCACCGCATACATGTCGATGTTCAACCTGTCTGCAGTCATCGCATACCAGTTCACTGGGAGGATGGTCGAGATATTCGATTACATATCCGCGCTCTACTTGGGCGCAGCTCTCACTCTGTTCACAGTCGTGATCCTCGTATTCATAGACCCAGATGAGTGCGATCGCGTTCTCGAAGGGCGCTTGGGTGATGACGGGGAAATAGACGGTGACTTGGGAGAGACTCCCGATGGATGGTGGGAAGCAGAAAACGAGAGTGTGGGAAGGGATGGAGTCGTTTCTTGAACATCTGATGTCCGCTGATACGGACTTCATTTTCTTTAGCCAGACCATATGTCCCTATTGCGTAAGGGCATCTAGGACTCTTGAAGCGAATGGACTTACATTTACCGAGGTAAACCTCGATCACTACGATGGAATGAGAAGAGAGATAGTCATGGAAACGGGACATCGTACAGTGCCTGTGGTTTTCGACATCAGGGGAGAAGCCCCCATCTTCGTAGGCGGTTCAGACCACCTGATCGACTATCTATGAGATTTCTCCGCCATCTCTTGTATGGCAATCCTCAACTCTTCCAACTGGTTCAGGTTCACCATGTGGCCCTTGCCGTGCTCAAGCCTAGTGACGGGCCATCCCGCGTCCTCGAAGATGTCGGCATGGTGCCGTGCGAGATCAATCGGCACTAGGTGGTCGCCCGTCCCGTGCATCCATACAACGGGTCGCGGCTGGAGGAAAGGGATACGATCCCTTAGTGACTCGCCCCTCACGGTCTTGGTCCCAATCAGGACCAAGCCAGCTATCCTGTCCTGCACCTCGGTCTCGAGCAGGGCAGATGCCATGGCACCCCCCTGTGAGAAGCCTCCGACTATTATGGGGCCTTCTGGAAGGGACTCCATAATTAGCGAGAGCGACTCGTCTACCTGTTCCTGAGAACCCCCATCAAGGGGGAGCGTGGGGTCCTCTGCCCTGAGCCACCACGCAAAGCCGCCCCTAGTTGGGTGCTCTGTGGTGGCCTGGGGGCAAATCACCGACCACCCATCAGGAACGAGGCTCTCCGCTAGTGGACGCATCATCTCTGAGGTCCCAGTCATCCCGTGCATCATCACGAGCGTCCCCCCACTCATGGGGCCACCTCACAGGCTCCATGACTGGGTAATCCCGCCAGCGAAGATAAGTCGGAGGTAACTGTCTCCCGTGAAGGTGGCAGTCAGGGTGTATTCCTCGGAGGGGTAGGGGATGGTGCCCAACGTCCCACTCTCGCTCGCCCCGGGCCCCCAGACCCTCTCTAGGGCGGAAATCGAGCCGTGGTCCCTGAGGGTCAGGGTGACGCTCGAGCCACCGCTGCCGCACGCAGCATCCAGGAAGTAGATCATCTCGTCCCACTCGCCATCGTTGGGGTGGTCGCTGACGAAGAATGAGTCCTCGAACTCGAAATCAGGACCTGACTCATCCCAGGT
Source organism: Methanobacteriota archaeon (assembly GCA_002726275.1). GTDB lineage: Archaea > Thermoplasmatota > Poseidoniia > Poseidoniales > Thalassarchaeaceae > MGIIb-O5. Next base: position 27,349 of record PBSO01000012.1, on the reverse strand, counting down.
GTTGGAGTACAGATCGCCTCCGCGAACGAAGTAGACATCACCAGAGTGCGAACTCCCATCGTCCGCGAGTAGCATCCTAAGCTGCACTACTCCCGAGGGATCAGTCCAGATGAAGGACGAGAAGAACTTTGATGACGCATCGTAAACGTAGTCGAGGGTGGAACCGTCAGATGCCCCCGCCTCCATAACCGCCACACCCCCCGAAACCGAGCGAACGCTGGCAGACCACTCTATGGAGAATAGGGTGAAGTCCCAACTCGCCCCTTCACTGAGTGGGAAGTCTAGGACCGGCTGAGGCGCCCCATTCTCGAACGCAGAGAGATTCTCGTGAGTTATTCTGCCTAGGAATGGGTTGTGATTCAGGACAGCGTGCCTCCGTGCCTCCCCGATGCTGGAGATGGCCAGCATGTAGGCCGTGCCCCCCTCCTCAGTATCTGAAGCGACTACCAGTCTCGCGGTGTCGTCGCTGTAGTCGGGGGTCGAAAAGGTGTACAACCACCAGTCGCCAACATCCCAAGTTGGCGAATCCACCGGGCTGTCATCCGTAGTTCCGCCCGAGTTCCCTGTCTCGATGCAACCAGAGAGTGTGCAAGCGAGAAGCATGAAGGCCGTGCCCAAGGTGACAGTGCCCCGCATGAGCCTCCGTCGAGGCACACAGTCAAGAGACTGACGCACAATGGTTCTGAACTCAAAGAAGTCCGGCAATGACGACCGACACGATCGACATCAGCTTGATCAGGATGTTCAGGGATGGTCCGCTGGTGTCCTTGAAGGGGTCTCCAATGGTGTCTCCTACGACCGCTGCTGAGTGGGCATCATCGCCCTTCTCTGCCCCAGATATCTCGCCTTGCTCGATAGCCTTCTTCGCGTTGTCCCATGCTCCTCCAGCGTTAGCCATGAAGAGCGCCATGAGGACACCAGTGGCAGTGGCTCCAGCCAGAGTCCCACCGAGTGCCGCGGGCCCTAGGGCCAAACCGATGATAACCGGGCTCGATATTGCTACTAGTCCTGGCATGACCATCTCGCGCAGAGCGGCCTGCGTCGAAATGTCGACGCACGTGGCGCTGTCGGGCTCTACACCCTCTCTGCCCTCCAGAAGGCCATCTATTTCCCTGAATTGCCGGCGGATTTCCACAATCATCGCTTCAGCAGCCCGGCCAACAGACTTCATTGTCATTGCAGCTACCACGAATGGAAGCGCACCTCCGATTAGGAGGCCTATCACTACCTCTGGGTTAGTGAGGGAGAGGTCAGCAGCATCCAAACCAGCGCTCGTCTTGTAGGCTGCAAACAGTGCCAGAGCAGTAAGGGCCGCGCTTCCGATAGCGAAACCCTTCCCGATGGCAGCAGTGGTGTTGCCTATCGAGTCAAGCCCATCGGTGATGTCGCGAACTTCCTTGCCCAAACCCGACATCTCAGCGATTCCTCCTGCGTTGTCGGCCACGGGCCCGTAGGCGTCCACGGTCATGGTCACGCCAACAGTTCCAAGCATCCCCATTGCAGCCATCGCGATTCCGTATAGGCCAGCGTCACCGCCGCCCATCACGTCATTGGCACCGTAAATTCCAGCAGCTATCAGAAGCACCGGTATCAATACCGACTCCATTCCAACTGCAAGGCCTGCGATTGCATTGGTCGCGCTACCGGTCTTGGAGGCCTCCCCGATGTAGGGGATCGCCTTGACTTGGAATCCGAATACAGGCTCTATTCCGGTGTAGTACTCAGTAACTAGGCCGATCAGTATGCCAACGAGGCTGCCGATAGCAACTGCCTGGACAACGGTCTGATCTAGACCCAACTCGCCTAGGGCGAAGTGCCCTCCAGCGATGAATAGGCCCGCACCGATGAAAGTGGTGTTCCTGAGGGCTGCACCAGCGTCCATGTTCTTCATCGCTGATATCGAGAACACACCGATAATTGATGCCACGTATCCGACAATGGCCAGTGCGATTGGAATCATCAGGTAGTCAGACCCCAACTCAGCACTCGCAGCGGCGATTACCATTGCTGCTATGATTGAGCCGACGAACGACTCGAAGATGTCAGCGCCCATGCCTGCCACGTCACCGACGTTGTCACCGACGTTGTCAGCGATGACACCTGGATTTCGAGGATCATCCTCGGGGATTCCTGCCTCGACCTTACCTACTAGATCAGCTCCCACATCAGCAGCCTTGGTGTAGATTCCTCCACCCACACGGGCGAAGAGTGCGATGGACGATGCACCCATTCCAAATCCTGCGATGTTGCTTACGGAGAGGAACTCAGTTTCCGTGAAGTAGTACATCAGTGAGATTCCGAAAAGCCCCAGTCCCCCGACTGCTAGGCCCATGACGGCCCCGCCGTTGTATGACGTGGTAAGTGCAGCAGCCTGACCTCCGCTAGCTGCGGCCTGTGCGGTCCGGCCGTTCGCGCTTGTTGCCGAGCGCATACCGCTGAATCCAGCAGCAGCACTGCAAAGAGCACCAATGACGAATGCAACCGTGGTCTCCATCCCAAGGTCGTCATTGTAGTTTCCACCAACGAACAGCAGCGCTGCTACGACGGCTATGAATACGGACAGCATCCTGTACTCAGCCATCATGAAGGCCATAGCCCCATCCTGGATCCGCTCAGTGATTTTTGCTACTGTCTTGTTCTCAATCTCAATCGAGTCTACCTTTCTATAGAGCATGAATGCGACGACAAGGCCGAAAAGCCCTGCCACCATTCCATACATTCCTAGTTGTTCTCCGTCCATAATATCAACCTGTTTCGGCCCGCGGACAAAAGTCCCACTTATAATCCAAGTCATAGAAACCGCCCCAGAGGGGCGACCTACCTCCGATGGTTCAGTACCACGTCCCCGAAAGCCTCGAGTACGCCAGCTCCATCATGTTCCCTCTGGAAGGCCAACATTTCCTCTTCGCTAATATGCCCCCATCCGAAAGAGCGCTCGATCCTATCCTTGGCGGCCTCGGGGTGGAATTGTAGGCCCCATGCCGGCAGTTTCTTGCCATCTTCCCCAATCACCCTCACTGCAGTGACGGTATTGTGTTCGGCAGAGCCAAGCAACTCGCAACACTCTGGTACGGTGATGACATGGTCCTGGTGAGAGTAGAGAACCACCGGCCCATCGGCCCTTTCTTTCCTCAATCCAAACAACTCGTCATCTAGTCCTGCTTCATTTAGGGACAAGTCCCAAACACCGCTAGACATGGTTTCTGCTCTTGTCACTTCTGAACCAAGAGATTTGCACAGCAATTGGTGCCCGAAGCAAATTCCCAATGTGGGGGTCCCCGAATTGGAAGCCACTCTCATTAGCGATGCCGAAGAATCCATCCAACCCTCCCACATGGTCACGTTCCTGCGAGATCCAGAGCACACAACTGCGTCAACATCGACATTATCGAGCCATTCGCCCATTTCTTCATCATTTATTTCCAGAGGAAGTGCAATTCTCGAGAAACTGGCCAAGTTGCCATTCATGACGACCTCGCATTTTTCCCAGAAGCCATAGTCATGATCCCAGTGTGGAACGTCATTTTCTGTCAGAAAGACAATCCCCTCTCTAGCTGCCCTCCTGCCTGAATCAGCAGACTGCATCTGTGGAGTTACAAGGAGGACTTCCACATCCCCATGTCTGGCAATGGGGCCGACTACCTCCTGGTTGCCCCCATGGCCGAACTCCGATCTTTCCACGAGTAGATCGAGGATTAGGACTCTGAATGCGTCGCCCATGCCTGCCGGAAGGGGCGATTGTTTGAAAGCCCCCCGCTTGCACAGGGGTTCGGAGGCGGCATCATGGTGGACAAGCAAGTCATTCTCGACTCTGTCGGACCTGTTCAGGCGGTATTGGATGCCCATGACGGTGTTGTCAACGTCATCGACACCACGGATGGGATAATTTCCATATCCCTGGAGGGTGGTTGCACGGGCTGCAGTGCAACACCTATGACGGCCATGCAGATTTACTACTCGCTAATGAAATTGGACGACGTCAATGACGTCATTTTCGTCAATGGAGAACTTCCTGCATACATGAGGGCATTCATTGACGACAAGATTGGGGGAGAGGGTACTCAGTAACTACTCCTCTTCACGCCGCATTTTCATTATCTCGTGCGGATTTGTTTCTCCTTGCACATCTTTTCCTTTCAGATTAAGTGTGGCGGAAATGGCCACAATTACAGCTACCAGGGCCATAGGAAGGGCCATTGAGCCAGATCCCCATAGTTCCCCTCCCATAGAATTCAGAAGAATCAGCATTATCGCTGATGTAATGCAAAGAGTGGCTATTGCTCTTTGAGCAGCCACCTCGCCTCTCTCACTTCTGGCGAAGGTTCCGATTGACATCCAAAGAAGCGTGGCCACTCCGCAGAAGCTCACTGAAGCGGTCTCCAATATCCCAACAACCCCGAGGGCCATGCACCCTCCCAGAGGGCATCCACTTGAGAGGATTGGGCTGGATTAACTCTAATTGATGCTGACGAACCTTCATCTGGTAGTCCAATCAGGAAGCGTCATGGGAGTGATACGCGGGCTCATACTCGCTGCAATTGCGTTCCTACCAGCCGTTTTCTTGGGCCTACTGGCATATATTGTGATGGGGGGCGAGACGAACTCTACTAACTCATCGGATTTCATGTTCCTGCCTTGCTACGGAGTCCCCTTTCTGGTCATGGGCGCTGCATTCATCCTTGGGATGAGGGAAGACGCGGAGGTCGAGTGATGAAACGGTCGGAAAAGGCCGCTCTCATTGGTGAAATGCTAGATGAGATGTACCCAGAGACCCCGATCCCCCTCGACCACTTTGATCCATACACGCTCCTAGTTGCGGTGATGCTTTCTGCTCAGACAACTGACAAGAAGGTAAACGAGGTTACCCCCGGACTTTTCTCAGCTGCTAGCACGCCACAGGAAATGATGAAACTAGATGTCGATGATATTCACCAACTAATTCGGCAGATAGGGCTCGCCCCAACAAAGGCACGCAACCTCAGTAGGATGGCACAACAAATTGTTGAGGGCGGAGGGGAAGTAATCCCTGATTGGGATTTCCTGGAATCTCTAGCAGGAGTCGGTCACAAAACCGCCAGTGTGGTGATGTCCCAGGCGTTCGGGCAACCCGCCTTCCCAGTAGATACGCACATTCACCGCCTCGCCTCAAGGTGGGGCCTTTCTGACGGAAGGAGCGTAGAAAAGACGGAGAGGGATCTGAAGGCCGTCTTCCCAAAGGAAACATGGAATCGAAGACACCTGCAGATAATCTACTTCGGTAGGGAGCATTGTCCAGCTAGGAGGCACGACCTCGTTCTGTGTCCAATATGTTCGTGGTCGTCAACAAAGAAGAGGAAGAGGGAGGAGAAGGCAAGATGGTGAAGGAGGTATTCAGGGGCAGGATACTGTCTTCTTCATTCGAGAGCGGAGACCGGATAGTTGTGGGGGACTGGGAAGACTCTCCCTTGGGGAGCTTCACTAATGTCATGTGGGCTGATTCAGTTGGCAATAGGACACTGCTCTCCCCCTCGAGCGAACATTCTGAATACGTTTCATCGCTCTATTCATTCGAAAATGTCAAAGTAGTCCCAATCTCAGTGGAGAGGGGCCCCCGAACGATATCTGTGAATGCTGACGAACTATCAGTTTCAATGTCATGGGGACTATCATTCCCCTTGACTTTCCCCCGGCCTTTGTGGTTTATATCGACGGTTGAGAACTTCTTCGCGAAGGTACTCTTTGGAACGAGAACTCATGGCTTTGCCAATGATGGTAGTGAGGAATGGTACTCCATACGCAGGATCGCGTGGCTGAATGGGGCGACAGCAACAGTATCGGGGGAGGAAGCAGGAAGAATGTCGAGACGAATCAACTCTGCATGTTTCGGATTTAGTGAGCCCCCAGCAAGGCCGGCAGCCGTCACACTATCTTCAATAATCAAGAAGTAAAGGTCTTCACGAGGTCCCCTCTCGGAAAAATTATGGCAGAACCAGTAACTCTCTCTGTAGGGGATGAAGCACCAGATTTTGAAGCGACTCTAACCGATGGCTCAACAGCGAGCCTTTCTGAAATACTATCCTCGGGCAGAGGGGTAATTCTGTACTTCTATCCCAGAGACAACACCCCTGGGTGTACTGTCCAGGCTTGTGATTTCAGAGACAACTTCGAGATGTTTGATGAAAACAAGTGGGTTGTACTGGGCGTCTCCACCGATTCCGCTTCTTCACATGAGAAGTTCATCTCAAAACACGAACTCCCATTCGATCTTATCGTAGACGAGGATGCAGAGCTGCATCAGGCATATGGCACCTGGAGGGAGAAGAACATGTATGGCAAGACGTATATGGGGACTCTCAGGTCAACTTTCGCAATCGGCGTAGACGGCAAAATAGAATGGGCCGGATACAAAGTAAGGACGAAGGGTCATGTTGAGGGCCTCATGGAAGATATGGGGATGGTATGAGTGATGGATAAAGAAGAACGCAGGGAGTTGGTCGCGCTCTTCCTGAGGCGGTGCGTGAAGTACGCCGACGAGTCAATTCGGAGAAAGCAACAGAGAGGAGAAAGCGAGGATGATATATCGAAATGGGTGGCCTACCGGGATTTCACCGCTCATGCCGTCGACGAAGTAACATCGGGCGATCTCGACTCATGGTTGGAGGACGGCCCTGTCTCCTATGAACCAGAAAACTAGGCTTCTGTGAGCTGGTCCATACCGCCAAGCCCCAACTCGTGCTTGGTCTTGTCGACCCTCATGCCTGCACCTGCAACCATCAGTAAGGTGTCGTTGTCATTGATGGAGAAAGCTGGGAGCCCTAGCCTGGACGCCATTTCTTGAACTCTCCTTCTACAAACATCCCTTTGACTGGGCATATGGACTAGGGAACTCAAATCAACGAGTATCATATTTCCTCCTGCAAGGACATCAGACATTCCCTCGGTGTGGATCCTGTGGAGGGAATCAGGCTTGAGGTAGACCACTCTTCGTTGAGCCTCAGGGGTCATTCTTCTCGTCCTGTCCGACCAGCCCTGCTCATCGAGATAGTGGAAGATGTCCTCAGCCTGAGGTTCAGGGTCAACTGTCGCCCTCTTCTTCGAAATTCCAGACCCACTGACCTTTGATGGATCAGGCAATCCAAGTAAGCGGAATAGGTTGGCCATGATGGCGCCGACGACTAATCCTCAAAGAGTGCTTCGATGTCTTCGTCGTCCAGAGCCTCTTCTACAGACACTGCGACAACCTCCGAATCAGGCTCTTCGACAATATCATCCTCGATCTTTTCGCCCGTGAGCTCTTCGAAGGCCTCTGCCACCCCCTCGCCAGCGAATCTATCGTCGCCCACTTCGTATTCTGATGATACTTCGGCTACAGGGTCCTCCGTTGTTTCAGAGGGAGGGGCTTCCTCGGACTGCCCATCATTCTTGCTGAACGGGTCATACTGGGGGTCGTCGAAGGCATCATCCATGGACACCCTCCTCCTGCCAACGAGCGAACCAGGGCTCGGGCGAGGGTGAGCCTGAGGCCGTCTCCGTTGTAGCACCACGGCCGCCCCAATAACGACAATCAGTACGAATGCTATGATTATCCCGTAGCTCCCGATGAATTCGCCCATGCTGAACGGAGCTTCCAGAATTACCACTGTCAGGGTCACGGAGGACCCTCCAGACTCATCCACTGCGGTCATTTTCACCGTTCTTGAGCCATATCCATTGAAAGTCCACTCAATCCATTGCCCTTGGATGTCGACATCATTCTCGGGATCTCCGTCACCATTGCTGTCTACTGAGATATCCATGTCCCAGTTGTACACCATGTTCGCCATATCATGCGCAGAATCAGTCGTCCCGTTAGCTGTAAAGAAGAGAACATCCCCTTCTGGAACATCAAAGAAGGCACTGGAGTCAGCCTTCGGTACTGGCTTCACATTCCTGATGTCCAGCGGTATCTCTATTGATGCGGTGGACCCGTCGTCATCGGTTACGTGGAAGACAATCATCTGTGGTGCAGTAGTAGCATCTGGCCACGACTGGGATAGGTGGTCAGACTCGACGTCGCAGTCATCGGATGAAGTCCCCTCTCCATCCGAGTTTGTCAGTGGATCGATGTCGAAGCACCGCGTGAGGGTGAGCATGTCGCCGCTTGTGTCAGTAATTTGAACCATAATGTCCACGACCGAATCTTCAGCTGCAGGCAGTGGTGGGGACAGGGGGGAAATTGTAGGATCTATGTTCATAACCTCTATTGGGACGATAAGAGACTCCGTGCTATCGCCATCGTTGTCAACAACCTGCAGGGTTGCTAGATGCATTCCAGATGTGTGATAGGTGTATTCCATGGTGCTCTTTCTCCCTGTGAATTCCACGACAATGTCAGGATTGTCCTCTGCATCAGGGGACCAGTAGTGCACAAGTGTGTCCATGTCATTCTCGGAATCATCAGCCCAGCCCTCGAATCTTAGGTAATCGCCTTCGTTTACTATGAAAACCCCTCTGCTATCGGCGACTAATCTGTTATCTCCCAACCATATCTCCGATCTGGGATTTGTTGGAGCTATGTTCCTGACCTCTATTGTCTTGGTCGCTGAAACAACTGCGCCGTCATCGTCCATGACTTCAACCTCCGCGGTGTATTCTCCTTCGGAAGTGGGGATGACTGTGCAGTAAATCCCTACTTGCCCCTCCTCGCAGGGTTGTTTCCAAAGTATGTCGACAGGCGCCGAAGGATTCTGTGTGTCTAGGTCACTTACGTCCTCGACATTGAATTCTATTGGAGAGAGAACTGGTGTCCATTCGTATTCCGAACCAACGGTAACTTGCGGATCGCGATTGAGTATCGTCACGACTGATTCGCTCGAACTCTGATCATTTTCGTCGTCAGTGATTACTAGTCTAACTGTGAAGGCCCCATCATCGTCCCATGAGTACTCATGCGTGCAGTCATCTTCAATCTCTGATATCAAAGCGCCCTCGAGCGTCTCCACAATGAATTCACAGACCAGGTCTCCTCCATCGGGGTCGTAGGATGACAGGCCGTTGAAGCTCACCTGGTCCAAGGTAAGTGATTGAGTTGGAATGCTCAGGCTAGCCGTGGGGGCCCTGCCGATGAAAAGGGAAAATGATCCCTGATTGTTNCTCCGATTNCCNTCATTTGCAATATCCTCGTCAGGGTCGACTGTGAAGGAAAGAGAGACGTCGCCAATCGGTTGAGACTGGGGCACTGTCCAATCAAACTCCATTCTTGACTGGCCAAGGCTGGGGAGTGAAGGGACGGAAACACTCGAAGTTGTTCCATCGGGCGCCTCAACTGACAATGTAGTGGCAGGGGAGCTAGTGATTCCCCTGTTCTGAACTGGAATACTGAATGTGAGAGTGTCTCCAAGAATCGCGTTGAAGCCCACGACACTATCTAGGGTTGTAGTCTGATTGTCCCTAGTCCTCTCCACAGTCACCCCTTCGGATCGTGCCACGAGGTCAATAGAGTAGGTATTCGGGTCTATTGTTATCGTAGCGCCTCCTACGATCTTCTGATTGGGAATCCAGACTAGGACGCCATGGCTTCCTGTGTCAGATCCCCCGATCGAGTCATCGGGCTCGTTCCCCGAGTTAAACGAAATTTCCGCTGAGCCGGTGGAACCAGTTGTGAATGACCTGATGTCCTCATCTATCCCGTACCTGAACTCGACACCCTGTCCAGAAACTACCTGGCCGTTCTGAGTGACATTGGCGAATGCGGATTGTTCCATGTTAAGTGGTGAAAGTGGGTACTCTAGTTCTACAGAAATTTGCTTGCTTCTGGGCGCTGCTTGGTACATCACTAGCTCGTGATTTGCCAAGAATCCAATGCTCTGGGTGAATGACGAGTAAACGTCCCCTCTGACAGAGGGGCAGAACCACCGATAACCCGTGGGGTCTCCGTTGGAGTCGTAGTTTGTGATGTTGTATGACTGCTGACAAGAAGCATAGCTGACACCAGGTGCACCTCTGCTGACGACCTCCCAGCTAGAGGACTCGTGCGATGACTCGTCAGCAGGTATGTCCACGTAGTCACTCTGGCCACTATACTGGGTGTCTTGATAGTAGTCCGTCGACCACTCGTCCCCCACACTCAGGGGGAAGTCGTATCCTTCAGTGGGAGGGGAGAATGTCTGGGTAATTACGAGGTCTGCGACGTCTATGTTGATTGTCCACCACAGCACTTGGTATTGGAAGTCTATGTCGATGGTCGCCTCCTGGCTCACGATGGCAAGATCCGAGGCCCTGACTATCTCAGTAGTGTCAATTTCCACAACTAGGTCACCCTCGTTGCCATCAAGCTCTATGTCCTCTGCCTCGTAAGTTCCATCAGACTGCGCCTCATACACTAGGGTGGATCTGTTGTCTACTGTCATCACGTAGATGTCATCTATGTTCTTGACGAGGGACCCCTCTAGGAAGTCCACGGTCGTACTGACTCCCGAGGTCGCGATGAAGTCTCGGACATCCAATTCTCCATTGTAGGTCCACCTGTCATTTACCCTCCAAGTTGGAAGGTCAACGATTCCCGTAGTTTTGGAAGTGAAATACGACTCATCATCATCATTGAGTGGCTCTTGTTCGTGTTCTATCAGTAGGACACAGTACTGAGATGAGAGAAGAATCGCTAGTCCAACTGCTATCGCCCGTGCGCCGCGCATAACGGCCTCTGGGCGTCACGCCCAAATCAATGTGTCTAACCTTACATTGCTCGGTAGTCAGGCAGGTCCGCCAATTCGTCTTGGATAAACTGGACCGCCTCAAGGATCTCGTCCTTGTGTCTTGCACCGGTAATTACCATCTTCCCGCTTCCGAAAATAAGGCAAACCACCTTGGGGTAGTCGAGTCTGTATATCAGCCCAGGGAACTGTTCCGGCTCATACTCGACCTTGTCGAATGGAAGGTGGAATGTTAGATTGTTTAGATTCAGCCTTCTTGGAAGTGCAGCTAGGGGTTCGCCTTGCTTTATTCCTCTGATTCTTTCATCCTCATTCTCTACCTCTTCATCAGTAGCGGCCCTAATTCCGCCCCCATCAGCGTCAATGACCTTAGTGTTGATGTCATCCATCTTGGCAACGCCATCGTAGTCTTCAGGGAAGAAAAGTGAGTATGTTGCAACCATGTTCTGGACCTCTATCTCTACGTCCTTCAGGTCCCATGTCGTGATTCCAGCAGCCCTCAGGTCTCCTATCATCCTCTCTATGCCCGTCTCAATATTAGCCTGGTTCTTTCCACCAGTACAAACCGCACGGCCAGATCTAAACATGAGTATTGCGAGCTTCGGGTCAACCACTCTGTAGACCACACCAGGGAATTGTTCTGGCTCATACTCGCAATTGAGCTGGATTGCAATATCTGGCAGGTCCAGCTCCTCGGCAACTCTTGTCGATGCTACGACATTCACAACTGTTAGACGCTCCTCGTCACTAAGCATGGGCCGCCCACTTATATTCTGCTTATAAAGAATAGTTGTGCCTTGAAACCACATTGAACCCTATTGGTCTAGGTTTTCCGGATTATTCTGGCTCCCTCTGCCCCCAGCCTGGAGATTAGGGGCTTGCCACCAGCGATTTCTATTGCCTCAGCAACTCTGCGAGGATCTCTCGTAAGGGCGACCATACAACCGCCTCCTCCTGCTCCCGTCATTTTGGCCCCAAGTGAGTGGGGTCCCACGGCCGCGATTAGGTGTTCGAGCTCAGGGCTACTGACTTGCAGCGACTTCAATCTCTCGTGGCAGGCACTCATTGCGATTCCTACGGCCTCCAGATTTCCAGCTGATAGGGCCGCTAATCCAGCATTAGTGATGTTTCCAATCGCTTCCATGTCGGATTCCTTGGAGGGGTCGCTTTCCAGAAGGTTAGCCACGCCAGCCACCATTCTCCCGGTAGGTGATCCAACGCCAGTGAAGCCCAAAACGATCCAAGCATCTAGATCTTCGGGTATCGTAGTTTTGCTTATCGACCAAGATCTCTCTCCCTCGGGAGTCTCGAGCGTTGCATCGAAAACATGTTCAGTCCCATCGACCAAATCTCCTGACACCACTACGCACCCTCCGAGTGCACTCGTAGCCGTATCGGTTGGACTCGCCCTGCCTTTCTGTGCGATGGCTTCCGCCGAGTGCCCCATTCTAGCAAGGCCAATCCTGTCCAAGACTTCATCCGGTTTCAGGTGAAATTGGAGTGCGGCACCCATCGCATTAGAAATTGCAGCGGATGAACCGAGCCCAGCTGCAGAGAATAATCCGCTTTTGATGTCTATATCGAGAGGTGTGCCATTGTAACCAAAAACATCCCTAATTATGTGGGTAATGTGCGGATGCCGACTGGGTTCGAATTCCGTACCTTCGATTGTCCACTCGCTGGACTCGCTGATTGAAACCTCAACACCCGCATCTATTGCGACTGCTACGGCAGGGTAACCATAGACCACTGCATGCTCTCCAAAAAGAATGCATTTTCCCGGAGCGAAGGCACGCGCCATGCCTCTCGCTGTGGTGTGCGGGAAATGAGGGTTGGGTTCCGAAAACAATCGGTTGCTTCAAGGACATGCCACCACTCCAGAGGCCAGAGAAAAGGACGTTGCGAGGTTTTCACATGGAACATCCCCTTCTACAATCCTATGGAGCATTCGAGGGTTGGCACATTCTCCTGTTAATTGGCTCCATTTCCATAGGTTTCTTCACATATCAAGTTCAGAAGGCAGTCCGCCTCGTAATGATAGGATCTTCAGATGACAGATTTGACTCATGGGGGACAAGGATCCGAGTCTTCCTTTCCGGTTGGTTAGGACAGAAGAAAGTACTGAGGGACAAAGTTGCCGGAACAATGCACGTTCTGATGTTTTGGGGGTTCCTCATGTTGGCCTCTGACATGTTCGATCTAGCAACAGCTAATGCGTTCTCCGAGCATGTACTTCCCACTGTCCTCAATGGTCCATGGAATGGTATGGTTGAGCTTGGTTACACAATGGCCCTGATCGGCTGCTCTGCAGCATTGATTCGCAGGGTCGCTTTCACGCCCGAGAAACTGAAGGGCAAATCTCAGTTAGAGGGGAATGTCATACTTTTGCTAATTCTGACAATAACTACTACGTCGTTTGTGGTCGAGTCTTACGAGGATCCCTCGCCATTCTGGGAGCCGTTCGGCCACATGTTCGCTGAAATGGAACTCTCAGATGCGACGGTGGTCGTCGCATATTGGGCCCACATGGTCGCCATTTCCGTGTTTCTATTCCTAATTCCAGTCTCCAAACATATGCACTTGGTAATGGCAGTTCCAAACGTCTTCTTCCATGATATCGAGCTACCAGGGAAGATGAGGCCATTAGCCGTCGGAGAAGATGGAAAGGCAGTCCCTCTGGAAGATTTGGACATAGACTCTTTCGGTGTCAGTTCGTATACCCAGTATTCGTGGAGGCAACTCATCGATGGATGGTCTTGCACTTCCTGCGCTAGGTGCCAGGACGTATGTCCCGCATATGCTTCAGGAAAGTCGCTGAATCCCATGCAAGTGATTCATGATGTACGGAACTATGCAAACGAGCATGCCCCAATCCTCCTATCGGGAGGGGAGCCCTCTGAGACTATGATGACGCGAATCACAGAGGATGCAGTATGGGCGTGCACGACATGCAACGCATGCGTCGATGTGTGCCCCCTGTACATTGAGCACGTGCCAAAACTAACGGATCTTAGGAGGAACGCCATGATGGAGACTATGGAGTATCCAGAGGTTCTGAATACTGCAATGGGCAATATAGAATCGGCATCCAATCCATATGGATTCGGAGCCCACGAGAGGGCCGATTGGGCATCGGATCTAGATGTCAAGGTAGGGGAGCCAGCAGAGTACATCTACTTCGTGGGTTGCGCGGGAAGCTTCGATGAAAGGAACCAGAAAGTCGCAAGATCGACTATTTCGCTACTGAAGGAGGCAGGATTGGATGTCGGTATTTTGGGCATGCAAGAAGGATGCTCCGGCGATCCTGCTAGGAGAGCAGGCAACGAATACCTGTTCCAAATGCTCGCTGAGACCAACATGACGACATTCCAGGATCTTGGCGTCAAGCGGATAGTCGCCTCATGCCCGCATTGCTTCCATACCCTGGGCAAGGAGTATGGTGACTTTGGTGGGGACGAACTAGAAGTATTCCACCATTCAGAAATCATAGCCAAGCTTCAGGAGGAGGGGAAACTTCCAGATGCCGAGAAGAATGGACGAAGCGTGACTTTCCACGATCCTTGCTATCTTGGAAGGATGGGCGGCGTCGTTGAAGAGCCCAGATCCGTAATTGGAGGCGTCGACGCCGAGCCCGAGAGGCATGGAAAGTCCTCTTTCTGCTGTGGAGCAGGGGGCGCACAGATGTGGATGGAGGAAGATGCAGACAAGAGGGTCAACGAGATCAGGGCTGCAGAGTTAGCAGAAACCGGTTGTGACACCGTTGCCGTAGGATGCCCCTTCTGCTCTGTCATGGTAAAGGACGGCTTGGATGCCGTTGGTGCAGAGATGGAGGTTCTCGACGTGGCAGAATTGCTTTGGGAACAAATTGTAGCCAAGGATAAAGAAATTCATGACAACTCTAAGAAAAGGGCTGGAAAGGCTAGAATATGGAAATCTTCTATCTCTGATTTTGTTTGAAGTAGACAATCCAGCTCCGCCGAAAAACATAGAGAGGGTCATAAGTGGGAACTTCTAGCCAAGGGCATGCAAGACACGTTCACTTTCATGGGCATGACAGTACCAAATCTAGCTAAAGCAGCTGGCGGAATATTGGTCGTATGGGGTTTGGCCGCCTACTTCATTCAGAGTGCGGACCCACCTTCTGTCACTGCGATGATACCCGCATTCATGGGCGCCCCCTTGCTAATCCTGGGAATAATTTCCGAGAGAAATGAGGCAAATTTGCATCATTACATGCACGCAGCCATGGTCTTCGCTCTGTTGATGGTCCTAGGTGGGGCCCAGGGGCTGATTGACATCGAGGGCAAGTCCAATCTTGCAGTGGGGTCCCATCTAATCCTTGTTCTGGCTGGATCAATATTCATGGCAGCGGGAATAATGTCTTTCAGGCACGCTCGGAAACTCCGAGAATCATCGGGTGTTTGAGTGCGACCAGTGATAGGCATCACCTGTTTCATGCGTGATACCCAATATGGTAACTGGCAGAGGCATGCAGCAATATTGCCATCTGCATACGTATCAATGATAGATAAGGCCGGGGGAATCCCAATGATCATCCCTCCTGCGGGAGACATGTCAAATCTACTGGAAAGCATCGATGGACTCATCGTTTCGGGAGGGCCAGATGTTTCCCCTTCCAGATATGGCCAGGAGCCGGGCCCAATGACCAAGGAGTTCTACCCAGAACAGGATGAGACCGAGATGGGGCTAATTTCATCGGCCTTGGAAATGGACATGCCAATACTGGGTGTTTGTAGGGGGATGCAGATACTTAGCATAGCCCATGGAGGCTCTCTACATCAGCACCTTGACGATACTCCCGGTCATGAGGGACATGGGGGTTATGATGGTGTTTCTACGGATCATGACGTCATCGTCGAAAAGGACTCGATACTAGCCGGTTTAATGGGGACTTCATTCACAGTCAACTCGACGCACCACCAGGGCGTTGCAGATCCCGGTACCCTTGCCGTTTCTGCAATCGCCGAACATGACGGCCTAATCGAGGCCGTGGAGAGAAGGGACAAGAAATTCTGCATAGGAGTTCAGTGGCACCCCGAACGAAAGGGACACCACTTACTGTTCGCTGCCTTGGTTGAAGCAGCGAGGGGTTGATGACGGGTAAGCCCAGCAGGAAGGCCGATGGCGCTTAGGGTCTACGACACTCGTTCACGCACAAAACGTGAACTGATTCCTTTGGTCGAGGGCCAAATTGGCATTTATGCGTGCGGGATTACTCCATACTCTCCTAGCCATATTGGACACGCGAGGCAGGCTATCGCCTTCGACATAATAGTCAGGTGGCTCCGCAATAGGGGCTTCCAAGTCAACTACATTGCCAACTTCACCGACATCGATGACAAAATCATCTCTGTCTCATCAGAGGAGGGCGTCGACTTCTTGGAAGTGGCAAATAGGAATATCGAAGACTACTTCGAGGTGATGGACGCATTGAATGTCACTAGGGCGAATGAATACCCACGCGTCACTGAAACCATCCCTGAGATTATTGAAATGGTCAACTCTCTAATTGAGAAAGGTCATGCTTATGTTGCCAATGATGGGGTCTATTTTGAGATAGACACAGCTCCTGAAAAGTACGGCCAATTAACTGGCCAGACTTTGGAGATGGTTAGAGAGGGAGCAGGCGGCAGAGTGGATGAAACTGGTTCGGGAAAGAGGGACCACAGGGACTTCGCTCTTTGGAAGGCTGCCAAGTCAGGGGAGCCGAACTGGGAAAGCCCCTGGGGGCCGGGGAGGCCGGGATGGCACATTGAGTGCTCGGCAATGTCCCTAAAGCACCTAGGCGAGAGATTCGATATCCATGGTGGCGGAACAGACTTGATGTTCCCACACCATGAGGCCGAGATTTTCCAATCAGAGTGCTGTCTGGGGCACGAACCAGTTGTCCAATATTGGTTGCACAACGGGATGATCAATGTCAATGGCGAGAAAATGAGCAAATCAGAAGGAAACTTCTGGACAGTTAGTGACGCATTGCAGCAGGTGGACCCACTAGTTCTGCGATACACCCTGATTAATGCCCCATATCGTCAGCCTGTCGACTTCAATACGGTGATGATAGACGACTCCAGACTGAATCATGGGAGGTTGCTTAGGGCATATTCTGAGGGACTATCAATAGCCGGATCCGGAGATTGGTCGAGTAACCCTGCGTTGTCAGGAGCAGCCGAGAGATTCTCCTCTGGTATGAATGACGATTTCAACACCCGTGTGGCACTGGTGGAGGTACAGTCCATTGTCAAGGAACTGAGGCAATTAATTGATACTGAATCGGACAAATCAGATGTGTCCGCTGCCGTGGGATGGCTCGCCGAGTTTGCTGGAGGCGTCCTAGGGGTATTGCCAACTGAGGAAGAGGCACTCTCCATAACCGAGTCAGAGGCTGCAGCCCGTTCTGCAATTTCATCAGATGTGGAGGCGCTCCTTGAAGAGAGGGAGTCTGCGAGGGAGTCAAAGAACTGGTCGAGGGCCGATGAGATAAGGGACGAGCTGATTTCCATGGGCGTCGTAGTCGAGGACGGGTCTGAAGGGCCAACATGGCGAATAGAGTGACTGCCTACTCTTCCTCTAGCGCCTTGCCACCCAAAGAACGCTCTCTCAGATTGTTATTGATGGTGGCCACAGATCCGATAATTACAGCGAGAGCGGCAATAATGGCAATCCAATACAATGGCCCATTCAACCAAGATTCGTCCTCTGAGCCATCTTCAACCAGGTCAGGCGGATTCGTCTCGGAATTCATCTCTACGAATACAACATCATGTCTGCACTCCATCCAATCCTCACTGGATGGTGGAACTAGGGCATCAGTGCAAATCCTGCCCGGGACCGTGAAAGAGTCAGCTACCTCGAGGTTGCAGAACTGCGCCATGAACCACGAGGAGATGCACTCGTCTGTGTCCTTCATAATCACTAGAATGGAGCCGCAAAGGATCGACTCTCCATCTGCAGGTTCTGGAATTCCATCCGATACGCACTCCTCTATGTGGATGCCCTCGGAAATTGTCGTGGGATGGGGTATAGAACCCCCTCTGGGGCCGAAGGTAGGGAAAGTTGTCGGAAGGTCCGGTGGGGGAATCGTTGGAACATTACTGCCCCCATTTCCATTGCCCTCTGTGAGGTTCGTCTCGATCGGATCAGCACCCCCTACAGTTCCGCCGACCCTATGCCCATCATCGTCAAGCTCGATGTCGTAGTAGTCCGACCACAGATCTATCGTCCTGTCTTTCTGGAATGTAATCGAGCGATTTAGAACGTCGAAGTATCGATCATCTCCAAGTGTGAATAGATACTCAATGGGAACACTCTTTCCTTCATTGCATCCCTGCAGATACGCGAACATCTCTGCGAATGTCTGTTGAGCCTCGGGAACCCCATCATAGGTAATGTCAGTCGCCTTTCTGAAGCCATCACCCTCAATGACCTCAACGTCGTCATCCATTGCTTGCATGATGTCAACGTCTCCAAATACTGGAATGCCACCTACCACAACCAGCCTGATATCCGGATCAATTGCGTCTATCGCATTTCGATAAGGGTCCGCTTCAAATGTATCTAGGACAACTAGATCCGCAGCGAGCCCCTCCTGGATCCTGCCGGTGTCATCTGACCACCCAATCGCATCTACCACGTTAGTAGTGATAGTCTGCAACAATTCGTAATCTGAGAAAACGTTCCCAAGGACATTATCGTCCCACCAGTCGGCAGTCTTGAGCTCATGCAGAGAGCTCTTAGATCCAGAAGGAGACCAGTCCGGACCGATCATTATGTTGACTCCCTCCGCTTTCGCTGTTGCGATGTCTGTGGTATCACCATACAGGAGTAGGTTGGACGTAGGTGACCAAGCGAGGCTACCACCAACGCCGCCCAAAGCTGAGAACTCTGGCTGAGTGAGCCCAGTTCCATGAATTACCACTATTTCGCCGACAAGAAGGTCGTTCTCCACGAGTACATCAAATTCCGCTCTGCTGGACTCATCCACTCCCTCTGCAAGGTGGATGAACCATGCATTAAGTCCCCCTGATGAATTACCACTCTTGATGTGGTTGCCCTCGTAGTCTGACTCCAATTCTGTAACCTTGGTCCAAATGCCGTCTCCGCCAAAGTTGTACAGTTCAATATTCCTAGCGAGCATCGTTTCGAAGGTATCGGTACCTGTCGTCGAACTTCCTTGCAAGGCGGTATTTCCTCCAGCGACAGCCCTCAATTCTGCAAACCTCATCGCCGATGAGTCATAGAGTGAGCAGCCAATGTCCTTGGCATCGCTGTATCCGGAGTAAGACTGCCACTGGTATCTGTTATCCCAGCCATCAGTCCCATGGTCCCACAATGGAATGAGGTTGTACTTCGCATGATTGTGAGGGTCTACGAAACCGGGGTATATCGTACCGCTGGTTGGGATGTGCACCACTCCCTCAGCTTGAGGCGGCGTACTATCGGAGGCACTCCAAACGGCTTCAATAACACCATCCCTAACTAGGACCCGACCATCGTCAATGACGTCACTCTGTGAAACCATGGTGACAACCCTTCCTTCGAGAACGTACTCCCCGTTGTGGACATGGTCTTGAGGGGGGTAGCAATTGCCCATGAGGTGGTTAACGCCGACCCATTCCCCACTGTTTGAACCCCCTGGGGTCGGGCTTCCGTCAGACAGCTTCGCCCAGTTTCCATCCGAGCCGTAACCATAAGGGATTCCGTATTCGGAGTCTTCGGCTCCATAGCTTACAGAGTCAACCACCGATCCTGAACCGTCTAGAATGGAGACAGTGTCGCCTTCATAGTAATCGAATTCAATGTTGGTCTGTGCCCTGTAGAATACTAGGTAGGCACCGGGATCAATGACAGTCCCCCATGCGATGCTGCACATCGGGGAGCCTCCTTCAGCTATGTCGTCAAGCCACCATCCGCCTATGTCGACAGCCCCATCCGTGGGATTATGAAGCTCCACGAATTGATTAGAGTAACGTCCAATTTCTCCATCACCATTCCAGTCTATGCCCCCGTAAGACTCACTGTTAGGGGAGGCGTAGATTTCGTTGATGTACACATGATCGGGAGCTGGCGCAGCCTGCCCCGTTGAAACCATAATGGGTCCCAAACTGGTAATCACAATCAGGAGGCATACTGCAATCGCAGAGGTACGCATGCTCCACAAGCCACGCCTCCAGTTTTGAACCTCACCGCACTATGTTGAACAGCCCACCGCGTGCGATGTGTGAAATAGCACTCTATTCACCCGTCCAGCATGAGGGGAGCTTCGGCAACGCACGTGGCTCTTGTGGCAATTATGTTCGCAAGCACTTCCCTTTCAGGTTGCTTCAGTGAGGTAATGAGATCTAATGACAGTGGTCCGGATTGGAACGAAGGCATGGAATACGTCGACTCCCCCTCTGGACATACTGACTCCTGCTCCAGCACTCCCTGCACAAGGCCATTCATAGTCGGTGAGCCATTCTCCAACGACACATGGGGAAACTCCTCATGGGCGGTGTTTGGCAATGTCGAAGGAGGAAACTGCTGTGAGCACTATCTCGCTGCCACTAAGGAAGGATGGATTCTGAACTTCGGTGGAGAATATCCAACTTGGTCCGAGGACAGGGGCCATACATGGAAGGAGTACCGGCCATCAATCCTCTCTCAGTTCGGATGCATGGAGCCGAAGCCCACGGTTCCTGGGCAGGAGGGCCTAGGAGAGGGAAGCATCGTCCAAGCGACTAATGGCGATCTAATTTCGATGGGTTGGTTCCCCTATCCAAGCTCAAGCGGGGTCGATCAGTTCTATGCATTTCTTTATGATGCTGAGGACCAGGAGTGGAGTTGGTGCTTCAATAGGACACCGGAGCCATTCTATGACCGATCTTGGCAAGTTGAGGTCGTCGGCCCAATTAACGGTGGACTGTATGGAAACGGCCCATGGGCCAGCTTAGTGATTTCCAACTTCTGGCATCAGGTTCAGAACATAGGCGGTCAGATTTCGACTGACGGCCTGAATTACGATTATTTTGGATTCCCGGACAGAGATGCCAATCTGGATGTCATGGAGGTTGACTTGGACCCTCAAGAATTGGGCCCGGAGTGGGACTTCACAAAGCCGCACAAGGAGATGAGGGCATTCCCTGTCCCTTCAGGAGGGCTCTATTTTCCAAATTACTTCATCGATGGCAGGGACGCATTCTTGGACACATCCCTGAATTGGTGGACAGGTGTCACTTTGAATGGGTCTTCATTACCATCCCAGTACTGCGCATTCGACTCCTCAACAGCACTACACTGCGTCACTGCAGGGGGGACGACACTCATGCACATGATGTCATGGGACGGTGGAGAGAGCTGGGAAAATCAATCGTACAACATATCTTCCGAGGCTTCCGAACTGGAGGAGTGGGAGTTCCATTCTAATGGCAATCACGACTTATTCGTTCTGAATGTCCGATACCAGAGTTCCTCGGGTCCCGATGTGGATATTGCATGGCACGTCCGAGATTACTCTGAGTCTCTAGAGCCGGACATGAAGACATACTTGGGACAGGGGGACCTCGATTCTACATCCGGTGCCGGCAATGATATTCGCTTTGATTTCGCCAGTATGGGAATCCTGCCAGATGGCGGTTCTTTCATCGCTTACATGGACTCTACTGACCCCGATCCCCTGTTCGGGGTGGAGCTGTTACTGCCCGTCGAGTATGCTTCACATATTCCAGAGATGTGAGGGCCCAGTCTCCACCGCGCCAGTCTCAGGATTCAATACTGAAAGTCACGCTTACTCCGTCGACTTGGAAAGAATCTCCAGCGGCACCACCCTCGTTGAGGCTTGCTGCGCCAGCACGCACTTCGGATTGAACATGGACCCAATCCGCATCTGCTAACTCGAGACCACTAACCCAAACAGCTAGCGTGATGTTCGCCTCGACATCGAGGTCGAGGTCCTTGCGTTTGGCCTGAACTCTACGAATTATATCGCGCGCAAGCCCCTTCGAGAGTAAATCATCGTCGAGACTCATATCGAAAACGAGCGAGACATCACCGACGTTTTCGTCAGAAATGGTTGAGGCGGCGAAACCATCTCTCTCGACACGGCGGACCTCAATATCGTCCATTGTGATGTCATATCCCTCGAGGATGCAGATTCCCGCGTCGATCTCCAATAATATGTCATCAGGATCGGCCTCGCCCAGCAAAGCAATCACTGCAGGCAAATCCTGCCGACATTTCTTACCCAGCGCCTTACGATCGGGCTCGATAACCATACGCTGGAATCGCTCGAGGTCATCCTCAGTGTTCAGCGACTCGACATTCAACTCATCCGCCAGTAAATCATGGAAGCGCCCTATGTCTGGCCCGCCAACAATCCAACCGGCCCGACAAGGCAGGCGTTGTCGGCGACCCGCATCGACACGAACGCGCCTCCCTGTCTCTGCCAACGCACGCACAAGACCCATCTCTTGTTCAAGGGCCCAATCTTGTGGTGGCAAGTTCGAACCAATCAGGCTCGAGCCGACTGGCCAATCGGCCAAATGAACCGAAACACCGGTCAAGTCGCGGTGGATTTGGTCTGGCATGAACGGGGCCACTGGCGCCATCAATCGGCAAACCGTCAGTAACACCTCATGCAAGGTGTGCTGACACGCTCTTTTGTCCATCGAATCAGCCTCGTCCCAAAGGCGGCGGCGGCTGCGGCGTACATACCAATTAGAGAGATCATTCACAACGAATACCTCGAGTTCACGCCCAGCCTTGTGGAAATCCCAATCAACAAATTGGTCGTGATATGAGTTAGCGACTGTGTGTAATCGGGAGAGAATCCATTGATCGAGGGGACTGCGGTCTGCAACCGCCACAAAGCCATCCTCATCATCTGCATCGAAGCCATCTAGTGCGGCGTAATCAGCGTGGAAGCGGTGAACATTCCACAGGGTCAGGAACATCTTGGCGTAGGACTCTCGAACTCCATTGGGATCGAAATTAGTCGGCGACCACGGCGCGCTCTGCGTCATCATGTACCAGCGAATAGAATCAGAACCTTCCTTGTTGAAATGGTCCCAAGGATTCACTACATTCCCGCGTGACTTCGACATCTTCTTTCCGTCCTTATCCAGGATGTGGCCGAGTGAGAGGCAACGGCGGTAGCAGATACTATCGAACACAGTCGTCGAGACTGCCATTAGTGAGTAGAACCAACCACGAGTTTGGTCGACAGCTTCACAGATGTAATCGACAGGGAACGCACCGTCGAATTTTTCTTGATTCTCGAATGGATAATGCCACTGAGCGAAGGAAGCGCATCCTGAATCGAACCAGCAATCCATGACGTAGGGCTCGCGCACCATCTCGCCCGAGCAATCGCTAGTTGGGCAATTGAGTTTGACTTCGTCGACGTATGGTCGATGCAGCTCGGGCGGTATTGGAGATTCACTAGTCCTCATTTCCTCCATCTCAGCAATGCTGCCGATGCAGTGCTCGGTCCCACAATCAGGGCATATCCAAACAGGAATCGGTGTGCCCCAATATCGCTCGCGGCTTATCGCCCAATCCTTGATGTTGGAAAGCCACTCTCCCATACGCTTCTCACCAGTCCAATCCGGGGCCCATTCGACCTCCGAGTTGTATTGCATGATTTGCTCCTTGACGGCAGTCATGCGCACGAACCAACTGTCCATGGCATAGTACAACAAAGGGTGATCGGTGCGCCAGCAATGCGGGTAATCGTGAGTGTAAATATGCTCTCTATACAGCGAATTCTCGTTCGCAAGTAAGTCGATTATATCATTGTCACAGTCCTTAACATACCGACCATCAAGCTGCCCATGAGTTCCAGCGACGAAGCACCCATCCATTCCGACGGTGTGCTGAGCGGGAAAACCCTCTTTCATTCCCAAATTGTAGTCGTCCTCACCATACATAACGGCTGTATGGACCACTCCCGTACCGTCACTTGTTGTGACGAAATCCGCACCCACAATTGTCCAGGCCGCAGGATGATCGGAGCCATCGATGGCGCCGGGAAAAAGAGGTTTGTACGAGCGCCCCACAAGATCAGAGCCGGGAATTTCATCGATCACTTCGACATGATGGCGAAGGACAGTCCCCATCAGATCCTTAGCGAGGATCAACTCCTCTCCAACGGAAGCGCCTCCACGACCTTCCCAGGATTCAGAAGGAGGCGTACTGACCCTGACCCGAACATATGTC
Organism: Methanobacteriota archaeon; assembly: GCA_002726275.1. Taxonomy (GTDB): domain Archaea; phylum Thermoplasmatota; class Poseidoniia; order Poseidoniales; family Thalassarchaeaceae; genus MGIIb-O5. Next base: position 3,464 of record PBSO01000012.1, on the reverse strand, counting down.
ACATCGGGACCAACGGCAAGTCCGACATTTCCAGGCAGTGTCCAAGGAGTGGTTGTCCAGGCGAGTACAGAAGCATCTTCATCTGCGAGCTTGAATTTGATGAAAACGGCAGGTTCAGAGACCTCTTTGTAACCCTGAGCCACTTCATGAGTCGAGTAACTGGTTCCAGTTTGCGGGCAAAAGGGCAGAACTTTGTGACCACGAAATAGCAAGCCTTTGTCGAACATCTGTTTGAGTGACCACCAAGCCGACTCGATGTAATCGTCCTGTAGTGTGACGTAGGGATCGTCCATATCGACCCAGAATCCCATGCGTTCGGTCATTTCGCGCCATGCTTCTTCGTAGGTCCAGACGCTCTCCTTGCATTTCTGGTTGAATGCCTCCATGCCATACGCCTCTATTGCCTCATTGGACATTAGGTCCAATTGCTTCTGAACCTCTATTTCCACGGGAAGCCCGTGCGTATCCCAACCGGCCTTCCTTTCGACCACATGTCCCTCCATCGTCTTCCATCTGCAGACCATGTCCTTGAACAGCCTGGAGATGACGTGGTGAATGCCGGGCCTGCCATTCGCTGTAGGGGGCCCCTCTAGGAAGGTGAACGGACTCCCTGTCTCCCTGCGAGCTTCAATAGAATTGGAGAAAGTCCCCTCTTCCGCCCAGAGCTCAATCAAGGAGTTCTCCAGGGACACTGGGTCGAGGTCCCCGGCGGGCTTTGGCACTCCCATCGGCAACGCGACCGTCGATGCCGTATTGAATATGACTCGGTCGCCCGAAGGGCGATAAACACCCTTAGTAGCATTCAATAAGGGCAAACGAGACGAGCAATCATGTCAGAAACCACTACAATTTCCGTGGGTGGAATGACATGCACCGGATGTTCTGGCAATGTCTCATCAGCTCTTTCCTCACTGGCAGGGGTTTCCTCCGCTGAAGTCTCCCACATGTCAGGATTAGCCGTGGTGGAGCATCAGGGCGAAACTCGCGAGTCAATGGTCAATGCCATTATTTCTGCCGGTTACACCGTCGACGGACAAACTCCCGCTTTCGACTGGTCAGACAGCTCAGTCTGGAGGCAATCGGCCAACAACACGAAATGGTGCCTAATAGGATGCTCAATAGGGGAGTTCGGAACACTCGCATATTACAGCTACTCTGGTATTACAAGCGGGTTGGAGTTATACTCAAATTTGTGGTACTTCTACGCAATACTGCCTCTTGTAAATGGTCTGGCGACAAGCGTAATGCTTGAGACGGGAATACTGATGAGGGGACAGATGGACTTCAGAAATGCACTGTCTACCGCATTGGGGATGTCTTTCATTTCCATGCTGATGATGGAGATCGCAATGGAAGTGACAGACCTGCTGTTCACACAGGGGGAATTGGGCCTGGATTTCATTGCTATACCATTCATGCTTCTCGTGGGATTCCTGACTCCTTGGCCATACAACTATTGGAGGCTCAAGAAGTACGGAGTGGCTTGTCATTGAGGTGATTAGGATGCAGGATTGGAACGATATCTGTAATGACATTTCCAAATGGATATTGGATTATGCCAGCAGCAATGGAATTTCCACGCTTGTCGTCGGCGTTTCCGGGGGAATAGACTCGGCCGTGACATCGGCTCTCTGTGCTAGGACTGGACTAAGGACCATGGCCCTCAACATGCCTATCCACCAAGATCCCTCCCAGTACGATCTTTCCAATCAGCACATATCCTGGCTAACCTCAAATTGGGAAAATGTCGATAGCCACGTAATCGATCTCTCGAAAACTTACGACTCCTTCGAATTCGACATGAATTCAAACTTCACCAATCTCTCACTTGCAAACTCTAGGGCCAGGCTGAGAATGGCCACCCTGTACAATTTCGCTTCCACGCTCGATGGAATAGTCGTTGGAACCGGAAATAAGGTGGAGGACTTCGGTGTCGGATTCTTCACCAAGTACGGCGATGGGGGGGTGGATATCTCCCCCCTGGCGGATATGTACAAGTCCGAGGTTTACTCACTAGCCGACGCCCTTGGGATCATTCAGGAGATTCAGGACGCCGCACCTACAGACGGCCTCTGGACTGACGGAAGGACGGATGAGGACCAGCTGGGGGCCTCTTACGAGGAGCTTGAGTGGGCCATGAAGGAGATGGAGAACCCATCTGGTGCAGAGCCAACAGTTAGGCAGAGCCAGGTGATGGAGAGGTACCTCCAGCTCAACAGCGCCAATTCGCACAAGATGAAGCCGATTCCAGTATTCAAGAGAAACCACTGAGTTCAATTATGCCACTTGCATCCCGATTCCATGCAAGAGGGCACACAGGTCCAGACCAGCTATGCCGACAGTGGCCAAATAATGGCCGTCCAATTCGATAGGAAGATTATCATTTACTGGTGGATGGCGGCAAACGTAGGACTTCTAGCGTCAGTGGTTGGAATCATTCTGATGCCAATCTGGATCCCATTCGGGTGGCTTGTTCACAAGAAGCAGTACGAGCACATGAGCGGGGCCCTTACAGAACGCTCGCTCAACATGCGCATGGGGTGGATGTTCAAGAAGCAGCAGAACATCGCTCTGGACAAGCTAACGGACGTTTCCATTCACGAGGGGCCGATTCTGAGCGCTTTCGGAGTCGTCAGGATGCAGTTCGAGACCGCAGGCGCCGCGCCATTCATACTCACCGGGGTGAAGAACGCGAACCAGTTCCGTGACCTCGTCCTCAGGCAGAGGGACTCGTTGGTCTCTTCTCCTCAAGCCGCCGCTTCCCCAGTCGAGTCAAACGATGTTCTAGTCGAGATCAGGGACCTTCTGAAGAGCATAGACTCCAGACTCGAGTAATCGGTAGTGACTAAAACGGCCAACTGAAAGCCCTTTATTTCCATAAAGACGATTATCCAAATCGGTTTGGAGATTTCATGGGGATTCTTGTCGATGCTTATCTTTGGTTTTTCCGAAGGAAATTATTGTCACCAAAGAGGGAGAAAAGAATCAGCGATTTTGGGTCTAGAGAATACCCAGAAAGTACTATGGCAGCCCCAGAACTGAGGAATTTATTGGAAGAGAGAGATTTACCAACTTCAGGATCAAAAAGGGAGTTGGTAACACGTCTGAGGGACATAATTTCTTCGCCGGCAGAAGCCGGAGAATTCGGGATATATGATTACTACAACTTTTCGAAAGGATGGGAGCAGTCAATACCCGAAAAGAATGGCGCTTATGCATTCTTTTATTCAGGGCGGTTGTTATACGTGGGGGAAACAGGGGCCCAGGGTGGCTTGAGAAAACGACTCTCAAACGATTTGCGTGCTGCACCAAATCACGCATTAACCCGAAAAATTTCTAGATTATTGTACGACCACCTTCATGGTCAAGGATCTGCAACTAGGGGTCAAATTACATATCCGCCAGAGCATCGTTCCCTGACGAGAAGATGGATTGCAGAAAATCTGCGTGTATCCTATGTGACG
>PBSO01000011.1 GCA_002726275.1 Methanobacteriota archaeon | reverse complement strand
GAACCATGAGTATTGACCTCTATCCCATCTCGGAGGCCATCATCATCTGTGTCGGCATCAAGATGGTTCGTGTTGTGAACGTGGAATTCGGACCAATCAACCAGTCCATCGCCATCTGCATCTGTGAAGTTGAATCCCTCGTCAGTCATCTCATCACAGTCGTCGTCTATTCCGTTCAGCATCTCTGGCCTTCCCGGGTTTACGAGGGGGTCAGAGTCGTCACAGTCGTTGAAGTGGTAGAATAGGTCGCTGTCGGCGTCTGGATCGTAAACCAGAGGATCGCTCGACCAGAAGTTTACCTCGGCACCATCCGACAGGCCGTCATCGTCAGAGTCACTGTCAAGTGGGTCGGTTCCTAGCACAATGGCCTCGGAATAGTCATTCAGGCCGTCAAGATCACTGTCTACTGAAAGAGGGTTAGTTCCAAAGATCATGACCTCCTGGAAGTCATCGAGGCCATCATCATCCGTATCTGCGTCATATGGGTCAGTGCCCCATACGCCTGTCTCGTTTAGGTCTTCAAGACCATCATCATCATGGTCCAGATCTGCATCCATCCCATGGATAATCATGCCCCATGAATCCAAGGTCCCGGAAGTGCCTGAGTCCGTGTCCCGTATCTTGAGGGTCCATTCTCCGATGGACGATTCATCCCAATGGTGCACCGTGTTGAAAATCCAATTGTAGTAATTATTTCCATTGTCATTACGGCTCTCTGCTAGCCAAGACTCCTTCCCGGTAGGAGAGACTAGTACAATATCGAGGTCACCTCTTGAGTTGTGAGAGATGTTGACTATGACATCTACGCTCTCAATCTGAATGTCAGATTGCACGTCAAGGTCAAACTCAGTCCAAGTTGAGTTGGAATCTGGAATCGCAGTCGGGGAAATTGCGGGATTGAATGTGAGGTTGACCTCCTCATCAACAAGAGACCAAACCTCTGCGAGGTTTACCGCGGCACCCGCGTCTATCGCGCCAAAACCATACTTGTGAGAGACCTCATGACCAGCACCATTCGTTTCCCATGATGAATCGCTGGCATCGTTCTTGCGTGCGCTGTTAACGAGAATGTGCTGAACATCTCTCCAGGTCAGGTTTTCGTTCGCCTCTAGAACTAATGCGATTACTCCAGCCGCAAGCGGAGTCGCACTGGATGTGCCACCGAAATCGTGAGTGACATTGCCGGAATTGTTGTACCCGCCCGAGCCAGTAATGTCAGTTGTAGTGATGCCTTCCCCATCCCCATTCGAATGTGCCGCTATCAGGATATTAGCGCCTGGTTCCGCATAGTAAGACTGATCGCCATCGTGATCTATTGCCGTCACTGCAATCGTGTATCTGCTGTTCGCATACCCATCATAGTTGGCATTGTCATTGGAACCAAGCCCGTTTCCCGCAGCCCAGGTCAGAATGTTCCCGAGCTCCTCCCTGCCCCCATAAGCATCTTCCTCGAATGCAGCAGTAGTGAGGGGCCCCGGGCCATCCAGAGTCTGCCCATCGTCACTTGGGCCCCATGAGTTCGTGTAAATGTCAATATCATCGTTCTCGTAGCTGAGGGCCTCTGATTCTGTTTGGTCCCCAGCCCAACAGGCTATCAGTGTAGATCCAGCTATTGTAGCTCCGTAGGCAGCACCGGTGACGTACAGATTGTTATCTCCCGCTGCAGCAGCAACACCACCTGCTGATGTTCCATGTCCGTTGAATGATGAGGGAGTGGGATCAGTATCGTCGTTGCACCAGTCATAGGAGAGCAGGGACGAATAGCGAGGGGATATGTCGGGATGGTCCTTGTCCAAGCCATCGTCAACGACGCTAATTACCACGCCCGAGCCGTTGTAATTGTCCCATGCCCCGGTAATGTTGGAATCCTCTCCAGAGACTCCATTGGTTTGTCCAGTGTTACTCAGGTGCCATTGGGCAGGGAACTCGGGGTCATCGGGGACGAAACGAGGATATTGCTGCTTCACAACAAGGGGGGAGAATGACTCAATTTCACCAGAAACTAAAGACTCACGAAGACTATCCACCGATCTAGTGGGGTCAATGAACTCCCAAATGTAGGCACCCTCCAGAATCGGGGCCCTCTGTGTGTTGTCTGGTCCCGCCTTGGAACTCAGATGACTCCCCATTTCCATTCCAGTAATGACAAGCCAATCGTTAGTAGAGTCAAGTTGCTCCTCGGAATAGGAATTGAGGTCTTCAGCCCTCTTTAGTGATAATTGAACTGCGATTGAGTATGTCGGGACTATTGGTTCATGAACGATATCATCATCTCTCTCATCGACAGGGTCACCCGATGAGGCCCCTGCAATTGAGGAAAATAGGAGCATGACCGCCATCGCAAACGCGTTTCGCATAGCCATTCTCGCGTAAGTACGACATATAGCCGTTAGTGGTAGAAGTTAGCCTCTTGAGTCACAATTTCTACGACTGAAAACCCTCAATCTCTGCGTGTACTTCTTCGTCAGTCATCAGTCTTCTCTGAGATTTCGCTACCTCAAACATGTGCTCAACTAGGTCTTCAGAAGCCTCGTACCCATTTTGACTCAACCACCATGTGATATTTGATCTGCCACTCATGTGACCGATTCTAATTATCTGCTTGAGGCCAAAGTCCCCTGCTGGAACTCCCGAGTAGACCCTGTCGGCCAGCCAATGATCACCCTTCGTCATGGCCTTAACTACGGCACTCGCGTGCACACCCGTGCCCGTTTCGAATGCGTCAGCTCCGAAAACTGGATAATTTCTGGGCAAGGCGACCCCAATGTACTCGTTAGCCTTCCCCATGTACTCATTCAATGAGGTCAGGTCATTCTCAATAACACCCATAAGACTCAGATTTACCAGAGTCTGATCCAATGGTGCGTTTCCAGCCCTCTCTCCAACGCCTAGGGCTGTACCGTGAATAACATCAGCCCCAGCCTCATAGGCAGCTAGATTATTGGCGACACCGAGCCCACGATCCTGGTGCCCATGCCAATTGACTTCTATCTCACGACGCTTCGCACCAGAGTCTGGAATGACCTCGTCTTGTATGAATCGTAGGAGCTTCCTCACCCCATTGGGCGTCACGTGGCCACATGTATCGCAAACGCAAATCCTGTCAGCCCCAAGCTCAATGGCCCTGGAATAAACCTCCTTGATTTCTTCGGGCTTGCTTCTGGTGGTATCTTCGGTGACGAACATCACGGGGATGTCATTGTCAACCGCGAAGGTCACCGCAGATTCTGCAGTGGACATAATTTTCTCCATCGTCCATCCCTCTGTGTATTGCCGGATGGGACTAGTTCCAAGGAAGGCACTAGCCTGTATCTGACGCTCATGCTTTGCTTGAAGATCGACAAGTGGCTCAATATCAGAGACCACGGTCCTAACTGCGCAACCTGGCCTTAGAGAATAATCACTCTCCCCCATATGGCTTAGCATTGCGTCTATGTGTCCAACGTGGAAGGGACCTGCTCCTGGGAGTCCAAGATCGACCTTCTGAACCCCGAGTTTCTCCATGAAGTCAATCAGCTCTAGCTTCTGCTCAATGGTGGGATTGCTCGCGCTGGGGCTCTGGAGGCCATCACGAAGAGTCTCATCGTCAAACCAAAGCTCATGTGGATGATTGGAAGGATCTCTCTCGATTTCATAGTCGATGGCGTTCCAATCGTAGATTAGCTCCTTCTCATCCATGGCCTCGCCCCAGTCCTCTACGGTTGTCAACATCCCGCTCAGTGCTTGAAGGCATCGGGCCACTCACTTCTATGTTTGACTCGCCGAAGATCGTTTAGCCAACTCAATTCTAATCACCCAAGACATGGTAATGATGGCTCCAATAATTGCCCCACTTAGTCCAATGCTTGAAGTCACAATCATCACGAATACCAATGCCAGGTAAACCATTGAATCAATGAATGAGCGTGATGCTGTAGCCATTCTGCCGTCCTCATCAGGCAACTCATCTAGGTCAATCCTCCAAACTGTGGTAGCGTACCATGAACTCAGAAGAATTGCATTCCACCCTAGAACGTGAAAGAGCATGTCTCCCTGATTCAGGCCACCATAGGCCATCGGCGCTACTGCGGACAATGCAATTAGCAATATTGCGTAGATTTTCATTTCAAGCAGAGTCCTTTCAGAACCCTTCACATTCGGCATCATTGGAATGCCAACTTCGCCATATTCCTTTGAGCGGTAGAGTGCAAGTGCCCAGAAGTGAGGAGGAGTCCAGAGGAAGATCAACGTGAACATGAACCACGGCATCAAACCCCCAATTTCTGTAATTGAATCAATGAACAATGTAGCGGATTCCGTAGATAGTTGGAGATCACTCTCTGCAGAGGCCCAACCAACTAGTGGGGGAGTCGATCCGGCTATTCCGCCAATCACAATATTCTGGGGCGTAGACCTCTTCAGCCAAATGCTGTAGATGAAGACATAGAACAGCACACTGAAGGCCGCCCAGAAGGCAGCAACTTCGTTCGCTAGAACAATCAGCCATAGAGTTCCGGCTATCGACAAAAGAACACCGAATAGCAATGCTGAATTTGGCGATACCTCGCCCAACGGAATGGGCCTATCGGCAGTCCTCCTCATCATGGGATCGATGTCCCTGTCATACCACATATTGATCGCATTGGCCCCTCCTGCGGTCAGGTACCCTCCTACCAATACTACTGCCATGGTCTCGATAGTAGCAATGCCCAACCCACCCTCACTAAGGAAGTCATGAGACAGTGTGGCGCATAGCGCAGTGATCTGGAGAAGGACGACAACACGCGGCTTAGTCAGGGAGAAGTATGACCCAATAGCACCACTCATCTCAACCCTCCTTGTCATGTGGATATTTAGTGGCTGCTATCCCTCATTGCGATAACGGTCAGGCCCAGCCAAGCTGTAGCTAAGGTCGAGAAAGCCGCAGCGGCCACCATTAGGTGAGCCAACGAGAGGAACTCGAAGAATCCATCCGATTCCCAAGAAAGAATGTAGAGCCCCCCAAGAGCAACATTCGCGATGTAAATCAGGGTGGCGGCGAATATCCAGGTCTTCAGCACAGTTCCGCCTTGTCCATGAGAACAGTCTTTCCGAATCATGTAGGATGTGGAGACTAGGAATGCCCCAATCGCACCAACCAACCACCTATGGATTATCTGAGATTGAATCTCCCAATCCTCTATTGTAGGAAAAAACACCCCGTTGCAAAGTGGCCAAGATTCAGCGAATCCTCCAATCCCACACCCATAGTTTGCACCCGGTGTTGTGGAAACAAAGGCTCCAGAAAATAGTGTGACCAGCGTCCCAAGGCTCATCCAGCCCAATATCGGCCCCCATTTCTTTGCTAACAATGGGTCGAAGGTTAGCCAATTGGGCAATTCATCATCGTCCTTGCATAGCTCCATCCATAGCCAGATGAGACACAGCATGAAGGCCAAAGCAGAACCGAGATGGAGTGCAACACTCCAATGCTCGTTATCAAGCTCAACAGTCAGCCATCCAACAGCACCTTGCCATAGGATAAGAATCAGAGAAGCCACCGCGGCCCTTTTCGATCTAGATGACCTCTCATCGTCCGATTTTATTACAATCCAGTTCAAAATAACCAATGGGCCCAGTATTGCCCCTGCTAGAAGCCTGTGAATCCACTCTGTGAAAATCTGGAAAGAAGTGTATCTGTGTCCAGAACCCCTGGAGTCGGCCTCTTCTGGATTCGCAGCCCACCACTCTCCCTGCTCATCCTCAGAAATGTCAAATCCGAATGTCCCAAAGCAAGTAGGCCAATCCGGACACGACTCACCCGCATCGTAGATCCTGATTGTTCCGCCAATCCCTATCACGATAACAGTCAGGATGACTAGCGCAACTGTGGTCTTCTTGGGATTGACCACATCTGAGAGTTTTTCCACACTCCGCCTAATTGGGCCGAGCAAGATAACCACCCCTTCCGGAGCTCACTCTTCCTCTTGATGGGGGTCGACATCTATGGGAATCTTGTCTTCCTCATACTCAAGAGTGGCTATCTTCATTGGATCAAGAACCACTCTCTCCTTGGCCTCATCAACTCCATAGAGCTGGATGAGTTCCTCACTGAACTTCTCCCTCAACTCGTCCTCGGTGACGTATAGGGGTGCTCCCATGCTTATCTGAAGCGCCCTAGCGCCAATAATTCGCGCCTTTTCGAAGCGTGTGTGGTGTCTTGCAGGCTTGACCATCGGGCGCCCGACCGGAGCCCCCCACATAAGGGCTCTTACTGCTCATCGCCCCTTTAGGGGCGTGGATTTTCCTCAAAGGCGCTCAACAAGCATCGCCACTGCATTTCCCCCGCCGAGGCAAATCGTGACAACCCCCAATCTCCCCTCGGTACGGATGAGGCCGTTCACGAGGGTCATCAGACATCTCGTACCGGTCGCCCCTAGGGGGTGCCCAATCGAAATCGCGCCCCCGTGGATGTTGAAGCAGTCATCAGGAACACCAAAATGGTCCATAATCGCACATGAAGCAGATGCGAAGGCCTCATTGTGCTCGAACAAATCTATGTTCGAGGAATCGATCCCGTTCCTCTCTAGAAGATCTTCCACAGCAGGAATCGGGGCTGCCATGACTCTCTCGGGAGAAACTCCGGATGTCGTGTAGTCAACTATCCTAGCTAGTATGGGCAAACCAATTTCACGCGCCCTGTCCTCCGATGCGACTAGAACCGCAGAGGCGCCATCCGATACCTGACTTGCATTGCCAGCGGTCACCTGCCCAGAGTCATCGAAGACCGGAACCAATGATGAGAGTCCTTCCATGTCCGTATCGGCCCTGATCCCCTCGTCTGTGTCCAACCCCCCCACTGGGAAGCACTCTGAAGCTAGCCAACCCTCTTCCCAGCCAGTATTGCTGAGGCGATGGGACCTAACTGAATAAGAGTCAGACTGTTCCCTGGAAATCCCAAACTCGCGAGCACAGGTCTCGCCGGTGTTGCCCATTTTCTCGCCGGTGTAAGCGTCCTCAAGACCATCGTGTGACAATATGGAAAGAAGTGACTTGTAAGGGACATCCTCGCCTCTCTTCGCGCTCCTGACAAATCGGGGAGCATTCGTCATTGACTCCATTCCTCCGGCCACTACCAGTGATGCCATCCCGGATCTAATTTCGGAAGCTGCAATCATCACGGATTTTAGACTAGAGCCGCATACCTTGTTTATTGTGGTGCAGGGGGTCGAGTGAGGCATCCCTACCCCTAGAGCGACCTGTCTTGCAGGGGCTTGCCCAGAACCAGCCTGGAGCACCTGCCCCATGTATACCTGATCGATATCGCCACTTGCNGGATCTATCCCGGCCCGACTCAAGAGCTCANAAACCGCCATAGTTCCTAGTTCTGGAGCGGAGTATTCTGAGAGACCTCCCCTGAACTTGCCGAAGGGAGTGCGTGCATATCCGCAAATCACCGCTTCCGGCATACGGCGTTCGAGAGGACAAGGAGACTTCAAGGGTCCGATAGAATAAACCGAAAAATCACTCTTTTGCAGAGTTGTAACCGTAGAATTCCGAATTCACTAGTTCCGGACGCTTCTGTGGCTTGACCAGGATGGTTCTAACGGCCCAAAGGTCCTTGAAAATTCGATACTCAGACGTAGCATCCAGATAATCGACTCCACTGGTTCCCCCTGTCCCAATTCTCCTGCCCATTATTCGTTCTACCATTCTAGCATGCGAGTGACGCCACTTCACCATCGACTCCTCGAGCTCGACCACTGCATCGATCAGCTTACGCGGCCAAGCGAGAAGGGGCAGCTCCCTGTAAGACTCGATGAACAACAGCCCCGCTCTTTTTCTATCCGGCATTCCATCCGGCTTCAGGAATGAAATTGCAGATTCATGGGACGCCTTCATCCTAGCAGCCATCATCTCNGAGGAACCAGAGGCAGAGTCGCATATTCCCTTGTGCGCACTCAGGTGCGCATCCACATANTGGAGGACCGACTCATCGTCATTNTCNGANNCGAAAACNGATCCCATGATNGGGGTNCTTTCCACCCAAAGCATCAGGGATTCTGCAAGGCTAGATTTCGAAGACACTTCCTCTAGCCTGGCGAGTACTTTCTCGTGCTGCTCGCCCCTAGATGCCATTTTCCGGAATGCCTCCAAGGCATTGACCCCGCCAATCCTATCCGAGTCTTCCAGTCCCAGAAGGATCTCGAACTCCCTCATTTGGAAAGACTCGAACCCCGAAGCGCTGCCAAGTCCGTCCCTGAAAGCCAGGAAACCCTGGGGAGTCAGAGTCTCCAGTACGGTCCATTGATTGGCCATAAGTCGAAAAATCTCCGTGGTCCTACCAAGATGCTCGACCGCTCGTGGAATCTCGTCTTCAGGAACTGGAACTTGCCCCAGTATGTCTCTGACCTCAGAGAGCTCCCTGATTACTTGCTTGAACCATAGCTCGAAGGTCTGATGAACAATAATGAAATGCATCTCATCTGCACTGATGGACCTCTCTTCCCCTTGGAGGTCTAGTAACTCGTGTAGATTGAGGTACTCGGANTAGGTCCAGTCNCCATGTCCGCCACCGCTCATGAGTCGCCCCCGGGAGTCCTCGCTTGAAGCATTGTCGCAACTTGCGAATCACTCAATAGGTGCTACACCTGCGAAAAACCATGTCTCCCTCTAGCCGTCCCGCCGACTCCCTTCTGGTTGAGGACGGCTTGGAACTGCGTCAGATTGAGTTGGCAGACGCAGAGGAGTTGTTCGCTGTAGTCGATGCCAATAGACGGCACCTCAGGGAGTGGTTACCTTGGTTGGACGACACAAATAGCGTCGAGGACGAAGAATCATTCATCACGACTACTCGTGAGCAGTACGGAAGGGGCGAAGGTGCTCTATATGCTATCAGACTGGACAGCGAACTGATAGGAGCGATAAGCCTGAATTGGATCGACCGAGGGAACCGGAGCTGTGGTGTAGGCTACTGGTTGTCCACTGGGTACACGGGACATGGGATTGCCACTCGTTGCTGCATACGCCTGATGGAGCACTGCTTTGACGACATGGGAATGCACCGATTCGTTCTCGAGGCGGCGACTGAGAACTTCCCCAGCCGCGCCATCGCAGAGCGTCTCGGGATGCGTCTTGAGGGAATCATGAAGGACAGGGAATGGCACTACGACCACTTTGTGGATGGGGCGCTTTACGCCATAACCGCGCCAGAGTGGCGCGCACGTGATCAAGACTGAATCAGCCCATGGTCCTCGATAGAGCAGTTTCCAGGGGGGAGGCAGGAAAGAACATCGTCCTGAGTAAGTCCAGTCGCCTTCGAAATTGAATTCGCTACATCTTCCTTCTTTCTTCTTCCAGGGGTGATCCTGGCCCATCTCCCGAACATACCGGAAATTGTCTCAGTAGTTCCGACAACAGGCAGAGGTATGCCATTCACAACACCCATGCCAATCGCCAACTCAAGCTTCAGATCCCTGTGCCAATTCCTCTGTCCCCTGACTACGAACGAACCCCTTCCCAGAGACTCACCGCTCTCCGTTGTCTTGGAAACCTGACTGGGCCTCACGTGGAAAGCAGTCGCTGCCGCGCCGCCACTCCCCCATGCTCTGGACCAGCATACGGAAATCCTAGCAGCCTCGCCATGGATGGATTCGGGAAGCTCCCTGGCATCATCGACGCCATCTGCAAGGCTCTGGGAAATCTGGAGGGAAGCCACTCCCTCGGGGATGCTTTCAGCTGGGTTCTGGTTGGGAACTAGGCCATCTTTCAGCTTCAGTGTGCAGGATGGTGCACCATGCAGGTCCGCATGGAAGTAGAGGTCCTTGGACCCTAGATGCTTCTTCACGACTGAGTCGTTCCCCTTTGCATCCCTCCCGCCAATCAGGAAATGGCCATCGGAGAGAATCGCCCACCTGTGCTTCTCGAACCAGAATCTCCTGCTTCGTCTGACGGCACGCAACCTGCCTGCGGCCGCCTCCTTGGCAGCCTTACGCCCCTCTCGCTCTCGTGACGCTTCTGTCTTGTCTAGTGCCACCTGCGCTCCCTTAGCCTTCTCCTTCTGGGTCCTGCCATTCTCGAAATACCTCTGAGCGTTCTGATGGACCGTCTTGTCGACTTCCAGAGTGATGCTGGTACCAGGCTCTCCTTCCTCATCCGGAAGATAAGCCACGACCGTCCTCTTCCTCGGGTCAACGCCCCCTATCCATGGTATTTCCAGTGACTTCTCAGCCACGGACTGCCAGTTCGAGTCTTCTATGGCCGAATTGAATTGCTCCAGAATCGAGTTCACGTGCTCCCAGCTCTCCTGAATCGCCTTACCAAGCTCCTGCGAGACCGCAGCCTTCTGGTGGAATCTTCCGATGGCCTGCCGTTGCTGCTCCGCCCTCCTATCCAGCTTTCCTAGGATTTGCTGCTCATCAGAGCCGGACTCAATTAGACGCTCCTCCTCACGACGGATGAATGCCGCAGAGTCGTGAGTCCCGAAAACTCCGTCTAGAGCAGCCGACACCGACTCCACTTTGACGGAGAACGAGCCATCCAGATGGGACAGAGAAATGGGTGACAGGATTTCTGCACTAGAGAAAGCCTCCAGCTCAGATTCCGATTTCCACTTCGAAACTGCCTCGGCATCGGTCAGCCAGAGGATTGCACCCGCACCATCTTCAAGCTCGGATAGCATGTTCGAAATGGCGCCCATCAAAGCCTCTCTTTGTCCCTCATCCAGGGAATTGGCTGGAAAATCCTCATCGATTCCCGCCAAGGAGCATGCTGCCGAACCGAAAACCCTCCCGAGGTTCGCCCTGGATGCAATTGTCCTAATGAGGTCACTATCACTATCATCCAGGATAGCCCCTAGTTCCCCGATTTCCATTCCACGAGGGTCCAGGGCATCAGGAGGAGGGACATATTCGACTCCTTTCTTCAGTGATCTGCTGGCATATTTGGCATGAGTGAGGGGCTGTATTATGACTCCCTCTCCGTCAATGAGGACTATGTTACCGTCCCTGAAGAGCTCTATCACTAGCCTCACCTTCCCTCCGCCATGTTCGAAATCGAGTATCATCACACGGTCGAAACCGTGTTGCTCAACGCCTATCAGCCTAGAATTTCCAAGATGCTTGCGGAGAACCATGGCGAACTGGGAGGGATTTGGGGGCATGGGCCTGTCTCTAGTGGAAGTGTATACTCTCTTACCTCGGACAATGACCAGGTCCTTGTTGGAGTCGCCCTTCCTGTTCAGCCTCAGGACCACCTGCTCATAGTGGGGCTGATACGCCTTCCTGACTCTCGCACCAACCATTTTCGAAAGCTCACGCACGACCCGCGCGACCTCAAACGACGACGACTGCTCACGCATGCTCTCGTCCCGCCGTCAACAGTGCCCTTCATCAGGGAATCGCTAATTGTGGTACGTGGGACTCAAACAGACGACTGAAATTGCCTAATCTCCTTCAGAACATCCGCCTCATGGGCATATTGGTTGGATGGGACCTCTATCATCAGGGCCCCCGGTATCCTCTCTACGATGCTAAGCACCTTCTCCATTCCATGCAGCTTGTCCGAAGATGCAGTCATTATGGCACAGGGGACGCTGATTGAGGAGAGGTCTATTGGCAGTGAATAGCCCATCAGGAATCTAGCAGATAGAAGCATTTTCCCCAGGTCTTGGGAGAGTAGGGCCCTCCTGTAGCGGATTCTTTGCCCCTCTTCCTT
>PBSO01000010.1 GCA_002726275.1 Methanobacteriota archaeon | reverse complement strand
ATAATCGAGCCGTCAGAGTTGCCGATAAAGATGGTCGGAGTCTCCCAGTGCTTCAGGAGGGAGGTCGGTGCGCATGGGCTCTCGGACAGGGGCATCTGGAGGGTCCACCAATTCACAAAGGTGGAGCAGATTGTCATTTGCCACCCAGATGACTCATGGTCGCATCACGAGGAGCTGCTGGATAACGCGGTCAGCCTGTGGGACAGCCTGGGGCTCCATTACAGGGTCGTCAACATCTGCACGGGAGACATGGGGACAGTAGCGGCGAAAAAGTACGATCTAGAGGCTTGGCTACCGGGTGCCGATGCATACAAGGAAGTGGTCTCCTGCTCTAACTGCACGGACTACCAAGCAAACAGGCTCAGGATGAGATACCGGACAAAGGAGGGCAACGAAGCCGTCCACACGCTCAACTCAACGGCCATTGCGACCAGCAGGGCGCTGGTGGCAATACTGGAGCAGAACCAGCTCGAGGACGGCAGAGTATCGGTCCCGGATGCGCTAAGGCCATACATGGGAGGGCAAAAAGTCCTCCAACCACTTGGTGCTTAAGGAGCATCAGTTAAGGTTTGAAGAAGAAGATTTCCAGAACCTTGCCTTCCTAGTCGATAAAGTCACTTCTATCCACTTTGAGGTGGGTGTATTGCTTCCCTCAGCGGTACTCTCTAGTGGGACTAGGACGTTCGCCTCCGGGAAGTATGAGCAGAGGTTCCCCTTGGGAATTTCATAAGGAACTACTTTCCATCTTTCTGAGTGTATATCCCTGTCCCCCCAGTGACTGGTGATGTCGACCTCCTGTCCCTTGACGACCCTGAGTTCCTCCATATCGACGGGATTCATCATCACTATCCTGCGTGAGTTGTATATTCCCCTATATCTGTCATCCATCCCATAGATAGTAGTGTTATACTGATCATGGCTTCTTACTGTCATCATAACAAAACTCCCTTCACGTAATCGACGTTCTGGTAAATTGTTGCAGAAGAAGTGAGCCTTTCCAGAAGGGGTCTTCCACACTGGTCCGTCCCTTGGGCCATTTGGGAGGTAAAAACCGCCTTTCTCCCTGACTCTTGAGTTGTAGTCTTCGAAACCAGGGATGCATCTTGAAATCAAATCTCTGGTTTCATCGTAATTCGTGAATGACTGCCAATTGAATGGACCCTTTGGAAAACACGATTTCCCTATCCTACAAACTATTTCTGGCTCCGACAATAGACTCTGAGAAGCAGGTTCTAAGGATCCCGTACTAGGATGGACGACCCCCATTGAGTTCTCAACAGTGACAAAGCCCGCCGGATCTTTTTCGGTTCTTCCTAAGCAAGGGAGTATCAGTGCCGACTTTCCAGTGACCAGGTGGGACCTGTTCATTTTGGTAGAAATTTGGACGGTGAGGTCAATATTACTGATAGCCTCTGCAACTCTTTCTGTATCAGACATAGCTGATACGAAGTTCCCTCCCATTGCCATATACAGCCTTACATTATCATCCAATGCGGCATGGACGAAATCTACAGCATCATATCCCCTCTCCCTGGGCATATCTATTCCAGTGGCATCCTCACAGGCAGACAGGAATTCCTCACTCGGATGGTGATTGATTCCCACAGTGCGGTCCCCTTGTACGTTTGAGTGACCCCTTACCGGACAGGCTCCTGCACCGGGTTTACCGAAGTGCCCTCCGGCAAGGAGAAGGTTAGCAATCTCTTGGATGACTCCAACGCTGTTCTCATGTTGAGTTAGTCCCATCGCCCAGCACACTATCATCCTCCTGGACTTGGAAATAACCTTGCCAATCTCTTCGATCCTCGTCTTGCTAATTCCTGACTGGAGAACAATTTCGTCCCAATCAGATGACTGAATGTGTTTCTTCCATTCATCGAAGTCGATGGTGTGCTCATCAATGAATGCATGGTCAAAACTATCTTCATCAATCATCACCTTGGCGAATCCCTGCAAGAGTGCTGCATCCCCCCCTATTCTGACAGGTATGTGTTCATCGGCAATCTGAGTTCCCGAACCAAGCATGTGCAGGGGATTCTGAGGGTGCTTGAAACGGCGCATGGCAGTCTCCTCTAGTGGATTGATGCTGATTATTGAGCCTCCGTTCTTCTTGCAATTCGACAATGCTGTGAGCATCCGGGGGTGGTTGGTACCTGGATTCTGTCCGATCACCAAGATTAGGTCTGCCTTGTCGAAGCATGACAGTTTGACGGTGCCCTTTCCTATCCCTATCGACTTACCTAGGGCGTATCCACTGGACTCGTGGCACATATTGCTGCAGTCGGGCAGGTTGTTGGTACCAATCTGACGAGCTAGCGTGCCCCAAAGAAAGGCCGCTTCGTTGGATGTTCTACCACTGGTATAGAGAACTGCTTCTTTGGGCGATGACAGTGCACTAGTTGCTTGAGAAATGGTCGAGAATGCTTCTTCCCATCCAATTTCCTCGTACCTCTCTGATTCTTCCCTAAGGATCATCGGATTGGTTATCCTGCCCATCTTGTCCAATTCCATATCGCTCATCTCAGAGAGTTGCTTCACGGTCATGCTCCCAATCATCTCCGGGGTTGCTCTCTTCTTCGTTGCCTCAGTTGCAAACGCCTTGGCCCCGTTTTCACAGAACTCGAATCCACTTCTATGGTCATCTGGATCTGGCCATGCACAGCCTGGACAATCGAATCCGTCAAATCTGTTTACTGTCCTCATCGTCTTGATCGTGCGAGCGATTCCGGCCTCGCTAAGTCCTATGTCGAATGACTTCTGAACTCCCACCAGTCCGGCAGCGACTTTCTTGGTAGGGCCTACCTTGAGGTTCTCTTTCTCGATTGGCGGTTGGGCCTTGACTCCACGCGCCATGGAACTCTGGCGAGGTGGGGGTTTCTAATCGGTTTCCATGGATTGGCTGCTCTTTGTGATTCTTCGCCTAATCAGGAGTAGCGCGAGGAGTACTGCGAACACTATTGCGAGAATTGGGGCTAGAATAGCAATAATCGTGAGTGCGACGCTGGCTATGTTCTCTCCCGTGGCCACAACTGGGTTGGCCACGCCCAATGTGAATGTGGAGCTGATCCCCCGGGTGGCGACTGTGGCTGTCTGGATGGTCGCAGACATTCCGCCACCAGCGATTATGGCAATTGCCCACTGTATGATTGGCTCGCTCCCCTCCAGTGAAACTGCAGTAACACCTATTCCAGCAATTACTGCTGCTGGAGTCGCTATGGTATCCAGAAGGCTGTCTATCAAAGGGGCGTAGTATGCTGCGAATTCAGCAATTGTGGCTATTCCAAGTATTATGATGGAGGGAGTGGAGGTGAAGAACTCAAATTGGGAGCCCACCAGATCGATGTCGATGAAGTCGGCCCTAACTGCTAACGATAGGATGAATGGGGGCAGGAAGACCCTGAAACCTGAGGCTGCAGCTAGGCTGACACCCATGAATGCTGCAATAATCATGCTAGCCTCGTCCATGATTGCCCGATGATGAGGGGAGATATTAACCCGGGCCCGTATTAGTCGGTCATTTCTATCAATACTGAGCCCATATCGACTCTGTCGCCCTCATTGTAGTGGACCGTGGATACCTCTCCTCCACTGGGGGCGAGTATCTTGTGCTCCATCTTCATCGCCTCCATCACCAGTAGGGTCTGTCCCTCACGAACCCTCTGACCCTGTTTGACCAACACTTCGAGTATGGTTCCGGGCATTGGGGCGGACAGCCCTCCATTTGTGGCCTGATCCTGAGAGCCACCTGGCTCATGTCCCCTGATCACATGAATCCTGCCGTCGAGGTGAACCCACCAATCATCACCGACCCTTGCTACGTGAGCGAACATCGGGGTCCCGTCAATTTCGACTACTAACCTTCCTGGGAAGTCATCAGAGGATACAAGGAGTGACGAGCTCTCCAGCTTCTCTCCATCCTTCATGAAAGTAGCTAGTGACATGGCTTCGCCCTCGTTCGACATCACCGCAGAGTAGCGCTCCGAAGATTCTCCTATTCCCCATTCCATGATTATCACCTAGGGGTAGCTCCTGGAAAGAGTCCTGAACGGATCTCCCGAATGTCCGGTGTGCTCGTCGACTGGGCTGGCAGAGGCTCCCGCGTGTGTCTTGTCCAATCCCATCCTGAGAGCTGCCTCTGCTATTGACACAAGTGCCTCTATTGGCGGTTCTGGATCGCCGAATTCTGAGATATCGGACGAGTCGAGCAAGTCAGTAGTGACATTGCCCGATATGAAAGCGGAGTGCGACAACGCATTCCTCAGAAATCCTATGTTCGTAACGACGCCGAGAACTACGAAGTTCGAGAGGGCTGCGTCCATCCTCCTTAGGGCGGCCTTCCTCGTGGGTGCGTGAACGACTAGCTTGGCCAGCATTGGATCGAAGTTGACGGTGACCTCGTCCCCTTGCCTGACCCCTGAATCGACCCTGATTCCGGGACCTGATGGCGTAATCCATGTGGACAGTTTGCCAATTGCAGGAAGGAATCCCCTAGTTGCATCTTCGGCGTAAATCCTAGCCTCGATTGCGTGACCGGAAAGCGGCACTTCGCTTTGGGAAATACCCATCTCCAGCCCAGCTGCAATCTCCAACTGCTTCTGCACCAGATCTATTCCCGTTATCATCTCAGTGACAGGGTGTTCAACCTGCAGCCTAGTATTCATCTCTAGGAAATAGAAGTCTCCATTACTGGAAAGAAGGAACTCAACAGTTCCTGCACCGACGTAGTTGACTGCCTTTGCTGCCATCACTGCAGCCTCTCCCATAGACTCCCTGACAGAGTTGCTCACGGCTGGAGAAGGTGCCTCCTCGATTACTTTCTGGTGCCTTCTCTGCAAGGAGCAGTCCCTCTCGTTCAGGTGTATGCAATTACCAGTGGAGTCAGCTAAAACCTGGATTTCTACATGTCTGGCTCCAGTAAGTAGCCTTTCCACGTAAACAGTGCCGTCGCCGAAGGCTGCTGCTGCTTCCCTTGCAGCGGCCTCGTACTCAGTTCTGAGCATCTTCGGCTCTCGAACGACCCTCATGCCCTTGCCACCTCCCCCGGCACTCGCCTTCAGCAAGAGTGGGTAGCCGACTTTGGCTGCTGCCACAGCTAGTGGCCCGAGATGGGCCCCATCCTCTGGGATGGAGACCTCGTCACCCGGAATCACAGGTACACCGGAGGAAATCATTCTCGATCTAGCTGATATCTTATCCCCCATTACCTCAATTGACTCAGCATCTGGCCCTATCCAAATTATTCCGTTCTCTGAAACTTCCCTAGCGAAGTCCGCCCTCTCTGACAAGAAGCCGTAGCCCGGGTGTATGGCATTGGCCCCAGTGGACTTTGCAGCCTCGATAATGGCTTCCGCATTGAGGTAATTTTCAGAGAGTGACTCGCCCGGGAGGAGGACTGCCTCGTCCGCTATTTCCACGTGCAGGGACTCAGAGTCGGCTTCCGAATAAACAGCGACGGCCCTGAGTCCGGATTCCTTGACTGCCCGTAGGACTCTTACTGCTATCTCACCCCTATTGGCCACCAATACAGAATCATACTCCTTGGGAGCTCCCTGCATCCATTCCGGGGACATCTGCAGACCTCAATTATCGTCACTCGGTGACCAATCTGGTAGTCGTCTCTCCAGGAAAGCGGAGAGTCCCTCTTGGCCCTCTCTGGAGCCTCTCATCTCACTTGTCTTGTCCATGGTCCATACCCTTAGTTCCTCATCTGAAGAAGTCCAACGGTCAAACTCAAGGGTCAGTCTCTTCGATTCTGTAACAGCCATTGGACCGGTACTCAACAGATCCGAGATTACCGAGGAAACGGAATCTCCGAAAGATTCCGGAGAGTCCGCTATCTCATTCACCCATCCAATCCTGAGAGCTTCATCGGAGCCGACCCTGCTGGCGAGCATTGAGAGCCTTCGGAATTGTGCACTTCCTATCTTTCTGTACACATACGGCCCTATCACTGCTGGAAGAATCCCCAGCTTGCCTTCTGAAAGGGCGATTCTGGTACTTGGTTCGGCTATGACGTGATCCAAGCATGCCACTAACCCAGCACCCCCTCCCAGGGCCACTCCCTGTACGCACCCAATTGTGAAGCATGGGTGCGACCATAGTGAGAAGAACAATCTATCCAGACGCTCGGAGTCCCTTCTGTTTTCCTCTGGGCTTGATGCCCCTGCATCCCTCATCATGTTGATGTCCGCGCCTGCGCAGAAGTGCTTCCCCTCGCTTCTGATGACGACTGCCCTGAGGTATGGAATACCTGATGAGTCATTCAGGGATGAAGTCGTGCCAACGGACCTCGCGGCTGTCCATTCAATGATGTCTACCAACTCGGAAATCAGTTGTACGTTCAGGGCGTTGTAGACGTCGCTCCTAGTCAGTGTAACGTTTGCAACGCAGCCTTCTACTCTCAGTTTACATAGATCGGTATTCGGCAATGCATCATTCATTTCCATTTCTAATCACATCCTGAATACGCCGTATCCCTGTTCTGGCATTGGTGCATTGAGACTAGCAGAAATGCACAGTCCCAAAATGTCCCTGGTGTCTCTTGGGTCGATCACACCATCGTCCCAAAGTCTGGCAGTTGAGTAGTACGGATTGCTTTCACTCTCATATTTGGCCCTGATTTCTTCTGGGTCTGCATTACCAACAGTGGACAGTACGCTAGCTGCTTGCTCTCCCCCCATTACTGAGATCCTGGCATTTGGCCACATGAAAAGGAACCTGGGGTCGTACGCCCTACCACACATGCCGTAATTCCCAGCCCCGTGGGAACCCCCTATGATGACTGTGAACTTAGGCACTGGGACACAGGAGACTGCAGTAACTAGCTTGGCCCCATCTTTCGCTATTCCCCCTGCCTCGGCCTCCCTTCCCACCATGAATCCCATGATGTTCTGAAGAAAGACCAGGGGGATGCCCCTTTGGCCGCATAACTCGACGAAATGCGCCCCCTTGAGCGATGACTCTGAGAACAATATCCCGTTGTTTGCCACTATTCCCACTGGATATCCATGGATCCTAGCAAATCCGCAAACTAGCGAGTTTCCATACCTCTGTTTGAATTCATGGAATCTGCTACCATCGACGATTCTGGAAATTACCTCCCTGACGTCATAGGGGGTCCTATTGTCAGTCGGAATGATCCCCATCAAGTCATCCGAGTTGTGAGCAGGCTCCTCTGCTGGTTGCACGTCGAGACGGTGTTTGGGCTCTATATTCAGGTTCTCAACGATGTTTCTAACCATCCTAAGCGCCGTTGGCTCATCTTCGGCGAAATGATCCGCCACTCCTGACTCCCTGGTGTGGACATCGGCCCCCCCTAGGTCATCGGCACTGACCTCCTCACCTGTGGCGGCCTTGACGAGAGGTGGCCCAGCAAGGAAAATTGTCCCATTGTCCTTGACGATTATCGATTCGTCGCTCATTGCTGGAATGTACGCCCCTCCAGCCGTGCACGATCCCAGAACCGCTGCTACCTGTGGAATTCCCTTGCTTGATAGGATTGCTTGGTTCCTGAAAATTCTGCCAAAGTGCCCCTTGTCTGGGAAAACCTGATCCTGAAGTGGCAGGAACGCCCCTCCTGAGTCAACTAGGTAGATGCAGGGCAAGTTATTCGATTCGGCGATCTCCTGTGCCCTGACATGCTTCTTCACGGTCATGGGATAGTATGAGCCGCCCTTCACAGTAGCATCATTGGCTACGAAAACACATTCCTTCCCGTGAACGGTCCCTATTCCCGTGACCACTCCCGCAGAGTGCGCCCTTCCACCATACATGCCGTTTGCTGCTAGACCGGATAGCTCCAGAAATGGTGACCCTGGATCGCAAATCTCGGAGATTCTTTCCCTGGCCATCTTCTTTCCTCGTTGCCTGTGTCTGTCCACATACTTGCCCCCACCTCCCTCCTTGGCCTCACCAAGTTTGGCCATGAGTTCCTCGACTAGGGACTTGTTGTGGTCACTCCTAGTAGCGAATTCTTCGCTCCCTGAGTCAACTCTGGTGGGCAGCCGGTCCATTTCTCTCAAACACGCAGAGGGAGTGTGGGACTTCAATTGAATGGAGACGACATCGTAGATGTCGGTCTTCAGACCCCAATTACGAGTCTGCCGACATCACGAAGTCCGGGTGCCATTCCGACTACGAGCATCATCAATCCGACTAGGAGCCTCAGGTGCTGTTGCCTATTCTCGAAGTTGGCTATGGCGAAGAAATACCATATCAGTACACCAAGTGATGCCTTGATCAAGGTGAAGCCAAATGCCGAGTCTAGGAGTTCAATAATCTCTGCCGACAGGAGATGTTTCTCCTGATATCCAAAGTAGTCTATTCCTATCCAAGTGGCTAGCCCATCTAGGATCTGTCCGGAAACAGCTAGAAAAACTACGGGATATGCCATAACTGCGGTCTTCCTATTGCTCTCGAGAAGTTCCTTCTGAGGGGAGTCTGTGAGTGCCTCGTAGTCGTCCTCGGTCATTCCAAGGGGCAGGACCCCGGCCACTAGGCCGTGTGAGGAGAGTGTCGATGCTGATTGGAATCCTCGAGAGTACATCGACATACAAATTAGCACTGGAACTCCGATTACTAGGAGTAATGGCCACAGTACTAGATTGTCATCAGGAACACTGGCCGCGTAGGAAGCAAGCGCTCCGAAGAATACCAGGGATCCTCCGAGACCAACGAAGTAGACGACTCTCTGAACGTGCGTGAAGTACTTGGTCGATTCCCTGAAGAACCATGGCAGGAAGGCTGCAGAAACTCCTATCACAGCAAATGTAGAGAGATCGATTCCTCCTGCAACTACATCACTTCCCGAGATGGATGGGCCATACAGGAAGAATTGTGCCAGAATAAGAATCGAGGAAGTCACCTCAATGGTTCTATCCTTATCTTCCGGGTTCATCTCATTCGATGAAATTGAGTATCCTACTGCTCCAGCAACGACGACCCAGAATGCTGTCTGGAAGTGTATTCCGGGACTCACGAAAAAGGGAGCTAGGGTAGTGTCGAACATCTGTGCATCCTCGACCACCTCGCCAAGTGAGGCCCATAGGACNTAGGGGAGCAATGCAAGGATTGTAGCCTCACTTGGGTCTATCNCAAGGAACCTAAGCCATGCACTCAGAGCAGCGACGAAAAGAGCCAGTACGATTGCATAGGTGATTGTATTGATCTCGTTGTATCCTGCATCGCTTCCTGCGTCATTTAGCACCGGCTCGATATAGAACTCCATTACCATCTCAGTAAGCGGATTCTTGACATCCAGAGAGTCGAGCCCTAGAGCAGCAAAGAAAGCGAGTGATATTCCCATCAAGGCGTAAATTGACCACTTTTCGTAATCGTACAACTCTTCCCAGGAGTCGCCCATGAATCTACCAGAAGACTCCTACGCTTAGGTATGGCGGATATTCTCATTCCTCTTCGTAAAGGATTTCCTCATCCTCAGAAAGCTCCAACATTTCATTGATCGCTGCTTCGTCTTCTGGATCAACCTGTAACTCGCCGAGTCTTCTCTCCCTTCTCCTTCTAGCTGCCGAGAGCCCTGGGACAAGGGTTTCGAATGCACCTACATCCTCATCCTTTCTTTCCTCATATGACTCCAAACTCCTGGACTTCATCCTTTGCCTCTTACGATCCTTCTCTAAGCCATGCAGAACGTTCCCATGTTCGGATCCCCTGAGTATTGACTCTATGGCCGGTTTGGCGATTTCCAGCCCCATGTCATCCCCAATCACAATTACAGTTGATCCGTATATTGCGATTTCAGTTCCAGTCAGCTCCTCTATCCTACTGCGGATCATTCCGTTTCTTCCTATTAGGCGGCTCCTCATTCTGCGAATCTGGTTTGGCTGCCTACCTACCCACTCCCTTATGTCGAACATAACAAGATGGACCTCGTCTTCCAGTAGTTGGACGGCTCTAGCGGGAGATAGTCCTCTGCCTATTGCGAGTATTACATCCGGTGTCTTCATCTTGACTATAGGATCGACTTCTTGATCTTCCCAGAAGACCCTTACTTCGCCTGTTTGGGAGTCAATCTCCAACTGTCCCCCGCAGGCTTCCTCTAGCATCTTCCTAGTTGATCCGCCCTTGCCTATCAACACGGCAATCCGGTCCTTCGGGATGCGTGCAATGGTCTCCACGGCTGCGGCCCACCAGACAACTGGTTTTAATCCCCGCCCGGGAGCTCAGGCAGGTCGGGAACCGGTTCATCCAGCACTCTGAGCATGCTTTCGGCTAGTTCTGCTTCGAAACCTTGCTTGTTAATCCATTTTACCAGTCTTGTCACATCCCTCACCAAGAACTCCTCAGCATGCGGATGTTGGTTGGTTACCCCCTGTCCCACATCAATTATCCAAGGCTCGCCATCATACCACAGGATGTTGTACTCACTCAGGTCTGCATGGACTAGATTCGCCTTCTGCCACGAAACAGCTGTCATTTCAAGTAAATCCAAGAATACCTCGTATGGCTCGTCGATAGACACGTCCCGTAGCCTTAGACTGGCCTCTTTATCTCCGATTAACTCCATTATCAGCACGTTCTTGTGGTAAGAAATTGGCATTGGGGACCTTATGCCATGCTTCCTTAGTCTACGCAAGTTTCTGAACTCCTTCTTGACCCATATGTTGACCAGTTTCCTGTGCCTGCCTGAAAGTCCCTCGAACCT
Source organism: Methanobacteriota archaeon (assembly GCA_002726275.1). GTDB lineage: Archaea > Thermoplasmatota > Poseidoniia > Poseidoniales > Thalassarchaeaceae > MGIIb-O5. The sequence goes on along the minus strand of PBSO01000010.1, from coordinate 5,228 downwards.
GGGATCCCCATCGATGTACTTTGCTAGTCCTTTGAACACCGCATTAGTGGTATGGAATATTTTCACCGCGACCGGTCCATTAGACGAGGTGGCGTGGAAAACGTGCGCCTCCTTTCCCCTTGCTATCGGGTAGTTGATCGTCTCAATGTCCCCCTTCTCCATTAGCTTGTGTATTGCGAGTAGGGTGGAGCGATCGAAGACTGCGTCGAAGACCCTCCTGTCGACCCACTCGAAAGGGCCTTTACCGAGTACGCCCTGAAGTCCGTCCTCTATTTCATTGAACATTTTCTTGAACCGTGGTTCGGAAATCCAGTCGTGCTTCGTCTGTGCCTTCATCAATGCGTCGGGATCTTCCTCTTCCCAAGGTTCATCATTAGGCATTAACTCACCCAAAGAAAGAGTCGATGTCATCATCTTGTGAGGCAGGCTCTGGGACAGTCTCCTGTTTCTCCTCGACTGCTTCCTCGGGAGCTTCTTCTCCAATTGGCTCGGCCGTTTCGATTTGCTGATCGGTGGATTCTTCCACCTGGTCATCTGAAGATAGCCCGAATAAGTCGACGATGTCTGGAAGGACGCCTTTGCGAGACAGATAAAGTGACTGAGTCTTAGTATAACGCATGCAGACGTTGGCCTTCTCGTCTTGGAAGTCCCATGGCTGCACCACTATCAAATCGCCTTCCCTTACCCATTGGCGGCGTCTCATCTTTCCGGGAATTCTTGATATCCTGCTGAGGCCATCCTCGCACACTGCCCTAATCCTCCTACCACCTAGAATTTCATCGGCGATTGCGAACATCTCGTTCACCTTGCGATTTGGAAGAGGGACTCTGATACGGTCTCCACTTCCTGACTCGAGTTGCGCAAGGCGCTCGAAGTCTACCTTCTCCTCTCTGCGTGCCACTGTGTCTCCGTCAAGAGTCACCTATGTGAAGTTGAGCCTGAAAGATTAGCCCAGCAGAGAGTCAATCGAAGTGGTGACCAGACCTACTAGCCACTCGCTTGCCGGGCCTATTCCACACATGACCGTCAGGACCGCGCAAGCAATTATCGCCATTCTCAGGGATGGGGCTGACTTCAGTCTCGAGGGCTTTTCCGATTCTTCGAAGAACATTACTAGGCTCAACCTGAGGTAGTAGAAGAGCGATAGGGCACTGTTGGCCACGATTGCTGCTGCGAGGAAGAAGACTGGATCCACAGTTTCAATCCAAGAATAGACACTAGTTGTAGATGGGCTTCCAGTTCCTGCTGAGGACGAGACGATTCCGTTGACCATCAGAAGTTTTGACAGGAATCCAGACAGGGGTGGAACCCCGGCCAATGAGAGCATGAAGACGAACATCGAGCCAGCAATAAGTGGCTCTCTCTTACCCAGTCCGTGAAGATCCTGCATTCTGTGCCCACTTCCCTCTGTCTCCAGCAGAGACAGGACTAGGAAAGCCCCCAGCTTGAATAGAACCAGTACTGCTAGGTGGAATGTGATGGCGATTAGGATGATCCTCGTACCTTCCTCTCCAGCAAGACCGCTGCCCACGACTGAAATGGCTGCTAGCATATACCCTGCATGGGCGACGCTGGAGTATGCCAGCATCCTCTTTGGATTCTCGCTAGTTAGTGCTGCTAGGTTCCCCCATGACATCGTGACCACTGATACGACTGCGAGCATCAGGAACCAGTATGACTCCTCTCCGAAATCTGGAATGGTAATCATCACTAGTACCCTGATTAGTGCAACGAATCCCATGGCCTTGGATGCGGTTGCGAGTAGACCTGAGATTGGCGATGATGCCCCTGAATATGCATCTGGTGCTGCGAGATGGAATGGCGCAGCGCTAACCTTGAATCCGAATGCGACCATCATCAGCCCGATTCCGAAGGCTGCGAATGGGTCTATTCCTTGCATCTCCCCCCACTTCTCTGCGAGAGCATCGAGGGATAGATCACCTGACCAGATATACAGAAGTGACATTCCGTAAATCCCTACTGCAGAGGCAACGGAGCCCACGATGAAGTACTTCGCACCGGCCTCTCCCCCTACGTCCTCCTCCTTGTGGAAAGCGACTAGGATGTAGGTGGACAGTGAAGCCAGCTCTATGCAGAGGACTAGCATGAACAGGTTGGTCGACATGGCCATCAGGCTCATCCCCAGTCCCACCATGATTAGCAGAATGTGGAAGTCAACCTGCCTCCTATTGTCAATGAGGGCTGCCATCTTCCTGGATGTGACTGCCTCAGAATCTCCGTCTGCTGGGACTCTGGCGTTTCGCTTGGCTGGAATCCTGTGTGTGGTTGCGATGGAAACCAATAGCAACGCTCCGATGAACATGGCAGAAAATAGTCGGCTGAACGCGTCTGACCTCAGTAGTCCGCCGACTTCTTCTGATGTGCTGTCAATCATCAGTAGTGAGGAAACGAAGGCTATTGCGAATGTGGCGGTAGTAATCCGATTGGGCATGCGTGGATCATTCGTAGTTTCGAACCTCGACCCCCCGATTAGGATTGGAACCCTGAAATTGGTCAGGGGCATTCTGAATGTTGCATTACCGAGATTTGGGATGAGGATTATTGCCAGGACGCCGACTAGCATTACCAATTCAGGCAGCAGTGTGAATGCGGTCTCTGAGTCTAGGTTTAGTTGGCCTAGGGATGTCATGGATTCACCCCCTCAGACTCCATTGCTTGGACTAGAACGTCAATCATGAATCCTGAGCTCCAGTCAGACATCATATCCCAGAAGATGAATGGTAGAATCCCGAATAACACGGTCAATGCCCCAAGTATCAGCATCCCCGCGTTCTCGTGCCATGTGATATCGGAGGGGTCCTCTCCATGCAGTGAATCTGGTAGTATCCCTTGGTGTGGGTCATTGGATTCGAATATCGTTCTCTGCATTGAAGTCAGGTAGTACACAGCCGTAATTATCAGAGTCAGGGCAGGTAGCATCACCAGCCACCCAAATGACATCCAGAAGGCGATCAGTACCGTTACCTCTGCGACGAAGCCGGCCAGCAGGGGAAGACCGAGGCTAGCCATCCAACCTAGCATCATATGTCCTGCCATCCATGGACTATGGTGAGCAATGCCCCTCATAGAGCCGATTTCCAGAGTGTGGTAGTGGTGCTTGAACGCTCCAGCCACGGCGAAAAGAAGGGGACTTATGATTCCGTGAGCGAACATCATGAACAGGGCACCTGCTATTCCGAGAGGCTGCATAGTTGCTATTCCTAGGAAAATGAGGCCCATGTGCGAGACTGATGAGTAGGCGACCATTCTCTTGAGGTTTGTCTGGCCCATGCAAACCCATGCGCCATAGACTAGGCTGACCATCCCAAGGAATATCAGAAGGGGGATGAATACCATGGTTGACTCTGGGAGAGCGGTTACTGCTATTCTCAGGAATCCGTATGCACCCATCTTCAGCATGACTCCGGCAAGGAGCATTGACCCGGCAGTGGGGGCCTGAACGTGCGCGTCGGGGAGCCATGTGTGAACTGGTACGCTCGGCATCTTAGTTGCGAATCCTATCAGAAGCATGATCCAAACAAGGTGCCTTAGCCCCTCGCTTGGGATACTGGATGCGGAGGATACCATGACCCCGAGGTCGAATGTGTGCCCAGTAATGGTTCCCGAGCCAGCCACATCTGGGGTATAGAGGTACATGACCAGTATCCCGATGAGCATTACGACGCTTGCCGTGAATGTGTAGATGAAGAACTTCATCGAGGCGTACCTCCTGTCATCACCTCCCCAGACCATTATCAGGAAGAACATGGGGACTAGAGTTAGTTCCCAGAATACGTAGAAGACGAACATATCTAGAGAGACAAAGACTCCTATCAATGCGCCTTCCATGATGAGTATTAGTGGGTGGAATAGGTGCCCCTTCTTTGCGTCCCACTCAACTAGCATGGAGACTGGGATAAGTAATGTCGTTAGCCATACCATTGGGAATGACAGGGCATCTATCCCAACGGTCCAAGATACGCCAATTGATGGTATCAAGAGGATTGAGTCGTTTGTTAGTGAGTATCCTGATCCGTAATCAGTCCAGTCAATACTGCCAATTTCTCCCAGGAATATCATTGTGGTTATTGCTAGCATAGCGAGAGAGACGCCCATGCTTATCGCCCTAGAGGCGCGTGCCAGCCCTTCTGCTGAACTGAGAATCTTCGGCATAATCAGGAGAGCTAGCCCTACTGCCAGGGGAACTATTGTAATCACAGATAGTGGGTCGTTTATCATGAGCTTATCCCCCATATCAATGCAATAATCGACAGCATTCCAACTGCTGCCATGAGTATGTAATCACGGGCACTGCCCGTAGTGATTGTCCTGATCTGGAGTGATCCAGCGACTGAGTTTGACTCTATCTGCTTGATTACTCCGTCAATCACGTTTCTGTCAAACCACGCCGCGAAGGACGCCATCGGGAGGACCGTCTTGGCGAGCAGCCCCTCGTACAAATCATCGAAATATAGCCTGTTCTCGAGGGCCTCCGCCAAATCTGATTCGGATAGTGAGCTGACGTCCTGACTTCCAAACTTGCCTGAAATTCTGACCAGCCATGAGACTGCAGGAGTTGCGGATTCTCCTTCCGCTAGTTGGCCACCATGGATCCTAGCTGCGAAAATTGGCCCAATAATGAAGGAGAGGAGGATTGTAGCCCAACCCACCAATCTGAGATTCTGGTTCTCCGGGAGGAATGCATGTTCCAATTGGTAGATGACGGACTCCATGAGTGTTGACTCGTGGAGCTTGAGATGTCCTGCATCGCCGTACGAAGAGGAGAGGTAGTCCGTGGCGCCGAGGAGTGCGAATGCGAATCCCCCCAATGCGGAAATCGCCGTCAGTATGATCAGTGGTTCCTTAATCCATGGAGTGGACTCGTGTACGTGTTCGACAACATCGCTCTTTGGCTCACCAGCGAAGGTCATGAACCACATCCTTGACATGTAGAAGCCTGTCATTCCCGCGGTCAGAATAACGAGTATTGCTGGACCTATCATGAGTGGCTCGTGATCTAGTGCGGCTAGCCATGTTTCTGCTATTATGCCCTCCTTCGACCAAAATCCTCCAATCAGGGGGATTCCAATAATGGACATCGAGCCGACCATCATTGCCGTTGCTGTGACGGGCATCTTGGAAGCCAGTCCCCCCATATTTCGCATGTCCTGTGGATCAAAGTGTTCGTGATCCCCTTGGTCATGGTGGAGATGATCATGGGCATGGTG
>PBSO01000009.1 GCA_002726275.1 Methanobacteriota archaeon | reverse complement strand
TATTCCGCATGTCCTGTGGATCAAAGTGTTCGTGATCCCCTTGGTCATGGTGGAGATGATCATGGGCATGGTGGACCTCGTGAATTACCGAGCCGCTGGCCATGAATAGCATCCCTTTCGCCATTGCGTGATTGAATAGATGGAACATGGATGCCCCGAAGACGACGACTGCAGCATGATGTTCATCGTGGTTGTAGAACCAGAGAGCCGATCCCAGGCCCGTGAATATGTATGCGAGTTGGCTCATCGTAGAGTATGCCAGTACCTTCTTGATGTCATTCTGGACGAAGGCTATTGCAGCTGCCATGAAGGCCGTGATTCCTCCAACGTATGCGACGATTAGCCCCAAGTCCTCCAACCCCGGAACACCATGGTGCCCTACATCGACGAAGGGGACCATCCTCGCCACCAGATAGAGACCCGCGTTAACCATCGTAGCAGCGTGGATTAGAGCGGATACCGGTGTTGGTCCCTCCATGGCGTCTGGTAGCCAGACGTGTAGGGGGAACTGTGCTGATTTTCCCACGGCCCCTATGAACATCATCAGCAATGCCCAGAACAGTTGTGCTGAGTCCACAGCCCCATGCAGCGAGGGGTCGTGGAATATTACTGAGAACTCCAGAGATCCGTAGATGTCGTAGAGCATGAAGAGTCCCACCATGAGGAAGACGTCTCCCACCCTGGTGGTCAGGAAGGCTTTCTTGGCAGCGTATGCTGCACTTTCCTTCCAGTAATAGAAACCAATCAGAAGATATGAGCAGAGCCCCATAATCTCCCAGAAAATGAATAGCCAGAGGAAATTGTCGGCCAGAACCATTCCAAACATTCCCAATGCAAACAAGACGAATTCACCGTAGAATCTGTGATTCCTGTCCTCATTGATTGGATCTGTGTTCATGTATCCCAGGCTAAACCAGCAAATGAGGAAGCAGAGGAAGGTGGCGACGAATAGGAGCATCAGGGTCACTGAATCGACCCAAACCCCAACTCCCAGGATGTTGGTTTCCGAGGTCAGGGTGTAGTCTGACTGGAGAAGATCGAATGAGACCCATTCCAGCCATTGAGAGATGCTGTGTTGGTCTCCGAAATCTGGGAGGGCGTCGAAGTAGTCGTAAACAATCCAAAGAGCGGCAGAGAGCGAGGTCCCTAGGGCCCCTAGGGCCAATATTCCCCCCTCCTTCAGCTTGTTCTTCCATGTGTCATGGCCGTTGTATAGTTGGCCTGCCACAAGAATCACTGGGAATGTGATAAATGGGACTGCGACAATTAGAATAGCAGAGTCAGAAGAGTCCCAGCCTTGGTTGTGCATCAATGGCACTATTGCTAGGAATGGGATGATGTAGACGAGTAGTCCAGCCTCGCTCTTACTCTCGCTCATCATTCCACCTCAGTTCCTCAGGATGTTCGCCTCATCCAGGGATATCGTCTCTTGAGTGCTATACAGGGAAAGGAATATCGCAAGTCCGATTGCCACCTCTGCGGCTGCTATTGCTATGGCAATTGCAGTGAATACCCAACCATCGGACCCTCCCCAGTACATCGTTCCAGCGACGAAGTTCAGATTGGCAGCGTTCAGCATGACTTCTATGCACATTAGGACAACTATGGCGTTCTTCCTGGTGAATGCTCCAATCAGACCTATTCCGAAGAGGATGACCCCCAGTCCTGCTATCCAACTGGGATCTATCATTGGTCACCCTCCCCCATGTCCCAAACCAAGTTTACCAGTCTCTCATCACGGACGAGATATGAGGCCCCGATCATCGCCATCGCAAGAAGAGCGCCTAGTACTATAGTAGCCACTGCCCATTGATCGAATAGCGCATTGGCCAGATCTAGTGTGGAGGGGTGAGCTGCCTCATCCTGAACAGCAGGCCAATTTGCGGGGTCCATGACCTCCCTAAGCAGTACAAGGACGAAGGCGACGACGCCCACCCTAGTAGCTGTAGAGAGGAACCTCACTCTATGTCACCTTCCTGAATTTGCTTACGTGTTAGCATTACACCGAACTGAACCACTAGCATAACGGATCCTAGGTAGACAAGTATCTGGATGGCGGCGAGCATCTCAGCACTGGCGAGGACGAATATTCCCGCAACGCCGAAGAATGTCAGCATTAGGAATAGTAGTGAGTGGGCGACTCTTTTTCCGTAAACGCAGCCAATTGCACCTGCGACAGTTACCGCAGATAGGATCACGAACATTATCGCCTCGAAATCTATTCCCATTCCTATGCCTCCGCTTCGGCCTTGGCCTTGGCCGCCTTCCGTTCTCTCTTCTGCTTCTCCTTCTGAGCACGCTTGGCGAGCTCCATGTCGACTCGTTCCTTGTGAGTGGATGGCAAGACCCTTGTTCTATCTGCATCCATCCAGAGGTCCTGTCGAGAGAATCCTGACATTCCATCGTATTCGTTTGTCATGAAGAAAGACTCGAACGGGCAAGCCTCCATGCATAGACCGCAGAACATACATCTGCCCAGGTCTATCCTTCCGGATACGATTTCCTTCTCCGCTGGTTTTAGGTCTGAGGTATCCAGGGTCTCTACGCCGGAACCGTCCATCCAGCGGACCGTGGCTTTGTCACCAGTGAGGTCTATCACCTCAGCAAAATCGTATTCCGACGGGGCTGCGGCATGTGCTGTCATGAGGTCGAAGTCCTCTGCTCCGGTCTCCTCCCGAGGCCTAGCAGCAAAACCTCCCTCTTCGAAATCGTTCCCATAACCGTGCCATTCGTCACCCTCCTCAGCAGTGTCAAGAACGTCCACTCTGACTTCTGAAGTCATGTGCAGGCAGTCGTTCGGGCAGGCCCTAACACATGCCTTGCAAGCGGTGCAGGTTTCCCAGATTACGCCTATCCTACCATTGTAGTTGCCTGGGACGAATAGCCAGGGCTCCAGATCCTCTAGCCTCTCATATGGGTACATGACGGTGACTGGTCTCTCTAGGAACGGCATTATCTGGCTAGTCTCGCGATCCGCGGCGAACTTCTGACCGACACTGGGATGTCCTTCGCCGACCCTTTCCATGGTCACTGGGTCAACCATTTTCTCGTACTCGCCATGGTAGCTGTTTCTCAGGAAGTTTAGCCTACCTAGGAATGGGACGGTCCTCAAAGCGGTCTTCAGCGTCATCCACATTGGCCTTATGACCAAGTTTCTGAAGTTTGGAGTGGCCCTTGGATGTCCTGTATTGTACTTCATTTGTTCACCACCGACTAATCCCTATGACTCCCTGGCGAAGCCTTGATCACTGCTTGAGTGTTATATGGTCGATTCTGGAGTTCAAGAGCCTCCTCATCTTCGTCCATCAGGTAGATTATGAAAAGAACGAGTGATACTACTGAGACTACCGCAGGTACCCAGAGGTCCCAGTTCCCTCCGTCATAATGCTCCAGCCTCAGATAAATGGCGACCACGAGGTTTAGCATTGAAAGTGGCAAGAGGTACCTCCATCCGAACTCCAGTATCTGATCCGTTCTTACTCTGTGCAGGGAGGCCCTGATCCAAACGAAGACGGCGAAGAGCAGCCATGCCTTCAGAAGTACCCAGATGAGTCCTGGTATCAACTCGAACAGTGTGGAGAATACGGACCCGACAGTTGGTAGGTCCGAGAGGGTATGCTGGAATGGCGCTTCCCATCCACCTAGGAAAAAGAGTGCGAATAGTATGCAAGCCGCATATGATCTCATGTATTCTGCAGAGAACATTAGGCCCCACCTAATTCCACCGTACTCGGTCCACCACCCCTCTACCAGTTCCGCCTCAGCCTCGGGCATGTCGAACGGTATGCGCTCAACTTCTGCAATCATCGTGATTAGAAATAATGCTGCTCCGAGGGGCATGAGGAATATGTTCCAGACATTGCCCTCATCTTGGCCCATTTGGAAGTCTACTATTTCGATGATGTTCAGTGAGCCACTTAGTACGGCCACTCCAAGGACCGTGATTAGAAGGGGAATCTCGTAGGCTGTCAATTGTGCAGCGGACCTCATTCCACCGATTAGCGTGTACTTGTTGTTGGAGGACCATCCTGCGAAGAACACGCCCAGTGGAGCGACCCCGAAGATGGCCATCATGAACAGGAGAGATAAGTCTGGGTTCGCAGCGTAAATATGCGGTCCGAATGGAACGAAAGCGAATACCATCACAGTCGTCCCCACTATGATGACTGGGGCTACCTCGAATACGACTCTGTCCGCATTCTTCGGAACTAGGTGCTCCTTGGTTGCGAATTTGAAGAAGTCTGCGAATGCTTGGAAGAATCCAGGAAGCAGGAACCAGTAGCCATGGTAACTTCTGTTGTTCACTCTGGAGACTGTCTCTAGCTCGTGGTCGTTGCCCCAGTTCGCATTCAGAGTGTTGATGACCCAACCAAGGGGGGTGCCGATACCGAATGGTAGCTGATTCCACCATTCCCCTGCAGTCACTCCACTTTCTCCGACCCATAGGCTCCTCAGTGTCGTGGTTGCGCCCAGCCTATCCATCAGTCGCCCGATGAATTTCCGCTCGATGTATGGTATTGCGAGCATTGTAAGCATAAGGGTCGTGAACACCACTGTGCACATTATTGTGGCATGGAAGAATGACTCGAGTGCTGGTTGTATGGAACCGAATCCCGACTGTGGATTTACCGAACCCAGTGGCCCGAGACCGTAGTCTGTGTTGGGAAGTAGGTCATGGGTCTGATCCATGGACCAACCGATGAGTGATCCAAACCACCCATTCAAATCCAGCCAATCACTACTAGCCATGATATCACCTATCTGTTTCTCCTATGCATGGGTCGAACGACCCCATTATGGCAGGGATGTCAGCGACTTTGTACCCTATCATGCACTTTGAGGCATAGGGTATTGTGATGAACATTGGAGATCTGATTGATACCCGGTAAGGACTCTTTCCACGGCCATCCCCCCCACCTGCAAGGTAGAACATTGATTCACCCCTGCTGTCTTCGAAGTGGTGGTATCCGCTGGTTCCCTCGGGAGCCCGGCTGGGTGCCTTGGCCAGCAACTTTGGGTCTCCTGGCTCATGGTAGGTGTCAGATCCCCCTGGTATCTTCTCCATTGCTTGTAGGACCATGAGGGCGCTCATCCTCATCTCCTCAATCCTGACTCGGTACCTGTCATAGCAGTCAGCCCCCTTTATCGAGGACCTCTCTACTGGTGGCTCCCAATCTAATTCACTGTAGACCGAATATGGGTGAGCCCAGCGAACGTCGTGGTTGACCCCCGCCGCGCGCAGGTTAGGGCCCGAGACACCGTGGTTGATCATCTCCTCTGGCTTGGCATAGCCGACACCCTGGGTCCTGACTAGGAATACCGTGCTTTCATCGAATAGCGCTTCATACTCCTGTATCCTCTGTAGGAATAGGTGTAGCTTGGATCTTGCCCTCTGCACGAATCCATGTGGAAGGTCCCTCTTGACGCCGCCTATTCGTGGGAAGTTGTAGTGCATCCTGGAACCCCCCAATTCCTGAAGGAGATCCATCATCATCTCCCTCTCCCTGAGGCACCAAACCATTACCGAGAGGTTTCCTGTGTCGGGCCCATATGCACCCATCCACATGAGGTGGGAGGCTACCCTTTGGAGTTCGACTGCGATGAGTCGGATATATTCTGCGCGTTCTGGGACTTCCACACCCAAAAGATCCTCCGCCGCATAGATGTAGGAATGTGACCATGTATTGGCACTGGCGTAGCAAAGTCTGTCGCAGTAGGTTGTGATTTGCGTGAAGTCTCTGGTCTCGCATATCTTCTCTACGCCCCTGTGAATGTATCCCAGATCTGGTACGGTGTCAACAACCGTCTCACCGTCGACCTTGATCTTCAGAGTCCAGAGGCCGTGTGTCATGGGGTGTTGAGGGCCCATTGAAATCCACATTTCAGCCATCTAATCACCTCACTTTACCTTTCCAATATCATCCGGCTTGCGTCCGAATCCCTGAGCGTCGTCATACATCTCCTCGAACTCATGATACCTCAAATTGTGATGCCTCTGCAGAGGGTGGTACCCCGTTGGTGTTTCGTGGGGCTGCAATACCCTCCTCATCCCAACATGTCCATCGAAGTCTATGCCAACCAGGTCCCATGTCTCCTTTTCATTCCAGTCGGCCCCTACCCAGATATCTTGGACGCTTGCTACAGAGGGCGTTCGCGTATCTGGAAGTCTGATGCTTACTTCTATCTCAAGTGGGACGTCTTTGCCCTTGACGCCATTTGGATCGGTTACAATTGGTTGCAGAACTCCATCCACTGAAGGGGGATTCTTCACGCCTGTTCTCAGGAAGTGGTACACAACCTCCCACTTCTTCTCTTCGGGCCCCTCTGGCCAATGTATTCCAGTAATCATTGAGCAGTAGTCAACTAAGTGGGTGTTCCTTAGCTTCTCTGCGAGAGCCCTCCAGTTTTCTGCCTCGCATACTGCGGAAACCGTCCATCTTGGGCTCGTGCCGCTTGTTCGCTCTACTGGTTCTGCTTCGACGCCCTTCATCTTCGAGAGTGTCTTGCAGAGCTTCTCAGCGGATGCCTTCTGTGTGGAAGTCGGAACTACTCTACCCATTATCTCACCTCACAAGTCTCCCGTAATCAGTGGCCTCTGGGTTTCTGGTCTGTTACTACTTGGCATAGCGCCGATTCGGATTATTTTCTGGCGTAGTTTGTCAAAACCATCAATCAGGGCCTCTGGCCTTGGTGGGCACCCGGGGATGTACACATCGACGGGAATTACGGTGTCGACCCCTTCTAGGATGTTGTATGACTGGAAGTATGGTCCTCCGGAGATAGCGCACTCTCCCATTGCTATGCACCACTTCGGTTCTGGCATCTGCTCCCATAGCCTAACTATAGGGTCAGCGAACTTCTTGCTAATCGGGCCATTTACCAGTAGAACATCGCACTGACGGGGGCTGGATCGGAAGAAAACACCGAATCTCTCGGCATCGAATCTGCTAGCCCCTGCAGCGGCCATCTCCAGTGCACAGCACTTGATTCCAAGGTGGAGTGGGAAGAGGGACTTTCTCTGCCCCCAATTGAAAATCCTGCCAGCGATCACTCCAATGATGTCCTTTATTCGGCTTGCCTTCAGAGCCTCGTCCGTAACATCCCCGACGGTGTCAACCAGCATCCTGCTGTTGAAAACTGCGTAGTTCTGGTCGTCTGTCAAATAATCACCTCAGATGTATATTCTTCCTCTCTTTCGGAATACGTGCCACACCCCTAGCCCCGTCAGGACCATGAATGCGGTGAGAGTTGCGAGTGCGCTATAGATCCCACTCAATTCCACACCTTCCTGTATCGCTACCACTCCTCCGAATGCAAGGAACATGAATGCAATGTCGAAGACTAGGAAGATTATCGCATACCAGTAGTATTGGAAATGGAAGTTGATGTGAGCATCTCCGACAGGATCCGCGCCGCACTCGTATGTGCTTTCTCTACGGATGTAAAGTGACTGGTCAGTCTCGTAACCAGGAAGTAGCCATGAGCTCAATTTGGTGGGGTCGTTGCCAGTCTTTCTTGGCCTAAGGAAGCCTGATGCGATGAAGCTCATTACCGGGAACCCGATACCAACTAGGGCCATTACAGCCACTGCTAGGTAGTCCTCCGGGACTGTCGACATAATGCACACCCGCCGGTCCCGTAGGGACCGACAGCGTTAGCCACCTGAAATTGGGCAATAAGCCTATCCGGTAGGGACTCAGGATTATCGCTAGGATTCGTCCCCTTCCTCGAGGGCTTCGCGTATCATCCTGTTCTCTGCCCTTGAACGGAAGAAGAGTACTATCACTAGCAATGCCCCGAACCCAGTCAGGCCATAGACGAGTGCCTCTTCGACCTCGTCTGACAAGCTAAGGAATGAATTTGAGACCTCTGATGTGACCTTCAGCTCGATTGGCTGTCCTGCCACTGGAATTCCCTTCGGCTGTACTGTAATGGTGAATCTGTAGGTATCGTCATCGATCATTTCCGAGGGCGGAGTGACTCTGACCTCGATCTCCCTCGTTTCCCCTGGCTGAAGATCGAACTCGTCCTCGACCACATCGACTGTCCAGCCCCTCAATGAGTCGCTTGACAGTATCTCGACCTCCTCGACGATGTTTCCGTGGTTAGTTACGAAAAGCGAGAAGTAGAGTTTCTCTGGGTAGTCGGCCGACTGTTCGGACGGGCTCTCCAATGTGAATCTCAGATCGTGAATAGTCATCACTTGGACTATTACATCCACTGTGGTAGTCTGGGCAGCGTTCCTCTCGGAGGCGGCATTTACCTTGATTATCCCGGAGACCCCATTCGCGACTCCTTCGAGGACCTCCATTTGTACCTCGACAAGGACTCTCTCGCCCTTGGCAATCTGAATCGTGCCATCAATCTGGACCCCCTCGACGAACATCTGCCTAATCACCGACGAGTCCATTCCCGAGATTGTTATCACAGCAGTATCACCAGCGGGGTAATCACCTGTATTCTCTACCCAGAAGAAGGTGGAAAGTGCGCCTCCTGGTGGAAGTATCACATCCATCTGGCTTGGCACATCGCCGGGATTCTGGGGAGAGACTGCCATTCCGTAGTTGTAGTTAGAGACCACCACCGTAACTGTGTGCTCGTCTACTTCGGAGGTCCCGTAGATGGCGACTCTTGCCAGGACCTTGGCGGAATCTGCATCTTCCTCTCCTTCGACAAGGACATCCAGATAGACGGTTTGTTTCTGACCTGGGTCGAGAACCACCTGCGTGATCGAGTTGCCATTGGTGTCGGAGAAGGAGGAGTCCCACATCGGACTGCTACAACCAGTCATGTCACCTGGATCACACGCCTGAAGTCTGAACGTGTCCTGTATGTTTCCTGAGTTTGTTATCTCTATGGGGAATTGTACGATCTGCCCCGAGCGGCCTGTCTGCTGATCGGATACTAGTGACGTGGTCACGGAATGTCGAGCTGCAACTGAGACCGTGAGGTCCCTAGTGGCATATGGCTCGGTCCCTCCGCCTCTCCCGACAGTGAACGTGATTACGACATCGCTCTCAGCACTAGCGTCATTGGGGACGAGCACCTCTGCTGATATCGATTGCTTGTTGTTTGAAGACTGAGCACTCCCGAGGGTGACGGAAGACTGGGAAAGGGATACCTGCCACCCGGGAGGCAGTCCATTCGCACCTATTGCCATGGTATCCTGTCCATTGCCCTCGTTGGCAATCTGAATTGAGAGGGTTCCTGACGAGCCTGGGTCAACATTCGAGAGGGTGGATTTGCTCAATGTCATTGATGCTCCGAACTCTTGGCCGACAGTGACTGTGAGGACCTTCTCACAGCCGACTGATGTTCCTGCCCTTCCCTGGATGTTTATTGCAATCTGAGTCCCTGCCTCAAGTGAATCGTCCGGAGTCACATCGAAGGTGAATGTGTGAGAGTCATCTGAACTCCCGGGCTCCCCCAGCATCTTGCTCTTCGGGCTGTCGAAGCTGATCCATCCAGAAATGTCGTGCCCGTCTTGGGCTTGTGCGTTTGCTGTAACTGTCCATTCCGTGTTGCCTATGTTCTCGACATCAAATGAGTTTGATACCGACTCCCCGGGGTCGAGGCTGTGGGAACTGAACTGGAGCGATGCCTCACATTCCTTGATCTCCGGGACGTTGAGGCTCAGTGTCAGGTTATCCTCGGCCTGATCAGCGGCATTCGGGTCGTTGGTTACCGTAGCCCTCAGAATAAAGCAATGCGAGCCTGCCTCCGTCTCGGCCCCATTGGGCATATCGACTGTTACGGTGACCGACTCCTCGTCTTCCGGCTCCAGTTGGAGAATGGCGGGATCCACGGTTGCTGTCAGGTCGTCGGACTCGCAGTCGCTGTCTGAGGTCATCTCCAACTGCACGTTCGCCTGTTGTTCGCCGTTGTTCTCAACGTCCACGTCCCATGTTACCTCGTTGTCCTCTCCGTCGTAGTTCCTGGTGATTGGGTCGTCAGTCGAAAGTTTGACTGAGTAAAGGCCCCCTCCGTCTCCGGCGGTTGTCGTAACAGTGACATCGTCACTCGATGGTGATCCCGGTACTCCCCCAGATACCTGCCCTTGGGCATTCACCGTGGTTTCGCATTCCCCATTGGCCTGATCAGAGACAGTAACAGTTAGTTTGACGGTTTCAGATGATCCTGAGTCTACTGCCACGGTTGTTGTTTCCAACGTTGATGTGAATCCACTGCAGTCATTCCCCTGCTGTGTGCTTAAGGATACCAAGGCATCATCGTCTCCAGAATTCTGTATCACGATGTCGTATTCTGCGGCATCATCTGTTGTTGCCTCGGCCGTCATGGGATTTGCAGAAACTGAGATGTCTACATCCGCCGAAACCAGTGGTGATGAGAGGCTCAGAACGAGTACCGCAACTATCAGACTTGCTGAATTGCTTGGCTTCATCGCATTTCGCACTAGACCGCCCCTCTAAGGGCTTCGCACCACGCGACCCCTTAGGGTCGCGCTTTTCAGGCTTCGACGAGGTGCTCGGATTCGGCATCACAATGCATGCATCTGCCTGAATTCATGATGTCGCAACCCGAAACCTGTCCAGCCTTGTGATACCTCGCTCCGCAAGAGGAGCAGGCCCAAGCCTCCCCCACTGTGACGTCTATACTGCAGAGCCAACATGGGATGCCGCTTGTCACCTTCTCTTCGACCTTGGGAGCTATCTTCTGAACCGCCCTATTCACCTTCTCATTGTTCAGGATAGAGGAGGGTTTTCCATCGGTTCTGACATAGACGAATGTGCCAATTCCTACTGCCAATGCTGCCAGGACAGCTAGGATTACGATTGGAAGCATGCTTCCAAGTCCATCCTGCCCTCCCACGGAAGGCTTGACGTCCACAGAAATTTCGAAAACGCCCCCCTCCATATCCTCGGCTTCCGCCATAGTGAGGGTGAGTGACCCGTCATTTCCGTTGTTGGGGGTGAAGTCTACAATCACACTCCTTGATTCTCCAGGAGCTAGGATGATCCTCACTCCATCGACGACGTGCGCGTTCCACTGAGAGGGTGCATCGATCTGTAGTGTGTGAGAAATGTCAGTGTTACCGGTATTGGTGACATCTAGTCTGAAGGTTGCCGAGTATCCCTCGTGAGCCAGTGGCTCTGAGTTTAGCACCCATAGAATTCTTGGGGCCGATTCGACGAGAAGTGACTGCGTGTCCCTAATCTCGATCCCTTCTCCGGACATTACGAGGGTAATCGAAGGTTCGGAGCCCGCCTGTTCTGAAATTGGAATCGTAACTAGGCACGATACTGTGGATGATTGACCGGGGGAGAGCGATGTTGGTCCTGTACAGGTGGAGGACCACTCGTCATTCGGTACTTCGAGATAGGTGCTCGGCCTCCAAGTGCCCGAGCCCTCATTCCATACCATCCATGTCAAGTCGAATCCAGGGGACCCGACTGGGTGAGCGGGAACGCCCAATATGGTGTCCGATGATGTTCCATCTGGAAGATCTATCTGGTGGAACGATATTCTCGGAGAAGCTGCTGAGAGAACGTCAAGGGTTCGATTCCAATCGATTTTGAATCCATCCTCTGTGGCAAATCTCAGTTCCAGCAAGCCGCTGACTGCAACTCCGTTCCCTTGGATGGACATGGTCCATGACTCGGTTTGTCCGGCTGGGACGGTGATTGTGGAAAGAGCGCCAGAAACTGCCCACCCACCTGGGATTGCCATCATGTATGGCTGTAGTTCCAGATCCCGATTCCCCATGTTGTTGAATGAAATCGGAATCTCCAACAGTGCGTCGGGCGATACCTGATTCTCGATGCCTCCCGAAATGGGGGTCGCAGAGACCTCGTCTACTGAGTCGACGACTAGAACGATGTCCTGGGTCCACGAATCTGAACCGACACGCGAATGAACGATTATCGCTGCTTCGTAAGTTGAGCCAGCGGGAATCATTGCACCTGGCGGATTGATTGTGATGTCTACTATCTTGTTGGAGTCTTTCTGCAGGGTCCCTGTGGAACCATGGGACGAGCCCTCGAATGCTCCGATGTCATCTAGCCCCAAATGCCATCCTGCAGGAGAGACTAACTCAACGTCGTATGATTGCGCCCCGTTTCCACCGTTCATTACTGAAATCTGTGTATTTGTCGGTAACAAAGGACTGACTAGTATCTGCTCGTTGAGTATCTGAATTTCTGCATCGCCCAGCACTGGCACATCAAAAATTAGGGCCAGTTCCGACTCGATGTCATTTTCGATATCGTATCCTGAGATGGTCATTGAATACGTCCCAGGCGGAGGGGGGGCCGGGTGAACCATCGTCATACCTACCGAAACCGATTCTGTTGGCATTAGGTTGAATGTGTTCGATGTGAATGACTGGAACCATCCGAATTCAGTACCATCCTGCATTCTGATGGGCGATGAAGCGCTGATGGAGGCGTTTGTCTCGAACAGGGCTGTGTTCGTTAGTGTGAGATCCCAGGTTGTTGTGGTGGAAGTGGGATCGGACAGCGTGATTAGTTCTGAATCCGCGCTCACCCTGACTCCGGGTGCACTGACAATTACTATCTCACCAATGTAATTATTCGACTCGGAAAGCTCCTCTACCAGATTATTTGGATCTATGAAGAACTCGAAGGAGGCCTCTCCCTCTTCACTAGGGGTCCAAACCCATGATACCTCCTTGGTCTCACCTGGGGAGAGAGATACCAACTCCTCTCCGAGAAGCGCGCTGTTGACTCTGGAAAGGACTTGCAGATCGGAAACGGTGCCGGCACCCAGGTTCTTCACGGACACACTAATCTCTACCTGTTCCCCCACTTGTGGAATTGGCGTAGAAACGTCGAATGATCCCGCTACAAATGTTGGATCTGGATTCAGGTCATTTACATTGAATCCCCTGACGGCGAGAGAGAATGGTTGCCATGTCCTTGAGCCCCCGTGCTGGGAGTCTCTGACCCTGAGTGTCCATGTTCCCTGAGCTGCACTATCGAGGGCGATTACCTCCACATTGTTCACTGAATCCTTGGTTCCCCCGGTTACTGAACGCCCATTTGTGAACACGTTGCCCTTGAATGACTGTCCGGTCGGGGATACCAGTTCTAGGTCGAGGTCGTTCCTGAGTTGCGTGGATGAGCTGGTAGAGCCAGGATAGTCGGACCATGTAAGAACGGCCTTGAACTCATGACCGGAAGAAGTTACATCGAAGTTGTATTCTACTGTCTGTCCACTCCTTATCCTTGATCTGTCGTCGACAAAAATTGCGACTTCTCCGTCAGCGATTAGTGAATCTACGAGATTCAACCTGCCCCATCCTTCGTCTTCATTGGGAATGTCTCTCGTACCCATGTCCTTGGCACCTAGGATGAGCAGTCCCTTCACGAGCGCACCTTGGGGGGCCTGCCTCCCAATTACCTCGGTAAGGTACTCTCTGACTAGGGCAGAGGCCCCAGCAGCGGCTGGCGTCGCCATCGAAGTACCACTGTATTCGAGATACCATGTGTTGTCCCATGAGCCCTGAGCGTCAGATGCCTCCTGAGCTTTGCAGGATCGGACATAGTCACCAGGTGCAACAAGATCTGGCTTNATCCTGCCATCATCTGTTGGNCCCCTGCTGCTCCAGTAGTACATCTCGTCCGGNGNGCCACTGTACCTATTCTTGTGTCCNCCAATNGTGATTACGTTCTTTGCAGTNCCNGGNGGTGAGACGCCNTCNTCCCTCTCATTNCCCGCAGCAAACAAGACCGTCATACCGTCATATGACCAATATTGATCCCATGTGGACGTTCTATCATCGGCATCCTCTGATTGGGTAGAGTAGCTCCCAGATCCACTTCCTGCGCCCCAGCTGTTAGTGTGAATCCTAGCTCCAGCGTTGTAAGCCGAGTTTAGCATTGAGTTGATTCCGTAGCTGTATAGGGCGCCCGAGTCGTCATCCTCCATTGCTTGGAAGTACAGGTCCGCCTCTGGGGCGATTCCTTGGTACCCACCATTGCTCCTGAATCCAGATCCGAGTACGGTACAGGCGACGTGCGTCCCGTGCCCCGAACTGGGATCGGCTGTGGATGAGTCGCCCGGAGTTACGGAAGTGAGTCCTGAAATCCTCCCTGTGAAGTCGCCGTGGTCCCCGTCAAGGCCCGAGTCGCCGACCGCCACTATCTGTCCACTTCCATTTAGCTCGGAGATGAAGGCATTGTCGACCGTGTTAATTCCCATGTTTGACCTAGCCTGGTCGTTGTGGATGACCAGTACTGGCTGTGGGGCGACATATGCGACCGAGGGATGTGCCAGAAGTGATGGCAACGAATCGAGGGCGAGTGTGCCCCAGTATCTCCCTGTTTCAGGTGACCAGCCATCATCCAGCCACCTCGAGGCTGCTGAGGAGAGTGTATCTTTCAGACCTAGACCGGGGTCGTCTTGTCTGATTAACTGCTCATTCTTCCACCCAATTACTTCGACTTGAACCTCGTCTCCTACGGTGTACTGCATCAATGACTCGTGGACCAACAGCCCTGCTGGAACATAGTGAATAGCGACAACAGAATTAGCCATGGAAAGTGCCTCCAAGGATTCCTCTGTTCCCTGAATTAAGAAGCCCGAGGGAGGGATTGTTGACCTTATTTCGATGCCCTCTATTTCTGACAGTTCGACCCTAGCGTCCCAGAGGCCCACTTCTCCATCTACCAGTGCCATTACAAGGTCTGAGCGTGGGATTGCGATGCCAGGGTCCATTGACAACCTAGGAATGAGTCCTGATTCAGTGTAGATTCCAATAACCGTGTCAGCGATTACCTGTCTGACGTCCTCGAGGCCCTCGTGAACTGTCGGCTCCCCCAAATCCCTGATGCTATTTGGATCCGGGGAGATTTCCACTCTCTCGAAACCGGTGGAGAGTTCTTCCGAACCGTCCACCTGAATTTCATCGCCGTGCCCCATTGGAGGGGAGTACGATAGCATGAGTATTCCGAGAACTAGGAGGGTCACGCGCTGGTTCATCGAACTCGTCCCCTGTCAGGACCATTTTGAGCATATGGGTTAACTGAACATCACTTCAGTCATCTTTGTTCAAAGAATCTTGAGTGGGGACTTGACCGTGTAGAGTTCCATTGTCCACTCACCGACTGAATAAGGCTCCTTGATATATACTCCATTTCGGTAGTTGTCGTAGCTCAGAATAATCTCTATGGTGTAGTTATCCCAAACGGATACCCCTGGGACAATTAGCTCTAGTTCGTCGCCTGCCACTGAGGTGTGAGCAGTGATCACTTCGGCGTCATAGTGAGCGCGGTCGATCTCGACAACCCCTTCTGAATCGAGGAACCTGATGTCTAGGGAAACCTCCCCTATCGACCTGCTTCCTTCATTGTTGATCTGTGCTAGAACCACGTGTCCTGCTGCTCCTTGCCGGTATACCACATCAACGGAAACTCTGTCATATGGAACTATCCAAGCGACGACAATAAGGGAAGCGGAAATCATCAACAATGCCGCGATTGATGCGAACAGTACCCTAGTTGAGGAGACTTGGCTTAGTTTGTCCTCGAAATAATCCAATGCCTCGTGAGCTAGTGCTTCCTCTGGAGTCTCCACATCTTCCTCCTTCTTTCTCATCCTCTCTAGAAGACCCATTCAGTCACCCCCCATGAAAGTCGCAACGAGGGTGAGTATCCCGGATGAGATTGGCTCTACCACCATTATGTGATGAGTCGGTCCATCGAAGCCTGGAATCATGTTGAGTAACGATAGGTCCGAGGCGAGTCCGTTGACCCCAAGCGTTGTGGCCGTTGGAACGCCTGATGTAGTTTGAGCGTCTAGGAGGACGCCTCTCAAGTCAAAGGTCTCGCCTCCCAGTTCTGCAGATGCGCGTGCTGAAACTATGATTCTCCCACCCTGCACATCGGAGATCTCGATGACTGCGTATGCTCTTCCAAATTCGTGCACGTGAATGGTTGCGCTCTTGAGATTCTCACCTAGGGCCTCCATCTCCTCCATCGTCACAGGAGGGGTAGCTGGTATGTTGCTGGACCTGATGTATATCCTGTCTACCCCTTCCCCGCCTGATCTCACCTCGAGTCCATATTCCTCGGTTGGTCTGATGACTAAGCTATCTGTCATCCCCTCAGCAAGGAGTATGGTGTCCCCTCGTGTGTTTATCGCTCTGCCAAACGCCTCGATATAGAGTGACATTCCCTCGCTCGAGGCACTGAAATCCAGTATTGGCATGCCTTGGAATGCTAGGCTCTTGGTGATGTCGAAATTGGGGTCGGGCTCCGTAGTGAGATTGATTGAACCTGGAAGGTCTGTGAGGAATACTGTAGCAGGCCACCATGAGGAGTCCATCCACTGCATCTGTTGCATCATTATCGATTCGATTCCGATTCCCTCTCTGAGGTAGATGTCGGGCACTGTCATGTCGATTGAAACGGCAGTTCCCAGACTTGCGGTGAAATCGACTGTCTCGGGTATCTCGTCAATCATTATCTCAGTCCTACTGCCAGCCTCCCTGTTGATCAGAAGGGCGTGAACCCAATCCAACCTGTCTGTCATCGAGTAGTGAGTGGATGTGGATACCTCTGTGATGCCCGCAACGGTCGTGAACTCGAATGTTGACTCTACCAAGAGGCCGGTCTCTACGCCTGCCTCGAGGCCGTTGAGTGTCATCAGCAGATCCTGCCCGTTAATTCCCTGGGCGTATATCATCAACTCGCTATGAGCAGGCACCCACCCATCCAGGCCCAATCTGATGTCCCAGTCCTCAGTGTCCGTTCCCGAACTTCTTGATATTGAGAGGTCGACAACTGGGGGAAGTCCCGGAAGCCATGTCCTGAGGTGGAATCCATCTGATATTCCCGATGATGCTGCATTGAAGGAGACGCCGTGAACCCAAGGAGGGGAAACCAGAGAGCCAGAACCATGACTAGATTCGACAATCATGTCGAATGCTGAATCTGCCTCCAACTGCATTCCGAACGAGAAGTCCTCGTCGCCACTATCTCCTCCCGAACCAGTGGAAATGTCAGTGGTAATTCCGGACAGGACGGAGTTGACTGAACGGCCCAAGTCGGCGAATCCTCCGAGGAAGAATGCTAATCCAGAGAGCCCCATTGAGGTATTTAGTTCGGGGACGTCGAGGGTTGGGCCGGACTCTGCCCCAGTGGGTATTTCTATGGAAACGGAGGAAGGTAGCGGATCGATTAATGCGAGTGCTGTGAGTTGTTCCTCATCAGTGGTTGGTGCATGATCCACGCTAATGCTCAGGGATCTGTCGCCTGCGGCTGATA
The DNA here is from genome assembly GCA_002726275.1 of Methanobacteriota archaeon. Classification (GTDB taxonomy): domain Archaea; phylum Thermoplasmatota; class Poseidoniia; order Poseidoniales; family Thalassarchaeaceae; genus MGIIb-O5. The sequence continues at coordinate 8,369 of PBSO01000009.1, read as the reverse complement.
TTGATGCCGTGCCCCTCCCTGCGGGACCGGGGGCTCCTTCCTCGGCTGGAGCGGTCCAACCTGCATCGGAAATACCCGAGATTCTGGATGATATCGTCGAAGTGCCGTCATTGGGGTCATGATGGAAAAGGAAATGGTCACCTCCCATTGTTACGGGTGTTGACGAATTTGTAATCTGGGCCTCTATGCTCCCTATCGATGAGGTTGATGACCAGCTGGAAGAGCCGCCGAATTCAGAGGAGAATTGATCTGGAAAGTCGGAAATCCTTACTGCCTGCCTCTGGTCCAAATCTATTCCAGTGTAGGTTATGGTTTCGATAGCGCTGGATGCCAAGTACTCAGCACCTTCTGCAGTCAGGAATATGTCAATCTCATCCGGAATGTCAGAAATTGATAGTGCCTGATGAGAGGAGTTGGAGATTGTACCCCCGTCGTGTTCGAGATACATGAAATTGAACGCCTCGGAAGAAACAGTGCTGATGTGCACTGTCAGCTCTTCGAGTTCATCATCGTCGTCAAGGGTGAATGCTGAAAGGCCACTGAAACTGATGCTAGCTGCAATCGGAACTAGCGGGTCGACGAGGTCTCCTGACCTGCTGATCACCTGGTTTAGCTCTCTGTCATTAGCCAGGATTAGGTGATCACCGACCAGAACGGGATGTTGGCTTGAGCCTATCTCCATACCAATCCTTGAGATTGTGGTGGGCTCTCTCTGAGCGCCCCAATGATCATGCATGAGGAGATTGAACTCCCTGCCCTGTAGATCCCCCCCTGAGCCGACTCCTCCCGTTATCGCATCTACAACAGTGGACGGGACGTCATTTAGTGTCGAGCCCACATCAAGGTAAAGATCGACTAAGTTCAGAATCAAAGAGTCCATTATCCTTGAAACGAAGTCCATGTTATTCGAGTCATCTAAATCGGTGTTGTCATCCTCTGAACCCCCTACATCGAATGAACCGAAAAGAACCAGTGCGGGAGGTATTGAGTCCAGGGAGATACTGACCCTCCTATGGTCCTCTGACTGCCCCCCTCTCTGGAACCAGGACTCATATTCCAAGGAGTCGATAGCCTGTTCTGATCTAAGTAGAATCATGCTGATAGGGGGATGTGCTGGGTTCACGGGAAGAGTTGGGTCATCCTCGTTGGGACTAGTATCGCGTGAGAAGTTCTTGATTCCCAAAATCATTCCGAGACGGCTAGGCCTTCCTCCTGGCAGGTCGGGCTCATCTTCGGATCCTAGCATCCTGAAAATCCTGGTAATCTCGCCAGGGGACATTGAGCCCTCTGGCATCCCCCTCAACCATCCCCTGCCATCAGTGATATTACCAAATGAGCCGCCATTATCCTCGGGAGGGGTGTTCGAGCGATCCTCGTAGAAGCGTATGTGCAGGTCTGCTCTTCTATCTGCGAAGTACTCTACAGTAGTTAGGCTCCTGTCTCCCTCTATACCGCCAGCGGCTGGCAGCGTACTGTCAGTCCTGATGATGACCTCCAAATCCCCGGGAATCACCATCGCGTCCTTGTTCGGATGAATATCCAGATCGATGTATGCGAGTTCCCACAGATCTCTGACTCCATCAGAACTGGGTGGAGAAAAATGGCCATAACCCAACCCAACGGAAACCCCACAGTCAATCTCATCGGAAGGCAGGAAGAGGAGTTGATCTGGATTGTACCTGTCTGGGCATGTGTCCATGTCACTCGAGTCTACCGAGATTGAGTATGGGGCGGAGATGCCGATCAGTGTCATTCCGGTTCCATCGAAATTAGATGAGAAGATGTTCAGAATTGCCTGAACGAGGTCCTGCATCACCGCACTGGCGTTGAAGAAGACCCTCTCAATGCCGACCTCCAAAGAGAACTGGTTTGGCATTGTGTTGAATGAGGAGTCAACCACCCAGATGTAGCTCTCTCCATCGCCCAAGGCCAGAATAGAGTCTGGACTTGAGTATGCAAATGCCTTGATCAAAGATACCTGCAGAGTGTCCACTTCGTCCCACATTGGATCCGTGATGCTAGAGTCCAGGACATCTACCGAGTAGGTAATGGCAGGCTGAATCCACAATGTCCCAGACTCCGAGATGATGTTTTCGAGTCCTATTGGGCCAAGAGATATCCCTAGGCCCACCTGAATGTCGTCGTCCCCATCATTGTCAACATCGACGGCGTGGCTGAGGGGGTCAGTCTGTAAATTCAGGAGAGAGAGGAAGTTTGCTGTGAATGTCACCACCTCAGTGTTCCTGATTACATTGCCATCAAGGTCAGTGTATTCAGTGAGGATGACGTAATCGGTGATATTCACAATGGTCTGCCAGACATTGTCAACCGGGGCAGTCTCCCCGTCGTCTATCCCCAAAATTACATTGTAAGGAAGAGGGTGATCTGGCGATGGAGGGGACGTGTCTGTGATTGAGGAGTCAACCAACGATTCCCCTATCGAGGATAGCGGTTGGTTGGGTCCACTTTCCGAAATTCCGTCTCTGACTGCATCCAATGCAGGTCCTGCTATCTGTCCGACGGCGTTGGAGTCCAGAACATCTTGTCGTTGTCCCAGAACATCGGACAAATCGTCCAGAATCTGGAAGTCCTGTGCTTCGATCCTAGCTTCGGCATTGACTCCTGATATGGGTGAAAACAATGGCAAAAGAAGTATCATCACTACTAAAATGCTGCCTGAATTGGGAGAATGCGGCGCACGGTGAATCACCCTAACGCTGCTGCTGTTCATGTTCGCACCTCATAGAGGTGCGCTAAAGGGTATTGCCCTGCTTGAGTTGGTGGTTTTCGTAGTTACTGAAGTCATCACCCAATGCTAACCCTCTCAACTGAGCCGCAATGCGGGCATGCGGTCTTGGCTGAGTTGACTCCCTCTGGCAACTCGAGCTCGAACAGCTTCTCACAGGAGGAGCATGCCTGCCTAACCTTCCTATCCTCGCTCGTATCGGCGTCATCTTCTGCCGGACTCCAGTTCTCGGTTGTCGTGTCTGGTTCTTCGTCAAACTTGTACTCGACAACTCCCTCATCGAGGTCGATTGGTGGCTCGTCGTCTTCGAATGCACTCAGGAGTTCGTCAGCAGCGCTTGGAGTAGCTGACTCGTCTGCAGTAGTAGTGGGCGAGAGGAGCTCTGCAACCTCATCGCCGATCTCGATTGAAGAGGCGCTTGGGGAGCCCTCTGGCATACCTGACATTCCGCTTGAGAATCCACCGTATGGCTGGGACGGAGCTATGTTGGATCCCCCTGTGCTCCACATTGCCTTCTGCTCCTCAGCAGTCATTTGCCGAGGAGCCTCCTGCTCTTCCGATTCATCCTCCTGCTCGGCCATCATCGCGGCCATCCTCCTGTTCGTAGCTATCCTCATAACCAACAGCAATACTATGATGATAGCGAGAATTGCGGCTCCCGCTATCATCAGTATCTCTGTGGTTGATAATTCGGATCCTTCTGTGCCATCGGTGACCGTCAGTAGTATCTCTGCCTCGGAAATCAGACCAGCCTCATTCTGAACTCTGCAAATCACGCGATAAACCCCTATCTCATCGAAGGAATGCAAGATTACTGGGCCACTGGCGTCATCGTCGTTGTCTGTGTCCCCGTCTCCATCGGAGTCCGTCATTGCGTCGAAGTCCCATGTGAAGAATAGGTTCGTTGACTCCGGATCTACAAACCCGATACTGAGCCTGGTGGTCTCGCCTATCACTGTGCTAGACTCCTCCTCATACTCATCCGCTACTGGGGGGGTCGAATCGTAGAGGCTCACTATCGCGGTATCCTCGGAGGACATGCCTGACCTGTCGGTTACCCTGAGGGTGATGGTGTGCTCTCCCGCAGTCTCGTTGGAGTCGAAAGAGTGGGAGAACGAGTCGGCCCCTGAGAGGTCTCCAGAGTGGGAGGAGGAAACCACTCCGTCAACCAGCCACTCTACCATTGAGACGCCCCAGTTGTCTGAGAAGTCGCCACTTAGGATCACTGCCTCGTTGAAGGCCCTCTCCACTACCCCGCTGACCTCTATTCTGGACTCCGGTGGAGTGATGTCAGAAACCTGAACCTCCTGGTAGACGCTAGTGCTCCTTCCGTCCGTCGATAGGACCGTGAGTCTGATTGTTACATTGGTAGGGTCACTCCAAGTTACGTTCACGAGGGTACCGGAGTTGTCATCGAATCCATCGCCATCCGTGTCCCATGAGAATCCCGACTCTGGTATCTGCTCGGAGAGGTTTGGAGTTTCTGTCGCATCCAAAGAAACAGATGCACCCACATCGACCAGTCCAGAAGACGCGTCTCCTCCGATCACAGGCTCAAGTAGGGGAGTCAGTATCATTACGACGGTTGTAGCGATTGGCAGAGTACCGGCTCCTCCTCCCGATGGCCCTGCCCTATTGTCGACAACGAGGTATAGCGATGTTCCCTCCAGCGATTCAGGGGCGGTCCACACTATGCTCCTGTCTGCGGTAATAAGTAGCATGTCAGTTCCGGAAACCCTAGTGGCTGCAGTTCCTCCTGCCTCATAGAGGTCAACTTGCGACTGAGTCATCAGGAAGACGTCTGGCGCACCTTCCATCGTGCTTGCCTGGATGCTGACTTGTGTGCCGGCATCTAGGACGAATGGCCCGTGAAGGAGGGAGTGCCCCCCTGCTTCTAGACGCACTATGGTATCGGCAAGAGTGAATGGCACCGGGGTGATGATACCTGCGTCGAGTGTCACGGATGCGGTGCTTCCTCCCTGCGCCCCTTCGGATGAGTCCTGTGGGTGATTCAGGTTGTCGAAAACCATGTACCACCTCGTCGGATCCCTGTCGTCTGGAACCGTCCAGTGCCATGATCCGGTTCCATTGAACGACTCAAAGACGGAGTCGCCCTCCCAAACTAGGTCACTGCGGTATGACTGCTCATTTTGGTATACTGTGATTGCATTGGCGGAGAAGAGTAGGATGTCTATCTCAGTATCTGTGACTATGTCGAAAGACAATGCCTGTCCTGGGTCCAACTCACCGAGATCAAGCCTAACGCATGCCTGATCCCCGAGTTCCCAGTTGGCTGGCATCATCGAAAGGTCTGCGTTTGCGCAGGATATCACTCCCTTGCTGTCAGCTTCTGCCATGGGTCCCGCGAAAGACATCAGGAGGAGTGCTAGGATGACTGTCGTCGCTGTTCTCATACACCGAGCGTCAACGCCCGCCTTTTGAATCATATCGGCCCTACGTTCGCCGACGCATCAGAGGTTCTTCGGTAGGGGAGTCGGTGGGAACCACCTCAATAACACCACATCTCCAACCGATCTTACCCATTTCCAAGGAATCGCCAGATGGGTCCTGTTCTCAACCAGATCAGCAGGGGGATTGGAAACGAAAATATGGGTGCAGCTCCAATCATCAGTATTCACGAACGTGTCGTAAACTGTGCCAATGAGCCTACCAGATGGGAGGATCACGGGAAGGCCCCTGATTTCTGACGCGTGACGGTCGGCCATTACACGCTGGCGCTCACCATGAGGCATCAATATGACGGCTCAGGGACATCACTTGCCGCGGTTCTTGTTGGCCTTCAGGCTGGGCCGAAGCTTCTCTGCTCCCTTACCCTTGTTGTAGAGACCCCTTCCACGCTTTCCTGCGCTTGTCAGTCCTCTGAAGGCACGTCCCTTGTGGCTGTTGCCTTCAGATACCCATGAGAAGTCCTTGTCGGACATTATCGCAGGGTGGGATGGATCTAGGAGGATCACCTCGTAGAACTTGTTCTTTCCATCCTCTCCGACCCAGTATGAGTTCAGTACCTCCAGGTTAGGGTATCTCCTGCTGACCCTCTCCTCGGCTATCCTCTGGATCGACTTTGCCATGGTGATTTTCTTGATACCAGCCTTGGATGGCTTCCTCTTCATGTGGATCTTGCCCTTCCTCAGCCCACCTCGCCTCACACGTGTGCGTACGATGACTACTCCCTGCTTCGCCTTGTAGCCGAGCCTTCGGGCCGCATCGAGCCTCGTTGGCCTGTCGGCACGCTGGAAAACAGGGCTTCTCCTCCAAGATGCCATTCGGTCTCTTCGGTACAGTGGGGGCATACCCTCCTTGGGGCGCTTCCATGTCGCGCGTATGTGCTTTGATATGCCCATTAGTGAACCCCCAGCGGCTGGCCGAGCAAAGTCCCCTTTATGAGCCTGCCCACAACTCCACAAACATGGAGAGGAGGGGTGAATCGGTGCGTCTCAGCTCCACAAATGACCTCCTCCCCCATGAAGAAGTGATATCGAGTAATCTAGATGCGATGATGAAGAGGCTGGTAAACTCGGGGAGGTTTTTCCAGCCACTCCTCGTTGACTCGGCCTCTAACGTGATATTGGACGGTCACCACAGGTGGAACGCTGCCAAGGCCCTGGGCCTTGACCTCGTTCCCGTTGTCGCTATCGACTACCTGAACTCGGATGAGGTTTCTGTGAGCGTGTGGCCTGGCTGCGGCAGGGACTCGATAACTAAGGAGGAGGTTATCGAGATGGGCGTATCAGGGGGCCTCTTTCCCCCTAAGACGAGTCGTCACAGGTTCTCTTTCAAATTGCCGAAAATAGGCGTTCCGCTTGATGATCTGATGGAGTAGTGGTCCGCGCTCCCGGACTTGAACCGGGGACCCCCTGATGGCTGCCAACAACCATGTGTTTCCAGTCTACAGTCAGGTGCTCTAGCCAACTGAGCTAAGCGCGGCGCGTATGTTCGTGAGGACTTTGCTTTATCTCGCTTTCCGGACGATGGCATTCTCCGGGCTCTCATCAAACGGGTGTCTGACTCACTCTTGTCCCCTCAACCTTAAGAATGCGAAGAAAGGGAATCATGACCCGTAAGGCAGCAATGCCGGGGATGCACTGGGGGATATGGAGTGAGTGGAGCAGTGAGTCCGCAGGCTAATGTCGCCCCCGCCGAAAGGATGGCGACGACACTCACTGACAAGGAGCTCGAGTCGTTTGGCCCCCCCGACCCAAGAATACTGGTTTGCGGGTGCGGTGGCTCGGGCAACAACACGATGAACAGGATCACTCACATTGGGGTAGAGGGCGCGATCACCGTCGCAATCAACACCGACAAGCAGCATCTTGACCACACCCGTGCAATGCAGAAACTCCTCGTCGGGAGGCACATCACACGAGGCCTGGGCGCTGGAGGGGACCCAACGATGGGTCGCAGATGCGCGGAGGCCGGACGGGATGTGATCCAGAAGATAGTCAACGGAGCGGACCTCGTGTTCGTCACCGCAGGACTCGGAGGCGGCACTGGGACTGGAATAGCCCCAGTCGTTGCAGAGGAGGCGAAGAGGGCCGGAGCACTGGTCGTGGCAGTCGTCACCACCCCATTCAGCGTCGAGAGGCGCCAGAGGATGCAGCGTGCGCTCGAGGGGCTCGACCTCCTGAGGAACACCGCCGATGCGGTTCTCGTCCTCGACAACAACAGGCTCCTGCACTTCGTTCCCAACCTACCTCTGGACGAGGCCTTCAGCATCATGGACCAGCTGATAGCCGAGATAGTGAAGGGAGTGGTGGAGACTATCACCCTCCCGAGCCTGATCAACCTCGACTTCGCGGACGTCAGGACCATCATGAAGAACGGCGGAGTCACCATGATGCTCTACGGCGAGAGCGACCAGGGTGCCGAGGAGGTAGTCCACGAGTCGCTTAACCACCCGCTCCTGGACATAGACATAGAAGGCGCGACCGGCGCCCTGATCCACGTCACTGGCGGCCCATACATGACCCTCGAGCAGGCGAACCAAGTGGTGGAGCTGATGACCTCGAGGCTCTCGCCCGACGCCCAGGTGATATTCGGGGCTAGGCAGGACCCCGCTTTCGGTGACACGATCAAGGTGATGTCGATAATCACGGGAGTCGCGAGCAAGCGACTAGATGAGGAGATGATGAGCGCTGACATGCTCGGAGAGGCCCTAAATATAGCCAGAAGGGGCAAAAACGCGCCTGAGGGCGGATTCCAGAGATTCGACTGATTGGCGTCCAGACAGGGGTAAGTCTCAAACCGGTCGCTTCACGGGTGCGTAACATGGGAAGGGCACGCGTGGCTAGCGCTATCGGGCTCGCGATGCTGATGGCACTGTCCACTATCGGCGCCCCAGCAACCGCTCAGGATGCCGCCGTGGACCCAAGGCAGCCGTCCCCTGAGAACCCCCATATGCACGTCTATGGCACGAGCGACCTTGGGAACTGCTTCATGCACTTCGACGGAAACGACACCTCTGGCTCGGCTAACGAAGGATATGGCGAGAAAGAGTGGAATGGTGCCAATCAGCAAATTGAGGTCGACTACACATGCAGGATGGAGGGTTTCAAGCAAGATATGTACCTCAACGAGAACGGATCTATTAGCATCCATCTTGAAT
>PBSO01000008.1 GCA_002726275.1 Methanobacteriota archaeon | reverse complement strand
TTATTGAAACGATTTGAATATGAGAAACCAAAAAATAATTGACCTACAACGGTCCAGTACAACGATTATGGTGGACGCTGTGGGATTTGAACCCCCGGCCGCCTGGTTGCAAACCAGGCGCTCTTCCAAGCTGAGCTAAGCGCCCCTGAGTCATCGGGGAGGTCATGGGTTCTTGAGGCCACCCATTGTGAGGCGTCGTCACTTTTTCTCGGAAAGTAGTTTTGGTAGTGTCACGGCCATCCCCATCAGGGAGAACAACAATACCAGCTTAAGCAGGGAGTCATTGGTTTCAGAATCGGCATCCCCACCAGAATCATCATTCTGTATCGGTTGTGTCGCATGGAAATCAGAGGAAAATGTCACTACGAACACTGACTCGGACGAGTTTCCATTGTGCATTATCTGATGCATCATGGAAATGTTTCCAGGGAGCAATCCATTGGATGGATCCAGTAATACCAGCTCCGTGACTTCACATTCTGGGTCTTCTTTCTGGCCTGTCTCATTTAGTTCGCAGGAAGAATAGAGCCAAGCAGTGGAGATGTCATCAGAACCGTTGTAGTTTCCATCCGAGTCTGCGTCAATTAGAACCCTGTGTGATGTATTCTCTCTGATGTCTACATTGTAGAAGAACAGATAGTCGGTGGTGACGAGTATTCCCTGTTGAACTCCGTTTGGAGTTACTCCATCATCCTTCATTAGAATGGTATATTCCTTCGGTTCGTGCGCCATGACGGGAGTAGCGAGAAGGATGATTGCCAGAATAGACGCTAACGCCTCGCATGACCTCATGGTTGGCCGAGGGGGGCGATGGCTTCAACATGACCGCCATTGTCGCGTACCTCGTGGACTCCGGGAAATTGGGGCTGGCTCTAGCCTTTGCTGGGTGCTTATTGGTGGCCCTTGTAGCATCGATTACGCTTATGAGCGAGTCTGAAGAGACTGCAACAATCATTGAAGTAATGACAGATCCACTGATGCAGGAAGAGGGTCACGATCACCGAAACGCCAGTCAGCACCAGTTGTACACTGACAACATTCTACCGATTAGCTACAACCCGCTTACCGCCCCGGGGAACGCAGAGGTTCAGGTCGCGGAATCACCGGATGGGAATACCTACGCATACATAGCTGGCTGGTCCGAGATGCACATCGTTGATGTGACCAACCCAGAAAACACCACTGTGACAGGGGTTTACTACGATCCCAATACCCAGGTTCTCGATGTCAAGTACCTGGAATACAACGCCAGGGAGTACGTGATAGTTCAGAATCAACTTGTCGACCCCGGGGCAGCCGACCCAAATGTTGGCTCCTGGGAAGATCCTGCACAGGTCACTGTGACCCTTGTAGACGTCACCGACAAGTCCAATCCAAGTTGGGTGGATTCTTGGTATGACGTCGATCACCCCAGTGGGCCTCACAATCTCTACACCCACATGATTGACAATGAGTGGTACATCTTTGTTGCAAATCCGGACTACGAATCATGTGATGTTGGCCAGGGTGATGCGTGCGGGGGCATTACTATTGCACACCTGAACTTCGCGGCTTATGGCGATCTTCCCCGCATAGTGAAAGTTGGTGAAGCGGAAGTTTCCTGGGAGTCAACATTGGGAGGCTGGATATACATTCACGATATGACCGTACAAACATGGCCTGGCGAAGACTCGAATGACCCACGTTTCGGCAGAACCTACGTTTATGGGGCTTATTGGGAAGCTGGTTTGAGGATTTTCGACGTTTCAGACGTACCTCACCCTGGCAAGGACCTCACAGAGTACCTCTGGCACGGAACATTATGCAGGGCCTCGGGGGGATCACAGGCTGGTTGCCTGTGGAGAGCTCCGGAAGTTGGCCAATGGATGGAATTCGAGGACTTCGACGGCGATGGTGAGATTGACTGCGGTTGCACCAGCAATGAAAATGGCGGCCGGGCTTCCTACATCCACTACGCGGAGCCGGTTGACGACATGGTCGATGCCAGTCACCTGGGCTACCCAGTTGGGAAGCGCCACCTCACCATTATCGCCACTGAAGTCCTGAGTACCAGCGTAGGGACGGGCATGGGATACCTCCTTGATACGACTGGATATGAAATGGTCAATGGGAATCTAAGATTCACGCCTAAATTGATCCATGGTTGGGAGAACCCATTTGCTTGGGATCATCACATTCCTGAAGGCGAGGAATGGTTACTTTTCAGCCCCCATAACGCAGACACCCAGATTTTCCAGACTGGTTTACCCGGCCTTCCCGACAATAGCCATGGTGGTGCTTGGGATGGCAGGATATACATGTCAAGTTACCACGCTGGATTATGGGTAATTGATATCGAGACTCTTATGCTAGCCGGACTCTCGGATGACAACAAGACATCTGTGCACATGGATTCCACGATTGGTTTCCACCTGCCTCATGGTGCCGATGGAACGCCCTTGGATAGTGCGTTCTATGATTTCGGTTGGACTCCTTTCATTTGGGCTGCGGAGTATCATGATGGTTACACATACTTGTCCTGCATAACAAGTGGCCTATACATCGTACAATTGGACATTGACAAGCCATATGGGTCGCCTATTGGGGCGTGACGGCCCTTTGGGGCCGTATCCCTGCAATGGGGAATTTGATAGGCGTTGGTCCCACGCGTCGGGGCATGCGGGTCAGTCCGTGCTTGGTAATGGTTGGATTGATGGTACTAGCCCCGCTTTCCGGATGCCTGTCAATTATGGGTGATTCGGAGAGTGATGACGGAGGAAATTCCGGCTGGATTGACCCAGTGACTGAGATCGAGGATGAGAATCACTCCCATAGTGACCTGTTTTCTCACAGACTATGGACGGAAAATACAGTTCTTATCGACTACCACAACCTGAATTGCGATGGAAATGTCAAACCGCCTGCGGAGCTTGACGATACTGCCGGTAGGCCCTGCAGTGAGGAGTTCAAGAATGTAGCACCGACCCCTGGAGACAACTCCGAGATAGCTATCGAGGGCAATTTCAACGAGGACTGCGAGATATATGGCGATGGGACTGGTGGATGCTATGCATACGTCTCAAGCTACAACCAATTCGAGATTCTCGATATTAGCGAACCGAACAATATTATCCTGTTATCCACCTATTATGCCGAAGTCGCCAGGATGATTGACATCAAGGTCACGAAGGACAACAACTGGGTCCTTGTAAACCACGAGTTGACGAACAGCGAACTGGACCCGATACCGAACGACGATGATGCGAACAGTGGCACTAACAGGCTTGATGTAATCGATGTAAGGGACAAGACACGTCCCGTGAAGGTAGCTGAGTGGAACAATCCACCGGCCGGCTTCCACAATCAGGACCTAGCGGTTTATTGCGACTGGGAAGGCGCTTTTGACCCATATGAGGAATGCAGCCTGTTCCTTTTCGGTGCCGATCCATACCCGGAAATGGTCGAGGGGAGTAGTGGAACATTCTACAAAGGGACTCAAATATTCTACGTCCCCAATGGATTCGACTCTTGGATTACTGGCGATAATTCTAGCAGGGAAATACTCAGGTGGGGAGGATACACGCCCGAGCCTTACACCACTTGCGGTGGCTCGATATTCAATCACGATCACGTGTACTTCGTTCACCCGATTACCAAGCAGAGGCTGCTGATTGCCTCTTATTGGGGAGCGGGACTTCGCATAGTGGACGTTAGTGAGCCTCCATCGGTGGCAGACCCTCTTGGAGTATCCTGGCCGCCAGAAGTCGGTAGATGGCTGGGGTGCCCCACTGATGACTCGGGATGGTATGGCCCTGACGGTGGAGGTCATGCCAATATGACACCCGAGGAATGGCTAGATGCCGAGCAGGGCAACGATAACATCCACTACGCAGTTCCATACGACCACCTGGTTTGCAATGGGATTAGCGAGTACGACCCCCAGTCGGAGTGGCCATCGGAATGTGGCACCGGGCCAGAAGACGTGACGTATGGAGAGAACTGGCGCCACTACACCATTATTGCTCCCGAGTACGGCAGCAACCCGGGCCACACAGGATTCCTATGGACAATAGATACCACTGATCCCACAATGCCATTCCTCGTATCCAAATGGAGGCTTCCAGGAGAGGGGACCTTGGCTAATGGCTCCAAACACCCTCAGCACTACATCCCAGGTGGCTACATATTCAGCCCGCACAATGGCGATACTGGAACCAGTGGGCATGTCTATTGGACCCACTACCATGCAGGTAACTGGTTGACCGACCATGGGAAGATATGGGAAGAAATCGTCTGGAAAGACGGGGTTCCAGATCCCGAATGCGGATTCAAGTGCATCGAAGAGTTGGCTCCGACGCACACTCTTGGGTACTACCTTCCAGCTGGTCCCACCTGGATAGAAGACCCAACCAACTCACTTGGCTATGACATGGCGGATTGTTGGGCATCATGCATGATTCCATTCGACTGGGGGCTGCAGTACGACCCCCGGGGATTCGTATTCATTTCGGAGATGGTGAGCGGCATCTACGTTGTGCAGTTCGACGAGGACTATGACCCTCGATACAACTACCCCCCGCTTTGGTCGGCGGAGGCTAGTGACGAATGAGGAGAATACTTGTTCCATTGGCGATCGTGATGATACTTACCCCGACCGTGTCTGCCCATGGGGCCGACACATTCGCCTTCATCCTGAGAGGAGAGAGTGTGCAACCAGAATCAGCACAGGTCCTCCAGAATGACACACTGATTTTCTACAATGTCGTAGACTACGAGAGAAACATTTCCTTGGAGGGGCCCTATGGAGAAGAAGTGTGTACAGCAGGCCCATCCTCACCTGGGATAGAAGACGAATGCAGGTTCTGGCTGGATCCAGAAAAATATGTCCCGGAAACCTATGGGATTCAGATTTTCTCCAATGGCAGCTGGTGGGGAGAAGTCGTTGTAACGATAGTATTGGACAACCACACTGAGTCCGGAGCACCTATGGACTATTCTTTCAACAACAACCAAGACGAGAGTGCACCCAGTGGCGATTCGGATTATCGCACATTGACATTGGTCATTTTGGCTGTTTTGATTGCTGTAGCAATTTCGAGGCGTAAAATTGGGGGTTCGGATGAGTAAGTTTTGGGCGTATTACGCAGTACTTCTGTTGGCCCTTCCTGGATGCATCGGGAACGAAGAGTCTGACATATTCTACGGAGAGGACATCAATCCCCCAGTGCCCGTATCGGACTTCCTTCTGATTGACCAGAATGGAGAGTACTTCTCTTTCTCGCAGTACGAGGGTAAAGTCGTCGTGATCGCCTTCCTGTTTACCAGATGTCCCGATATTTGCCCCATAGTGAGTGCGAATCTAGACTACTTACGGATGCTTCTGGGTGAGGAATACGGCGAGACCGTTGAGATACTCAGCATTACCGTCGACCCCTGGACTGACAATCACACCGTGATGGCGGAGTACTCGGAGCAAAGGGGCTTGGAGTGGCCACACCTAACGGGTAATTTGAGCGATCTAGAGGATGTTTGGTTGGAGTTTGATGTGGGCCTTACTACGTATGACAAAGATACAGATGGAGATGGGGTTGCAGATGGATTTGACACTTGTGTCGAAACGCCCGAAGGAGAGCAAGTAGATGACCACGGATGTGGACTAGAGACTCAGCAGGATGATGAGGGGGATGTTTCGGTTAAGCACATCGGGAGCCATGAATATTGGGTGGACCACACGACTGGAACCATCATTGTGGACAAGCAGATGAACCAGAGGGTCTGGTGGGGAGATATGGACTGGAACGTTGAGTTGGCATTAGAGGACGTGATGCTACTAATTGATGAGTAGGAGGGGGGCTTATTTCGAAAATCAAGGCATTGTTGATCGTCTTGTCTATCCTCATACCCGGCTGCTTGGGGGGCGGAGAGGAGACTATCGAAATCCTAGGGACGGAGTACTGGGATCCGCCTGATGCCCCTGATTTCGTATTATTCGACCAAGATGGCGATGTTTTCAGACTCTCAGATCATGGGGGCAAGGTGATCGTGGTGGCATTCGTCTACACCTCTTGTCCTGATGTTTGTCTGGTGATATCATCGAACNTGGACTACGTCTACAAGAANCTTGGAGAGTATTCTGATCAGGTGGTAATGGTCTCCATNACAATTGACCCTGCTAGGGATACCATTNGCCATCTATCGGAGTGGACCGAATCCAGNGGGTACGAGTGGCANCACCTTACCGGGNCAGTCTCCGAACTACANGAGACCTACAGNTCATGGAATGTCGTAGTCGATAATGAGCACATAGCTGCCAGTCAGCCTCCAGAAGACAACCTCAACAGACTAGTAGTGATGTATCCCGACAACTCTTCATTGCAGCACGATATGACGGGCTACGGGATGAATGGCTCGGAATTCGTAGTATCCGCCCTCTCAGAAACCAACACAAGTTACGATATCCCAAATGGCAAGATTGGAGTTTGGGAATCTAACGGCACCTGGAGCTGGGTCCTTCATTCGTGGGACGTGGATAACGAGACGTGGGTGGAATTTGAAGGGGATCTAGGTTCGACAGACATTGGTCCGGGGACTCATCTGGCATGGATGGCTAGCAATGCCAATCAGAGCCTAGCCCCACCTGGGGCCGATTGTAACAACCATGGCTGGATAATGGGTTCTGGCTCGAGTGCTCACTGCATGTGTGATGAGGGTTATGAAAGACCTGGTGGGGACTGGCTTTCTTGCATAGCTGAAGGCTCCGAAGACGGAGCTTCCCCGGTTGGCTCGGTCAATCCTCACGACGAGAGCCTTGGAGAGTACGAGGTTGGTCACTCAACCACCACCTTCATTCTTGACAAGCAAATGAGGAAGAGAGTGGCATATTCGGGGATACAATGGGACGCTGGAGAATTCCTACAAGATGTCGCCTCTCTTGCTGATGAGTGATGTATTGCAAGAAATTTCGCACAATTTCTCTTAATTGATTATATGCTATTGCTACCGCATTGAGTCCATGGAAGACGGAGGGGTCGCCAGATCACTGATGCTAGCGGGACTCATGATTACCAGCGTGATGGCAGGGGTTCTTTTCTTCGGTGTTGAAGACGAAGGCATCAATCACGCTCCCACGGTCGACTCGGACCTCCCCGATACAATCCTGATAGGAACGATTGATTCCGTTAGTGTCACAATCATTGACGAGTCGATGTCTGACCTCTCCCTATTGATCACCATGGACGGTGAGGATATCTCCAAGACGCCTGGACCTGCCGGCACCATAAACATCGATATTTCGGACCTCGACATAGGTAGCCATGCGCTGAAGGTTGTAGCTATCGACAGCTTGGGACAGGAGACCTCTTGGTCCAAGGCATTCATCGTCCATTATCCCGACGAAAGCGAAACCAGACTAACTGCCTCTCCGACTTCCTTCGAGATTGAGAGAGGTGGCGATGCGCCTATCTTCGGCTTGGTGGCTCATGATGACATCACCACATGTGAATTGAGGTGGAGTACCGCAGACATCGAAGATTCGAGCCTTGGCCTTCCACTGGATAACGAGGGGAATTACGAATTGGAATTGACCAATATCCAGGAAAACACCACAGTTACCCTAGAGGCAACTTGTGGGACATGGACAGAGACGACGGATAGAGTTAGCATCACAATCGTGGTGGCTGAACCTCCGGAGCCACCTGTACAGGGATGCACTGACTCTGCGGCGAACAACTACGATGAGGGCGCAGAGGAAGACGACGACTCGTGCGAGTATGACGAACCAGCAGGGGAAGTAGAAACGGGTTCCCAAGAATGGTGGGAAGGTATCCTCCTATGCGACTCTACGGAACAAGTCGAGGGCATTGATGACTACAACACTAGTGGTTTCGACAACCACGTGTGCCAACTCAGCTTCACTACGAACGAGACCCACATAGAGATAATTTCCAATGGCCTCCCTAACCACGATCTTGAGTCTGGTCCCGGTTGCTGTAGCAGCGCCCAAGAACACGTTTGGGAGATTCCCCTAGAACCTACCAACCAGACGGGATGCAATCCCTCAGTTTCAACTGACGGTTGCACCATGGCTCCTGAGAGGGGAGCAGTAGCTTTCGCGGTAAATGGCGTACCTATCTTTGGGCCCGAGGATGGTCCCGGAGGAGATGCAGTTGCAGGGCAAGAAGGGGCATACGAGGAAGATAGGCAACATGTGTGGCTAGGAATATGCCATGCCCACTCTGGACCTGGTGGAGAATACCACTACCACGCAGATTCAAACTGTTTGCACTGGCATCCAGATGAGGAAAATGGAGAAACATGGGCTGACTACAGTATGGAGTCATCCAGAACCGTCGCCAGCCATTCTCCGATCGTTGGTTTCGCCCTAGATGGCTATCCCATCTATGGATTCGTTGGCTGGGATGTCGATGGAGAGGTTTCTGAGATGACCTCTTCGTACAGACTCAAGGATGGCGAGACTGGCTACAATGGCATTGATGACTACGAGTACGTCTCCGGACTGGGCGACTTAGATTCCTGCAATGGACAATTTGGTGCCACTCCCGACTATCCGGATGGAATTTACCATTACCACACGACATGGGTCAATGGAGAAGGGGGCATCGGCTTTCCTTACTTCATCAATTGCTACAGAGGGGTGATGGAGTCTGGAGGTACGGGCAACGGTGGAGGGGACGTTGACTGCACAGGCCATGGGGAAACTTGGGGACCGGGAATAGGCCCCCCTCCAGATGGTTGCGGAGGAGGTCCGCCAGGCCAGTCATCGGATATGGCTAGTGCCATAGCTGCAATTTCCAACCTAGTCCCGCCCAATGGCGGATCAATCCTAGCTGCACTGTCAATGGCGGTAATTGTCATCAGAGGATTGGCATCCGACCCAGCCTCTCCAAGTCGGGCTGGTATAGCTGTCGGATATCGTCCAGATCCAGTATGATCATTGCGAGCCTCTCGAGGCCCATCCCCCATGCACAAACCGGCCACTCTGAGCCAAGCGGCTCTGTGACCTCGGGTCGAAAAATTCCGGCGCCTCCGAGCTCTAGCCACTGGCCCCTCCACAGTATATCCACCTCAACGCTAGGTTCGGTATAGGGGAAATATGCCGGACGAACCCTGACATCCGGATATCCCATTTTTGAGTAGAATGTCTTGAGAGTGGTTATCAACATCGGCAAACTAGCGTCTTTCTCATGTATTATTCCCTCGATCTGGTGAAATTCCGGAAGGTGGGTCCTGTCAATGGTCTCCTGGCGGAAAACCCTCCCAATTCCAAATACCCTGGATGGTTCATTGGGATTTTCAGCTATGTGCCTCACGGTATTCACCGTAGTGTGTGTCCTGAGAAGTGCCTTCTTGGACTCATCCTTATCGAATGGCCTACCCCATCCCTTACTCCCAGTGTCATGACCATGTTCGTGTACCTTGGACCAGAGATCCAGGTAGTGCTCTTCGACATCAATTTTCTTTGGCTCGGACAGGTAGAATGTGTCCTGCATAGTCCTTGCTGGGTGTGATTGAGGGATGTACAGAGCATCCATATTCCATCCTGCTGACTGAATGAAATCACCCTCGATCTCAGAAAACCCCATTTCTAGGAAAACCTGTCTAATTCTTTCAATCAATGCCTGCATCGGATGTGGCCTTCCTCCCGAGGGAATCGGTGCTGGAGAATTGACATCGAACGATTTGAACATTGCACCCTTCCAGTCATCCCCCTGGAGCAACTCTGGCGTTACCTCTCCAATCATTTCTACGTGACCAAGTGTTGTGACGTCTACAGAAGATCCTTTCTCGGTGAGGGTCCACGATCTGGAAATATTCTCTTCCACGGCAATCAGGCCCTTCCTCCCGAGGAAGTGGCTCACCATCGACTCATCTAGTTGTGAACCGGACACCGGGCCGTCTGACAACAAAGAAATGAATTTCTCCCTAATCTCAATTTCATCGCCTAGCAAGGATTCGTCAGTGGCCACTAATTTTCCCGAGTCTATTGATACACCAATAGACTTCAAGAGACCTATTCCCGGACCTACTTGATGGCGTTCGAATCCTTCTTCGAATAACCTTCCCATCGTCCTATCTGACTCAGGGAGGGAAGAAAGGCATCTCCAGAGTCTGGATTCCAAGAGTCCATCATCTAATGCCAATTCACCTTCAGGCCCCAGAGAAACTAATGTTTCTATTGACTCCTCAATGGAAACTAGTCCCAAATCTGAGAGTGCGGTTCCAGAACCGGCCACGTGGACTTGATCTTCCCATCCAATCCCTGAAAGTAATTCATCTAAAAGCCATTTTTTGGATGGTTCAGATAGCATGAGTTTGAGCATTAATCGCTCGTTGTTGCCCATTTCCAACGTTATCCCCGTCCTCTCGAGTAGAGTTTCCCACTTGACGGTTGCCGAAGAATGGTGAGCTACTCTTCTTCGTCCCTCCACAATTCAACTTCGCAGATGGGGCAAACGAATAACTGTGGCCTACCTCCTTCTTCCCATTGTATGTTACCGCATCTACCGCACAGTATTGAAGTCCTGATTGGTTCGACCAGCGTTGTATCAATTCTGTACATCGGGCCACCTGCATCGGGCATAATGTCGGATTCTGGCTCCCAGCTACTGATTATTTGTTCGTCTACAGAAGTCTCGTCATTCATCCCAATTCCGAAAACCAACAGAACCGCGCCCGCGATTGAGACTGGTGCCCCTAATGCCAGTGCAAAGGGCGATGATCCAGAATAGAGCACTATTGCGCTACCCACTGCTATGCATGTCCATGCGGAAAGAACGGTATTGAGCCTCTTGTGCCCGGACTCGCCGACTCCCACGAGGCCCGATGGGGGGGTCATGCATCAACCCCACCCAGAGTTTGCATGACTATAGGGTTCAAGAGTGGTTGTCCCTTGTGAAGTACAGGCCTCAGTAGCTCAGCCCGGTAGAGCATCTGATTTGTAATCAGACGGTCGGGGGTTCGACTCCCTCCTGGGGCTCCAATATTCATGTGAAAGGTCTTAGCGAGGTTGCTTGACGAAGCCATATGGGAGCGACGAGGATAGATGGTAGGGCTCTCGGGAGAGACATTGAAGATGGGCTCTCTGAGAGGATTTCTTCATTGGCAGAAGGAGGCGTTGTCCCCCACTTGGCCGTCATCATTGTTGGAAACGACCCCGCGAGCCAGATCTATGTAAGAAATAAGCAGAGGTCATGCCAGAGAATTGGCATGATTAGCAGCAGAATAGATATGAAACCTGACACAAGCCAGAGTGATTTGATTTCCGCCGTAGAGAAACTGAATGGGGATGCGTCAGTACATGGAATTCTTGTTCAGAGCCCGCTCCCTCCGGGGATAGATGAGCTCTCGGTAATTGAGGCGATCGACCCAAGAAAGGATGTAGATGGTTTCCATCCAGTGAATCTTGGAAGATTGGTGACGGGCGACAAGGGGGGAATGACCCCCTGCACTCCCGCAGGAGTCATGGAAATAATCAGACGAGCTGAAGTTGATTTGGAGGGGTCCAGAGCCGTAGTATTGGGCAGATCCAGAATTGTCGGAATGCCACTTTCTATTCTTCTTGCACAGAGGGGCGCCGACTCCACAGTAACTATTGCGCATTCAAAGACCGAGTCACTTGACGAGATTTGCAGAGAGGCAGATATTCTGATTGCTGCCGTGGGTAAGCCGGAGATGGTGAAATCATCATGGATTAAACCCGGCGCTACTGTAATTGATATCGGGATTAATCGAATAAAGGATGATTCGAAGGATGGTGGGACGAGGTTGGTCGGAGACGTCGAAAGTGGTTCTGAGAGCATTGCCGGAATAATTACGCCAGTCCCGGGGGGAGTTGGCCCAATGACAATTGCCATGCTAATGTCGAATACTGTTCTAGCTGCAGAAAGGAACGTCTAGAATACTCCAAGGTCAATTCTTGCATCCTCAGAGGCATGTACCTTTGGATCCCAGAGGGGCGAGAATGTCAGGTTCACATGTGCTGAATGGACTCCGTGGGTTTGTACTGCAGCCCTGTGGACAGCCGCCATCAATTCTGGTGCTATTGGGCATCCAGGACTAGTGAGCGTCATATCTATCTCCACATGGGGCCCTTCTTCCCCCTCTTCTAGTCTAATGTCATATATGAGGCCAAGTTCAATTACGGAAATTTTCATTTCGGGATCCTCAACAGGCCTCAAGGAATTCAATACTTCTTCCTCGCTAACCATATGCAATCACATCAATGAAGAGGCTTCTTTTTTGACCTTGCTTACCATATTCATGAACCCATTGGCCCTACTGGGAGTAAGTATCCTGCTGAGTCCCATCCCCTCAATGTAAGATGGGTCGTGTTCCGCCACCTTTTCAGGGGGCTGTCCATTCACTGCAATTGCGGTTATAGCCATCAACCCCTGAACAATCTGTGCATCTGCGCCACCCTCTGCCATGAATCCCCCCTCCCCGTTCAATGAACACACCACATGTGCTCTGGATTGGCAGCCATGAACCATATTTTCATCATTCCACATTTCCATTGGCAGATTTGAGGGGTGCTTCTCTGCGTACTCAAATAGGAGTTCTAGCCTCTCCATGTCATCGAAGCAAGATTGGAACCTGTCGACTATTTCAGAGATCTCTTCGGACCACTCGCTGTCGTCTGGCATGGGCACGCTAGATGGCGTTGGGATTTCACCGTTGCGAGAGGTTGGCTACCGTTTATGAGAACCTCTCGACTATATTCCCCAAGTGAGCAACAAATGCCTCGGCCTCTTCCATGGTGTTGTAGAACCACACAGAGGCCCTGTTTGTGGAGCCAACGCCCATTGCCTCCATGAGTGGTTGGGCACAGTGGTGCCCAGTACGGACGGCGAATCCGCCCGCATCCAAGAGATACCCCAAGTCCTGGGCTTGAATCGTGTCATGAAGGAAAGAGACAACCCCTATCGATTCTTCCTTCTCTGGGTTTCCGAATACGGTGATACCAGGAATATTACGCATTTGAGATGCCATCCATGATGATATCTTGTGAACGTAGTCATGCGCCTCCTTGAAATCTATGTTATCCTCAAGCCAATCCACTGCTGCATGCCAACCAATTGCTTCTGCCATCCTTGGGGTTCCAGTCTCGAACATTGCATATCCATCTTGGAAAAGTGTGTCTTCCTTGGAGACCCTCTTCACTATAGATCCCCCAGTCAGGAAGGGACCCATCTCGTCGAGAGCATCTGATTTGACCAGAAGACAGCCTATTCCCGTTGGCCCTGCCATCTTGTGCGCTGCTATGGAACAGAAATCTGCTCCCAATTCATCAAATCTGATTTTCTCGTGTGGAGCCCCTTGGGCGCTATCGAGAGCCACTCTGGCACCAACAGAATGGGCCATTTCAATTACCCTCTCGATCTCATTACGAACTCCTAAGACATTGCTGACATGGCCGACGCAAACCAATGAGGCTCCTTGAATTGCAACTTCCATCGCATCATAGTCTAGTGTAAAATTTTCAACGTCTATTGGGACATACCTAAGCTCTATCCCCTTCTCCTTGGATAGTTCCTGCCATGGGACGATATTGGCATGGTGCTCCATCTCAGTTGTGACCACAACATCCCCCTCTTCCAAATTATACCTGGCCCAACCATATGCGACCAAATTCATCGCCTCGGTTGCACTACCCGTGTAAATCATCTGATTCTCACTAGTTCCGAAGAACTTCGATATCCTGTCTCTTGCCCCCTCAAGAGCGGCCGTGGATTCATCTGCCAGTGTATGATTGGCCCTGTGAGCATTCGCATGGTACTGTTTGTAGAAATCGGACATTGCATCTATCACGACAAGGGGTTTTTGCGAAGTGGCCGCATTGTCGAAGTACACTAGTGGCTTCCCATTGGGGAGGATCCTCTGGAGAATGGGGAAATGTGATCTGATTTCTTCTACATCTAGAGCCATGGTGACACCCCGAGCCGAGGGGCAGGTAGGAGACATATCAACTCATTTACTAGTAACATATGCCGACTTTCGATAGAGATAATATCCGCAATTACGAGTAGAACTTTACCAAAAATGAGAGGAAATGCGAATTATTGGGGTAGGGTTATTGCCGCGCACCCTCATCCGCTACCCGTATGGAGGGTGCCAAGGGGCAAGATATCGTCGAGCGCCTAGGCAGCCGAGACTTAAACGAAGATGGTTCGATAATTAACTTGGCAATTGTCGGATCGAGTAGATTCTATGACTACCGTGTTTTCGAAGATGCTATAGAAAATTGGATTGAAAAATACGGCTATCCGGACCTGATAATTGTAGGTGGCGCCAGCGGAGTTGATTACATGGCTGAGAGGTGGTCAGACAACAACTCAATACCGATTGCGGTATTCTCAGAGGAGTGGGGGGACCCCAATACGGGGCTGCTTGACAGAGGAAGGCCAGAAGCGCCAAATTCTCTTACTAAGAAGATACTGGCTTCTGCCTCTCACGTACTAGCATTGCCATCGCCAACTAGCAAATGGACCAGGATTGTTATCGAGAGGGCCTCAGAGATTAATCTGGCAACTGACGTTCATGAGGTTGACTGATTTGGTGCTCGCGCCGGGATTCGAACCCGGGTCGCCGGATCGAAAACCCAGTATGATGGGCCGGACTACACCACGCGAGCTATGCTCTTCCGAGATGTTTCTACCACATAATCGAATCGGGAATTAGGGTTTCCCCTCGTCCCTATTCATCCAGTAAAGAAACCCACCATCTTGTTACTGGAATTACAAACATGAGACCTGCTAGGGCCATGATGGAGAAGTTTATCCAGTTTAGAGATTCGATAATAGATTCGCCATATACCCCAAGAAGAAAACCTGGAATTCCAAATCTGATTCCTCTGCCAAAGATTCCGGCCGCTATGAACACTCGTAGGTCCATTCGTCCTGCGCCTGCGATCCAAGCAAGGGCCTTGTAGGGGATGGGAGAAACCGCTGCTATGAAAATTCCAGCAGCACCATACCTCTCCATCAATACGCTAAGCCTCTTTATGTTTGAATCTGAAACTAATCTCTCCAATAGCCAACCGCCGGCATACATCCCTATTGCATAACCACCTATTGCACCCATAACACTGGAAAATACTGCCACAGCAACTACAGCCATGATGCCCATTCCGGAGTCCGCATCCAACACCATGTTCCAAACTAGTGGATCTGGAGGGATGGGCTGTAGTGCAGCCTCAGTGGAAGAAAGTATTGCCAGCCCAATTAATCCGAGCCCGTCCGCCCAATCTATTGCAGAGTCGATCATCTCCTGCGAGACAATGCTGCTCATGTTTCGCCGTCCGAGGCATTGCTATAATGAGGTAGTGGCTTCACGATGCGTATTAGCCATCATCGACACCCCTGAAAGGGAGGGACGTCAGCGAGATGCATGGCTGACGAGATGGTTCTTGATACATCGGCGCTAATCGAATGGCCAGTTTCGGAGATTTCTGGTTCCTTTATTGTCCCATCACAATACTCGGAGTTGGAAAGAATTTCTCCAGAGAGATTAGAGATGATTGAATCAATAGGCGTTATCCAGGCCGTTCCCGGAGGTGAAAGTATGGAGGAGGCCAGGAAGGCCGCGGTAGGGACGGGGGACATGTCGGGACTATCCAGTGTGGATATGTCACTTATTGCTCTGGCTCTTGAGAAGTCGGCAGTATTAGTGACTGATGACTACAGAATGCAGAATGTAGCTTCGCATATCGGCATCGAGTGGCGTTCGATAAGGGAATCTGGAATTAGCGAAGGTTGGATATGGGAATTAAGGTGCGTCGGTTGTAAATCCACACAACCCTCGCCCGAATTGCCCAATAAGCATCGAGCTAAATTTGGGGACTGCCCGGATTGTGGCTCGGAACTGAAACTCAGGAGAGCGTGAATTTACTCTCTCTCGGAAGCAACCTCTTCCGTCATCCCACCACGATCCATGTCTTCCTCGGTGGTGGATGTTGATGCTACTTCCATGATCCCCTGTTGGAATTCACCCTTTGCCCTACCAACATTTCTAGCCAATTTAGGTATCTTGTCTGCTCCGAAAACCAGTATTCCAAAAATCACAATGATGATTGCCTCAGGTGCTCCCAATGCCATGCCTATCATGCTCTCGAGCGGGATTACTCGGTTCAATGCTTCGGAGTTACACCTCCTAACCGCCCGAAACTGGAGGTAGGAATGCTACCTCAGAGGAGTCTTTCAGAGGGGCATCCATGTCCACGTCCATCTCCCCATCAACAGCTACCCTCAAGCCCGATAGTAACATGTCCCCTAGTTCGAACCTATTTACTAGCTGCGTGACTGTCGTTCCTGAGTCTAATGAAACAAAGATCTCTCTTTGTCCCATCTTTTCTGCTAGAGGTCCGAAAAAAAGCATGCTTACCTTGATCGCTGGGCCGCCACCATGGTAGTGCTCGCTCACGCACTCCGACAGACTAACTTAGGAATCAAGTCATCGCTACAGGACTTAAGTGTGAAATCCCAGACGTAATGACATGGGAGGGGTTGATGCTGTGGTTTTTGACTGCGACGGAGTTCTTACTGACAACGGATCATCGTGGCAGAACATTCACGATTACTTTGGAACGGAAAACAAGGAGATGCTCCGTAGATTCCTAGCTGGGGAGGTAACTGATGATGAATTCATGGCGGATGATATCAGGCTATGGACAGGGGTATGTTCAGAGATTCACCGGGATGAAATTATGCGTGCTTACTCCGGGATAGGCCTTATGCCGGGAGCCAGGGCAGTTGTTGATGCTCTGAAGGAAAGAGGCGTCTACGTTGCCATAGTGTCCGCAGGCGTGGATGTGTTTGTAGGGGCCATTGCAAACATGCTCAGTGTGGATGATTGGGCTGCAAATGGATTTGACTGGGATGACGAAGGGACCCTCATAGGACCGATGAAAGCCAGAGTTCTTTCACACGAGAAGAACATCATGGTGGAAAAACTGTCAAGGATAAATGGAATAGATCCTAGTGGGATTGTGTCCGTGGGTGACTCCAGTACTGACTTGTCAATGATGATTCCAGGGTCCTCATTTATTGGTTTCAATCCGGCTAGAGAACTGGCTAGGAGATCATTCGGAGATGCAGGTGTGCCCATTGTAGAAGGGACGGATCTACGAGGAATTTGGCCGCATATCTTCAACGGGGAAGTTTTTCCAGAGTGATCAAGCGAATGGAATTGAGGCTGTAGCGAAAGTGTGCAGGTTTACGACTGTAAGTATGCAAGGCTTTGGTTGAAAACCGAGCATCCTCTGGAAGTCAGTCTGATTCTGCCAGGTCGAGCTATGTACCATCGTTGTTCCCTTGTAACTTCCAACAAAGTGCCCATGCACATGCCCAGTAACGAAAATATCTGGAATTGACGATATTACGAGATTGTCCTCTGGTTCGGGAGAAAGTGGAGTCTTTCCTCCCCAAGATGGTGCTAAATGCCGTCTCTCCAGCATTGCCTGCATCGCCCTCTCAGGTTTAGAATAGGAAACGGAACGCAACGTGGCGACGAAATCGTCGATGCTCTTGCCATGATAGGAAAGTACCCTTACCCCATTGAGGCTGAAATCGCAAGGATTTCCTACAAAGGTAGTATCCGAATAGTCCTGTTGGACCTCTGGGTCAAGTGCTGGCTGAGGCTCAGCAGGCCTGACAGCATCATGATTCCCTGGAAGGATGATGACGTCGACCCAGTCTGGAAGATCCTCCAATAATCTTGCTAATTCCCCGTACTGCTGGAACAAGTCCTTGATGGCCAAATGCCTATCTTGCCCGGGATAAATTCCGACCCCATCTACTCCGTCTCCGCTCAATACGAAATATTTGATAGTTCGAGCCAATGGATCTGTCTTGAACCATTGAATCATCTTATCCCACTGAGGTCCCAGAAATGTCATACTGCCCACATGCATATCAGAAAGGAAAGCCGCAGAAATCGCCCTATCTTGCCCTGCACTATTCTTCGAATGCCTGCCCAAAGGGGGCAGATGTATATCCTGCACAAAGAAGATTGGATCCCTCTCCCCAATCAGGAATGATCCGCTGACTCCGATTACATCGTCGTTCATGAGTCCGTCCAGAGCAGGATGGACCTCTGGGGCATCGGAGGGGGGCTTAACGAGGCATGAAATTTGGCTAGATTCATCTTCAATCACGAACATGAGATTCTTGTTCTTTGTCCAACGCATTTCGCTAGCTAAGCCGACCATGGTTATTTCATATTCCTTGGTGGAGTGCCTTTGTCTATTCCTCCACGCTTCAGATGTAGAAATTGGCCTCCTTGGCAGGACATTTGAGTCAATCATCATGCTCCTAATCCTCCTCAACCTATCAGTAAAGCAGGACTTCATGTCGGACATCCTGCCTTCCGTAACAGAGTGCCCAGTAATATCGAAATGAATCTCGATCTCGGCATCTACATCTCTCGCTTGCATCGGGAACTCTGCTAGATCATAGTACGAAAGACCATGCGGCCTAGGATGTGGCGCCAGATCAAGTGAACCAGATGGAGCGACAACCCTTCCATGGGAGGAGTGACTCTGAGGATCAGGCAAAGTGGACTGCTCACTCCTGATTGGAATTTGAGTGGCACCGGGCCCCTCATGATTTGGAACCAGAGACAGAAGTTCGTCTACAGACCTTGCGTCCAGCATCCTAACACCCGATGAACGCGCGGCCTCAATCAATGGCTGGATATCTTGGATTTCCTGAATTCTATCCTTGGCTGACGCAAGCACTAGAATGCCGGCAGAGGCGAGAATTCTCTGCCTCTCGGGCCAATCGTCTGCAGCCATGATTACCATAAGCAGCCGGGACGCTCATGATAATATCGCCAGAATGGTGATTTTGTTAGGGAATTCTACTCATCCCAATCCGCAAGTGAAGCGAGATCTACCTTTCCAATCTCTTCGGCGACTGTCTTGGAATAATCTTCCACGTTCCACTCCAGACTTCCTTCCCACTCCTCGGAGGAAGGATCTAGTTGGGAAGTATCCAATACTGCATCAGGGGAGTCATCATTCATTGCACGCTCGACAATTGCCTCATTTTCCTTGACTCTATCTAATGCCTCCAACGATAGTCTGAGTGCGAATGCGACAAAGGACTTCTTGTTGTCCAATCTATCATTTTCACCGAAGTCCATCCTTCTAGAAAGAAAATAGTCGCCGGCGATTACCGCGACATGGACTCTGCCTACCTCTTTGTCGGGAGTTGCGCCACCTGGGCCTGCGATTCCAGTTATTGATATCGCCACATCAGAACCCGATTGATACTTCGCGCCCTGTGCCATTTGAATTGCGACCTCATGAGAAACCGCCCCGGCTTCCCCCTCGTCGAATGCTGATTTATCCACACCCAGCTCGCGCATCTTCGACTCATTTGAATACGTCACCCATCCCTGATTGAACCATCTCGAAGCCCCTGAAATGTCGGTAATCACTGAGGCAAGTAGCCCCCCTGTGCATGACTCCGCTACGGAAATCGTCCATTCCCTCTTGCGAATCCGCCTTGCAACGCGAGAAGCCAGACCAGCGGTCTCTTCGACCACGTCCTTCCGCCCATGCACCACTTCTTGACGTTTTCAGTGAATTAGAAATGCCAATAATTGGAAAAACGGAGGTTTTCGGAGATTTTCATTGGTGGGTCCGGCAGGAATTGAACCTGCGATCTTCGCTTTGTAAGAGCAACGTCATAACCCCTAGACCACGGACCCTGATGTGTCCGGGGGGCGTTGTGTTCAAATGGACTGCGGCTGAACGTACCTCCGGAGGGAGTGCTTTGTCGGACATATCTGATCTCTTGGAACGTCTAATTGCGGCCGGAATACCGATGAATCGGGACATTAAACGGGCGATGGAGGAGGTGGAACCCTCTGATTTTACGGAATATCCATTGGAGGACTTCTGGCATGACATGCCTGTCCCGTTTCTGATTACGGAATCTGGAAGCGCGAAGACGATTTCCGCGCCACACATGGTAGTGACACTATTGCACCACATGGAAATCGCACAAAACCAACATATCATCATAATCGGTTCAAAGAGTGGGTACATTGCATCTCTGATTGACAATATCGGGGGGCCTGGCGGTAGCGTCACTGTGATTGAGCCGAATGAAGATGTAATTGAACACACGATTGGATGTCTTGAAAGAGTGGAGGTTCAGGGCACCATCAGGGTACTTGGTCCCGAATCTCTAGAAGATCCTGAATGGGACCGGGACGTCAGCAGGGTACTGATAACTGGTGCAGTCAGAGAAATACCAAGTTATCTTGACTTATTGATAGAGGATGGGGGCTTCATCCTAGGGCCATTCGGCGGGCACTTGAATCAGAGGCTTCTGAAGAGGGAGTGGCAAGGAGGCTTATGGATGGACACTGACTTGGGAGGGGTTGTTTTCGGCCCCATCAACATCAGCGACTCCGATAAAAGTCCATTTGACCCGATGGTTCTCGCTGAGCATCTTGAAGACATTGTTGAGATGATGGGCGGATCTGAGGGGCTTGAAGGGGAGGCCGTAGTCAGATTGGAAGGTCTGATTGACTCATTAAGGGGGCTGCCAGAAGGAATTCCCAATATAGATGAAGACTCTACAGAGGAGGAGATCCTTGAACATCCCGTCATTGATCTACTGATGTCGGAAATGGAGTGGATGGGCTCGCTCTGGCCAGTAATTGGGGAAATGCTGAGATTTGATATCGCAAATCCTGGCTCCCCCACTGACAGTGACAGTGGGATGCTAGGCGGTCATGAAGATCTTGTCCCATAATTTCTCAAATACTCGTAACCAATTCAGAGGCCCTCATTTATCCGAAGAAGTGATGTCACCTTAGCCCTCGGAATGCACATGGAACATGCGGATTCATCATTGGGGCCGGATGATTTGTTCGTTCTAGAAGGTCTGCAAAGCAAGGGAGAGGCATGGATAGTCGGAGGATGGGTAAGAGAGTTTATTTCCGGAGGGGGGGAAACAGATCTCGATATTGCCACTACACTTCATCCAGAAGAAGTGAAAGCTATTTTCCCGAGATCACTGATGGTGGGTGCAAGATTCGGTACCGTAGCCGTGAGGCTTGAGGAGGGGCGTGCAAGTGGGAAAATATGGGAAGTTACTACTCTCAGGAGTGATGGCTCATACGGTGATGGCAGAAGACCGGACAATGTCGAGTTCGGAACAGATATCACAGAGGATCTCTCCAGAAGAGACTTCACAATTAATTCCATGGCTCTAGAATTCCCATACAACGAGGATTCACTTATTGATCCATTCAATGGTAGAAAGGACCTGCTTGAGGGAGTATTAGTTTCAGTGGGGGATCCCCAGGATAGGATCTCGGAGGATGGCCTGAGAATCCTCAGAGCGTTCAGATTCATGAACGGAGGGAAGAATGGGGTACGAGAAATGGGGGATTCGCTGGAGAGCGCTATATCGTCCAGCCTAGGGATGCTGGAAATGGTCTCTAAGGAGAGGGTTTGCTCAGAGTTGTCCATTATCCTCTCGGGTGATTGGACGAATGAGATAGTATCAAAAATGGAGGAATTGGGGGTTTTGAAGGCTATTTCTGGAAATCTGATGGAAAAGTCTGAATGCCCTCTGGGCAGTAATCTCGAAGTTAATCTAGCACTCCTTTGCAGGAAATTTGAAGGAGATGGGGGTCAACTAAGGAAGATTCTACGCAAGGAGCTAATGCTGAGTAACTCAATACTGGATGAGGTTGGTTTCTTGCATGAATGCAAAGAAGAAAGTTTGGAAACTAATGCCTCGTACCTCAGGAGGTTCGCTATCGCGCTTCCTGAAATGAGGAAGAAGAACGTTCTAGACTACCTGGGGACGCTCGGCCAGGATGTCGTCATTTTCTCAAAGGCACTGAAGGAAGTTGGCGAGCCCAGATATGGTGCTTCTCCAATAGTTGATGGGAATGAGTTGTCTAGGGAAACTGGACTGCCCCCTGGGCCACGATTAGGTATGCTGAAAGGGTGGCTATACAGGAGGCAGGTTGAGGATGACTTGACAACGTTTGACGAGGTCATCAGCCTACTGGATAATTTGAACTGGGAAAATTCTGAACCCACAGATTGGGGCAAGCTGGAGTGGCCCTAGGGCAACTCATTGAGCATCTCAATATATTCGTCCTTATTCAAGTACTGGTCACCATCAAAATCGGTAGATTGAGTCTTTACAATAATGCACCAACCATCCCCATAAGCGTCCTCGTTAACTAGGTCTGGGTTATCCTCAACGTGCCCATTTAACTCGGAAATCTTACATGGAAACGGGGCATTAATCAGAATCCTGTCAAATTCGCCATCATACTTTGTGGTAATGGTGATCATCAGGTCGTCGACACCAACTTGGTCCCCTCCTGAAGCCAGAGTTGTGGAATCTTCGGCATCATCTTCCTCTGAGAGTCCAGAGTCGCCCTGCATCTCAAACTCTCCTTCGTCCCTCGGCCTAGCTAGGACCACCTGCATCACTTCGCCGTATTCTGCCATAACGAACTCACTAAGTCCTACCTTTACACTTGTAGTTCCTTCTTCCTTGTCCTCATCGAGAACTTGGAGCCATAAATGTTCGAGTGTATACAGTCGGTCGTGAGCAATGCTGAACTCCGAGTAGTCGCCATCTGCCATGTGATTCGTCCGGCCGCCCACCGAAATCCGTTTTCAACTATTCGCTCAGCGAGTTATCGTAATTTTCAACGAGAAGTTAACAATGACGGGCCTCTCGGAGTATCAGGGATGTCGATGGATTTCGCTGAAAACGAAGAGCAGAGCATGATTCGAGAGATGGTCAGGGGATTCGCAGAAGAGGTTCTTTCCCCCACAATCCTTGAAAGGGACAAGGAGCAGAGGGCCCCTCTCGAAGAGTGGAAAAAATTCTGCGAATCTGGGCTTCAGGGGATAACGATTCCAGAGGAATATGGGGGTAGCCCGGTCGATGATATCACTGAGGCAATAATTGTGGAGGAGCTTGCCAGAGTAGATGCGTCCTTCTCTGTGATGTTCTGCGTACATGTCGGCCTCTGTTCTAAAACCATAGCACTTCATGGAAATGATGCTCAGAAGAGTGAGTACCTCAGTAGGCTCGCAGGTGATGAGATCGGTGCCTATTCCCTTTCCGAAGCTGGTGCTGGGACAGATGCTGCAGCAATGACCTGTAAAGCGAAGCTCAGTGACGATGGGAAGCACTACGTCCTGAATGGAGAGAAGATGTGGGTAACGAATGGCAATAGTGCAGATATCTATGTCCTATTCGCAAAGGATGTCGGTCACCCTGATTTTGGAGTTAAGAAGCACGGTGGAACCACTGCTTTCATCGTTGAGAAGGGTTTCGAAGGATTCTCTGTGGGAAAAAAGGAGGATAAATTGGGAATTCGTTCATCGGACACATGCTCATTGCTCCTTGAAGATTGCAAAGTTCCAATTGAAAATGTGTTGAAGGGGGCGGGAGATGGTTTTCCCATAGCCATGAATGCCCTGGATAATTCGAGAATTGGGATTGCCGCTCAAGCGCTTGGGATTTCTCAAGGCGCATACGAATCAGCTCTGAATTACGCACACGAGAGGGAGGCTTTCGGCAAGCCGATTGCACTCCACCAAAGTATTGGTAACTATTTGGCCGATATGGCGACTCAAATTGATGCTTCCAGGATGATGGTTTACAGGGCTGCGTGGGCGAAAGAGAGGCATTACTCCGAGGGGGCACCGAGGCATACGAAAGAGGCCAGTATGGCGAAGTTGTTTGCTGGGGATACTGCGATGTGGGTAACTGAAAGAGCCGTTCAAGTACTTGGCGGGTATGGGTATACCACTGACTTTCCGGTTGAAAGATTCTTCAGAGATGCGAAGATAACTCAGATTTACGAAGGAACTCAGGAAGTACAGAGAATTGTCATTAGTCGTTCGATTGGCTCCGAGTAGCTAGTCGAACCAAGCGTATCTTCGCTGGCCCTCTAGATCGCCATCGGCACCGATTCCCACCAAAGCGAACTCTTCATGGGGAGTCAATACGGAAACCTTCCTGCTCCCCCTGTGTAGAGACTCATATTCTGACTTGTCAATAGGGTGGCGTCCAGATAGCCTGTCAAATAGGCTGAACCTTGAAACTACATCCGTCCATCCATCTTGAACAACTCCCTCGAACACCTTGGCCTTGGCGCCCGAGCCATAACCACACAATCCAACCCTCTTGCCAGTCATGTCTACGTCATCAAGGTAGTCGCTTTCCATTGTTGACATCAAAGCTAGGAATATCGAACCCGTGTATTGGTTTCCGATAAGGCTAGATGCCCGCTGAGTTTTCTCGATTCTGCTCTCTGCGAAATCCTTGAATTGTATAGTCTTGGAAATGAGTCTCCTATACTGGTCGTTCGCCTTCTCGAATTCTTCTATTCCGTCAGGAGTGTCTGGATAATCATCTGGGAATGGCTCTGGACCTATCTCTTTCACAATTTCATCCCACATGGGAAGATGCCTTCTGTCATGCCTGAAAACATCCGGGAACATCCTTTTTCCCTGGAATGCATAAGGCAAGTGGACAATGATCCTCTTCCACTGTTCCGTGAGAATCTCGTCTGTCTCGGGATCATACCTACCATCCCTGATTGCCTTCGCTCTAAAATCTATGAATGCCGTTTTTACTGACTCAGAATAACATCTATTGGAGAACTGGCCATCGAAAACTGGCATGTCCTTATGAATCATCAATTTCTCATTCTCGAAGATTAACTCGTCCTTCTTACTTGATGTCGGCAGTAGTTTCAGAATCTTTTCCGCCAGGCCGTCCTTGATTTTCTCCCCACTTTCCATTGCCAAATCAAGAACATTCTCAATGATTTTTCTAGTTTCCACCTCTCTACGGGGCTTGAAGAAGTCATGAACGGGCATTGTGGAGACCCCCCAGATATCAGGAATTGCCAGAAGCCTTGGGTTGTGCCTGATTAGTATGGCACCGCCTCCCGCTCCCTGTGTGTACTCACCACTGGAACCAAGGTCATACTTTGCATTATCAGCGAATACAACTATTCCAATTCTATCCTCTTCGATTCCACCCCGGGCCACCCAATCAAGTGTATTGTGCATTGCATCGACCGCACCAATACAAGCGAAGGTCAAGTCCACTACGTCACAATTCCTAAAGCAGTCTCCACCGAATCTAGGAGAGTACCTCTGTTCGAGCATGTCCATGATGTAAGTAGCAGTTGGTTTAGCACCGTCCAAGGCGGATTCAGTTCCCAGGTATACCCTGCCAATAGAGCTTGGATCTATTCCATTTCTATCGATGAGTCTAGAGGCGGCATTCGCACCCATAGTGGCAGTATCCTCGTGAACATCTGGTATCGCCATTGCCGATAAGCCGAGTCCCTTGTTCAATTTGCTGAAGTCGGCACCCCTGAAATCTGCGAAGTCCTTCATATCGAAATATAAACGCGGGAAATAGATCGAAATATCGTCTATGCCCACCTCTGACATGGTTTCCCTCGCTTCCGGCCGGAGAAGTGTGGGTTATGATATCTGCCCCGAAGGAAATTGATTGAAGTCCTTATTGCAATGACCTACTGGGAGCCGGTGATTGAATTCATTGCAGACATCAACTCTGTTCTGGATGAGAAGTGCTCAGAAATGGGTGCAAGGACTTCTGCAAGGGCATCCGCAACCGCCATTTTGGCGTCCAAAGGATGAACCGTCCCTTCTGAAACAGCACTTGAAAATGAATGCAAATCGGTGTATTCGGATGGAACTCCGTATTTTGGATCTGGAATCACCTTAACTGATCCGAGTCTTGGCAGAATTACATGTTCAACGATCTCAAATATCGCGGAAGACGGGTTTCCCACTTCTAGAAACGCCTTCTTGATTTTCTTCTTTAGCAAATCGTGATCGTCATGCAGTAGGATAGCATTGTTGGGGTCAGATTTTGACATCTTGTGGTCGAAAGAGTCCATCCTCCCCCCTGGGCCCTTGAGTCCGGAGAGCATGGGTGTGTGGATGCATGTCGCCTTTGTCCAGCCATTTCGATCTGCTACTTCCCTCATGTACATATGGGCCTTTCTTTGATCCATGCCGCCAAATGCTATGTCAATCTTCAATTCGAAAATATCAGCGGCTTGGAGGGCCGGATAGTAGAAAGCTGAGAGGTCGTGGTCAGAGGAGTCCTCTTCCCTCCCCATAATGCTGAATGTCCTCCTGACCCTTGACAAGCTCATATTTTTTGAGCACCTCAGAACTCTCTCCCAGTATTTCCCGGAATCCATTACCTCGGAAGCCCGAATGAATCTAATTTGCCCGGGGCCTTCACCCTCAGGAGGATTTCCAAGAAGGGTTCTGAAAACTTCAGTCATGTAATCCCCTGCAAGGGATATCTTCTCCATATCCCTTCCAAACTTGTCATTTACCCAAGCATGCCAATCGGCCAATAGGACAATTACGTTTACATTTGAATCTAAGAGATTACGAATTGTGTCAGACAGTATTGCCCATCCCAGATGGGCCTTGCCACTTGGCTCCAGTCCGATGTAAGCGACGAGTTGGGCATCTCCAGAATGGGAAGGTGCGCCCGAGAGAACTGATGCGACATGCTCTACACCAACAACTTCCTCACAACCAGAGAACATATTCTGAACAGCTTCACGAGATTCCTCATCTAGATTATAGAGAGGATCCTGATCACTCATTTTTTCACCTAATTGAACAGCTTGTTTAGCTTCTCGGCGCGCCCAGCCGCCCTCGTGTTGTCGTTTGACTCCAAGGCCTGCTCTATCTCTGCTATAATTGACTCTGCCTCTGAAAGCTTGTCTTCGGGCAGGGTATCGGACATCTCCATTAAATGGCGGGTGGCACTAATTGCAGACTTTGCCTTGGAAGCCTTCTTCGCCCATTCCTTGGCCTTATCTCCCCTCTGCTTCGAGTTGTAACCAGTAGCCTCATCTAAAAATGAAGTCCACCTCTTCCTTGCATCCATGGCCGACTTCATTGCTTCAGGATCGTCGAAATTGGGAGGAACGTTGGTAACGTCAATCATCAGAGCGCTGCCCTCATAGCTTCCAATAATTGAGGTCATAATGCCGTGGGAACCGGAGAATGAGTTTTCGCCTGTACCCTCAACTTGTTCGAAATACCTTGCTGCCAAGGTGGAAAGTCCACCCTCACCATTCACTTGCTTGATTAATCCCCGTCTGACGTCGAATCGCTCCATGGGTTTGCGCCGAGTGGACCACTCTTCAATTCTGCCTTTACTTAGACGCCCAAGGACGTCGGTCGAACGGGCTAAACCATAATTCCATCTCGGGACGTCATGGCCCGAGTCACATGCATGCTGTTCGCATTGATTTCTGCCACCCTATTGCTGGCCACCCCTGTTAATGCGGAGTCAGCGGTTGTGCTTGACGAGATGGATAGCCTTTCTTCCACTGATTTGGGACTAAAGGGTGCAACTGTTGACCCCTCAGGAAGATGGGTGCTGGCATACGGAGAAGAGTCCATATTGAAAATGATGAGTGCCCTAAACCCTTCAATTCAGGTTCCAATGCCGGTTATGGGGGAAGTGTCCCTTTCTGATGCGGACTACCACCCTGGTGGATTAACCGCACTTATTGTTGGAGAGGATGGGACGGTTCTCAGGTATGCATCTGACGACCATTCTGTGACCGATGCTGCTGGAAATGAGGATTTTGGAGGAGAGTCCCTTACTTCCGTAGCTTGGAACCAAGGAGGATCCTGGGCCTACATTGGGTCAGAAAATGGGTCAATTTGGAAGATGAGGGCATCTAGTGACGGGGGCGCGGAGGCGCAATTGCTAGAAGGACTGGGCACGGGCAGTTCCATCACTGAGATTGAATGTCACAGTGACGTACTATTGTGTGTGGTCGGGACCACTTATGATGGAATAGCCATTATTGACAGGGATCACACGATTCATTGGATTGGAGGTGGCATATACCCGTGGAATGGACTAGTTTGTCCGACGACTATGGACGTGTGCGTATTGACATCGGGAAATGCAATTGCGACAGTCAGCCTGGATTCCTCCAACGCCCCTTCTTCATCAGTTAGCATTAGTGAGATATCTGGAGCGGGAGGGGTTTTCACAGGAATTGAGAGGCAGGCGGATGATAGATCAATGGTGCTCATAACACCATTCTCACTTGTTGAGCATGACTCGCGGATTAATGCCTCATTTCCTTGGCTGGAAAACTCAGATGTAGTGGAGTTCGACTCTACGGTGTCGGGTGAGAGAGTCGTGTTCACTTGGGCTGCAGACAGGGACAGTGGATGGATACTTACTGACAGGGGAACGATTCTGAGTTTCCATCCCCCTCCTGAAGATTCCTGGGCGGATGGACTTTTGGGCTTGATTATCATGATTGTTTTTCCCATGGTCATCCTTGGAGTGGTCCTTAGCATATCCATGTCTATGTCGCCAAAACTTAGCCACTGGATAACTATGAAGATTGGTTCAGAAGAGGAGAAGGAGTTCTCAAAGAGGGATTCTAGACGCAGAAGAAGGGGCAAGAAGTAGGGTCAAAGTCACTGCCATACCTTGATGAGGTCACTGCCTTCGCGAAGGCATGAGAACATGCCATACGATGCCCTAGACTTCTACGACGTTGATTCGCTCTTGACAGAAGAGGAGAGGATGGTCAGGGATATGGTCAGGGACTTCGTTGACAATGAAGTTCTTCCAAAAATCGAGCACGCCTGCAGAGACGGTGTTTTTCCTGACGAGTGGCGCGAGGAACTTGGCAATATGGGAGTTCTAGGTGCTCCCCTGAAGGGATACGGTTGCCCCGGTCTTTCATACGCCGCGTACGGTGTTATTTGTAGGGAGCTTGAAAGGGGGGATAGCGGGCTTCGGTCGTTTGCTTCAGTCCAAGGATCTCTTGCGATGTATCCGATTTGGGACTTCGGCTCGGAGGAGCAAAAGAATCACTACTTGCCAAAAATGGCCAGCGGCGAATGGATTGGCTGCTTTGGCCTGACTGAACCAGATTACGGGTCAAATCCAGGAGATATGATAACAAGGGCCGAAGACATGGGTGATCATTATCTTTTGAATGGGGCGAAGATGTGGATTACCAATGGCACGATTGCTCAAGTCGCAGTTGTTTGGGCAAAATTAGATGGCGTCATCAGGGGGTTCATTGTCGAGAAGGACGATGAGGGATTCTCTGCGCCTGAGATGAAAGGGAAGCATTCTCTGAAGGCGTCAGTGACCAGTGAACTCGTTTTCCAAGATTGCAAGATACCAAAGGACCGTATCCTTCCAGGAGTGAAGGGCCTTAGAGGGCCATTTTCCTGCCTTAATAATGCGAGATATGGGATTTCATGGGGGGCGATAGGGGCTGCACAGGCTTGCTTTGATTCTGCTAGAGAATATGCCCTGAGTAGGATACAATTCGAACATCCAATTGCCTCCTACCAATTAGTCCAGAACAAACTCTCGTGGATGCTCAGAGAAATTACAAAGGCCCAACTCCTGGCGTTCCACCTTTCACAGAAAAAGGATGCTGGCACATGGATCCCTGAGCACATCTCCCTTGCAAAGATGAACAATGTGGACATAGCCCTAGAGATTGCTCGTGTTGCAAGGGATATCCATGGGGCAAATGGCATCCTAGACGAGTACCCAGTAATGAGACATATGGCCAATCTGGAGTCGGTAAAGACATATGAGGGCACGCATGACATTCACAATCTCATACTTGGAAGGCACATTACGGGCATTCAGGCGTTCACACGCAGCCTAGAATAGTCGATATCCTCGCTCTAGTTGCTACGGGTGAATCTTGATAGAGGGAGCACTGCTCGTCGAGTCCGCAGGGATATCATGACAATAGCAGTTCTACTAAAGCAGGTTCCGGATACAACTGCAAGAATTACCATCTCTGGAGGGGTGGTCGACGAAGCCGCAGTCGGAAAGTGGTCGATGAGCCCTTACGATGAATATGCTCTTGAGTATGCGCTCCAATTGAAGGAGTCGGGAGGGGCTGATTTGATTGCTATCACATGCGGTCCCGCTCGAGCCTCGAAAATATTGACTGACGCTGCGGCTGTTGGTGCAGATTCACTAATCCATGTTCTCACGGAGGACTCCGGGATGGACAGCTCCAACGTGCAGAGTCTCCTTGCAGCGGCCATTGGTCGCGTTGGAGCGGATGTAGTCCTTTGTGGCAAGCAGGCCGCAGATACAAATGCGGGATCAACTGGCCCGGGAGTGGCCAGCATTCTAGGTTTCACGTGTGTTGGAATGGTTTCTGAAGTTTCAACGGACGCAGATGGCTTCATAGCGATGAGAATGGGCCCCTCTGGAAATGAGAAGGTATCCGTTTCCAAGCCATGCCTATTCGCGTTTGACAAGGGGTCAATGGAAATGAGGCGTCCGAACGTACGAGGAATAATGATGGCAAAGAAGAAGGCTGTTGAGACACTGACGCCATCAGATCTTGGAGTTTCTCTAATTGATTCAAGAGTCTCCCTTGAGTCTCACTCTGCGCCGGCTGAGAAGCCCCCTGGACAGAAGTTCGAGGGAGCATCATCCGTTCCAACGGTCGTTTCCAAATTGCGCGATGAGGCCAATGTTATTTGAGGTGGAAAAATGGAAGTAACGATAATTGCTGAAACTACTGGAGACTCGCTTCATCCCATCACTGCACAGCTAGTTGGTGCCGCCTGTTCAATGGGAGGAACGCCGACCGTAGTCTGTCCGGGAGGAATTGGGTCTGGCGAGGCATCATCAATTTCTGGTGTGAATAAGATTATTTCAGCAGAGGGTGAATGCTTTGACTCATTCGACAGTAGGGCATGGGCAAATGCGATTTCCCCCCTTTGTGAAGGAGTTGTGATGTCTTCTTCATCCGCTCATGGAAGGGAAGTTCTGGCCCAGATAGCCGCAATCAGGCAAATCCCGGTTATACAAGATGCGACTGGACTAGAGGGCGGAATTAGGATTACGAGGCCGATATACTCGGGCAAGGCTATTGAGACATCGGTAGTTTCTCCACCCTGTGCCATATCTGTCAGGCAGAATTCTTTTGAGTCTCCGGGTAACGACGGTGATGCTGAGATTTCGACGGTGAACAGCAGCTCGGATGTTGGAGTTTCTGTTCGTGAAGCATTGGCCAAGGCGAATGAGAAGCTAGATGTTTCGGAGGCCGACATAATCATCTCAGGAGGAAGGGGGATGGGGGAGCCATCGAACTTCTCCCACCTCTATGAAATCGCTGACGTAGTGGGCGCTGCAGTTGGAGCTAGCCGTGCGGCTGTTGACACATGGGATGAGATTCCCCATGGGATGCAAGTGGGACAGACAGGCAAGACTGTCAATCCCAGCCTGTACATCGCGGTCGGCATAAGTGGGGCAATTCAACACCTAGCTGGAATGCGCTCTAGCAAGTACATAGTAGCGATAAATAAGGATCCTGATGCACCCATCTTCGGAGTGGCTGACTACGGTATCGTGTCAACCTGGGAAGAGGCTCTCCCCATTCTGAAGGATGAGTTGGCGAAGCTCTGATCACCTAACTTGTATTGTGATGTTTGCCTTGGCTGTGGCTCCCCCGTTGTCAGTGACTGTAAGAGAGAAGTTGTGGACTCCCTCGGAGAGTCTGACTCGGATTTGTGGAGACTCCCCGATTTCTTTTCCACCCCCATCTGACCATGACCACTTGGAAATAAATCCGTCCGGGTCGTATGATCTCGTCCCATCTAGTAGAATCGTTGCCTTTCCCCTCTCGTCCGAATTTACAGTTCGATCTTCTCCAGCGTCAGCCACCGGAGGTATGTTGAGTGATTTTGCTGACTCGAGCAATTCCACCAAAGCATCTCCATCTTCCAATTTATCATTAAGTTGAATCTCAATTTCCTCATTCAGAGTTTCCATTAGGTCATCCCCTCCAATGTTCAAAACCTGCCTATTGGAGGCTCTTTCTAGCTCATCTGCGGACAAGCTCCCTGAGAACTCGGATTCTTGATGGCGAGATTCTTCAGTGGTCGTTGCTATTGATGAATCGTCCAATATGGCAGAGTCTGGATCAATGAAGAATATTGGAGATGGACCTCTTGACTTCCTATCATCACCAATAACGGCCACTAGACCATTTCCAAGCTCCACAAAACCTTCTACGATGCCTTGATGCTCGAATTTCCATGAGATGTTTCCCTCTGGCGAAATACGGGAAATATCAAACCAGTAAGAAACCAAGAAATCGTCCTTCCACTTGGATATCTTGCTAATATTGTAGTTTATCTGGGAAATCTCCCTATGGCCATCAACACCAATATCCAGATTCACTATCTGACCGTCAAAGCATCCCACCATCACCCCCTCGCCAGTACAACAAAGGGCTGTTGCCATAGATGGCATCTCAGAGGAATTAATCAGTCCGACTGTGGAGTTCCAGCATTCTATTCTGTTTTCTGGCCGGTCATCGAGGGCCATCCCCAGGGAATTTCTCCCAACCACGAGAGTTCCGTCAATTCGGAATTCCAAACATGAAATATTCTCAACGTCATCTTCTGCAGGAGGGGAGTCATGTATCAAACTAAGATCTCCGCCCAGGATTAGTAGCCGTCCATCGGCCAATCCAGCCCCAATGAGCCCTCCATCATCTGATGATGCAATCAGGTTGACTGGGCCTGTGTGTCTACGTTCCAGAAGCTCCCCCGTTGATGAAATTAACATTAGGTCGCCCGAACCATCAACGGCAATAACTCCCTTATTCGTTAGTTGAATTATTTGACAACCGGCCTCCATAACAAACTCCCACGAGTCATCGCCGAATGAGAACAGTCCACTGGTGCTGGATGCAACGACGATGTTTTCGCCCAATGGGGTCAGTCCGATTACGGGGCCATCTACGGATTTCTCATCCACCACTTCCCCTGATGAATCAAGAAATGAGACCTTTCCAGAATGAAATCCGACGCACAATATTGAGTCGCCAAATGAGCACCAGCATCTGGGATATTCGTTGGTTTTGATTGATTGTGTGGGCTCAATCGTCGGCTCCATAACTCCGTGAAGAGATTATATGACTTCATCTTGGCGAATAGAAGTTCATACTGGTGCCCTGTTCTTGACGGAGTCATTCCTAAGGCCCTCA
Source organism: Methanobacteriota archaeon (assembly GCA_002726275.1). Taxonomy (GTDB): domain Archaea; phylum Thermoplasmatota; class Poseidoniia; order Poseidoniales; family Thalassarchaeaceae; genus MGIIb-O5. The sequence goes on along the minus strand of PBSO01000008.1, from coordinate 78,511 downwards.
ATTCTGTCCAGGTACTCTTCTGTAATTCCCCCGGTCACATATACACCATCGAAGCAGGAGCAATCAAAGTTTGCAGGGCCTTCCCGACCCTCTCCAAGACACGCCTCCACAAGATCATCCAGATCCTGATAGACAAGCCAGTCCGAACCTATTGCATCGCGTATTTCTTCCACGGAACGATCATGTGCCACATACTCGGATTTGGCTGGCATATCTATCCCATACACATTTGGATGGACTATTGGTGGTGAGCAAGATGCGAAGTATACCTTTGACGCGCCCGCATCCCTTGCCATGTTTACTATCCGTCTGGAAGTGTTTCCCCTGACAATGCTGTCATCCACAATAAGGACGGTCTTTCCCGTGAACTCTTCCTCTATACTATTCAGTTTCTTCCTCACTGAATCCTTCCTGATTGTCTGCCCTGGCATGATAAATGTCCTTCCAATGTACCTGTTCTTGACAAAACCCTCTCTATAGGGCACGCCAAGTTCTCTTGCCAAATCCAGAGCAGCGATCCTCCCGCTATCGGGCACGGGAATCACAGCATCTATGCCATGGTCGGGAAACTGCGTTGCAATCTTTCTCGCTAGTGAAGAACCCATCCTTAGCCTAGATGAATGAACGGAGATTCCATCCAAAACTGAATCAGGCCTAGCGAAATATACGTGTTCGAATATACACGGATGATGGTCTACTTCTGAAGAGCACACCTTCCTAGAAATCTCGCCATTCATTCTAACTATCACTGCCTCGCCAGGAGAAACATCGCCATCATGATTGAATCCCAAGGTTTTGCATACGACACTTTCCGAAGCCACGACCACCTCAGTGAAGCCATCAACAACATTGCTGCCGATGCACAGAGGCCTGATCCCATTGGGATCCCTGAATGCGACCATTCCCCATCCAGTGATCAACGTCACTACGCTATAACTGCCCTCGGCCCTTAGGTGGACTCTCTCGACGGCCCTGAAGACGTCATCCTCGGAAAGTGAGTCCAAGCCACCCGGACTCCCATTGAGTGATCTCTGAATCTCTGCTGCGAACAAATTCAGCAATGCCTCGGAATCTGAACTTGTGTTTATCCTGCGGTGATCATATTCCAGAAGGCCAGAAATAATGTCCTGGGTATTGTTCAGGTTACCATTGTGTGCAAGGCTGACTCCGAAGGGCGTATTTGTATAGAATGGCTGTGCCTCAGAAACGGAGCTTGAGCCGGCGGTTGGGTATCTAACGTGGCCAATCCCCATGGAGCCACGTAGTGTCTCTGAGTGTTTGGGGCGGAAAACGTCACGAACCAAACCATTTGCCCTGCGATGGCAAATGTTATTGGAATCACTTGTCACTATTCCTGCCGCGTCTTGGCCCCTGTGCTGTAGAACGAGAAGTCCGTCATACAGGGATTGCGCGGCTTGAGAATCGGGGTGACCAACAATTCCGACGATCCCGCACATCGTCTACCGAATGTCGCTTCGGCACTAAGGACTTAGCACTTTCCGGGAGAGAGTTCACTTGCTGCCCATGGAGCGATTACGCTTGCTCCACCTGTATTTCCGCAACTTCGCGGTTTGCCCGTATCCGCAACTGGAGCAAATTGACTTGGTCTTGTGGAACGAATGTCTACCGCATCTCCTGCATCTGATGTGGGTGGACTTCTGCCTCTTACCCATGCTTGGAGTACCCTTGGACATGCTAACCACCTGTTAAGACAGCGCGGCGACCGACCGGGGTGTTATCAGCGTTACCCTATCCAGCCAGCATTGACTAATGCAATTCATGAGATTTGATTTCCAAAATTATTGGGGCCTAAATGAAATCCTCAGCATCATCAGCGTGACTAAGGCGAAAAACGCAGGGAGGGTCGCCAGTAGGGCGTTGACCGCCAGTGATGTTGCCTGCCTCATTGCAGTAAGGGCAGTATCGCTCTCAGAGCTAGCAATCATAGACAGGTATAGGCCAAAGCCGAGAATTAGGAGCGAAGAGGCGACCAGGGGGGTGGTTTTGTGATATGGATGGTACGCAGCTTTGATGTTAATCAAAACCAGTAAGGACCCGAGCATCAATGAACCAGATAACGTTAGCAGAAATTCCACAATATCAGTCCCCCTTGTTTTCCAAGTGCCTATTCAGAACACTGGCCACATACGTCTTCTCAGTCTCCGAAAGAGGCGGAATAGTTTCATCGCTCCTCGGTAGTGTTTCCACTAGCCTTATGGCGAACATGTGTACAATGAAAACTATGATTAATCCGGCTATTGTAATGATACTCGATATCAGGTCATGACCAAACGGATCATAGTGAGTGAGGAGGATATACCAAGAAAGAAGTAGAACTGCCCAACCAATGGCAAGAGTCGACGGCCGGGTCACATTGTAGATTGGGGAACCCCTCGCCACAATGAAACATCCAATCAATCCAGGTACTGCCCAGTAAAGTGTCTGCCTCATTGTCTCAGATGCTATTTGTTCATTCTGGATAAGTCCCTCGTCAGAAGAGAAAAACACTAGTCCCAGACCAAATAGTGCTAGGGGATAGCCGATTTTTGCCCTATTGAATGCTGGCCCCATCCTCCCCATTGAGAATCCGGATACCATCAGAAAGAGACCTATCCACCACTGTAGCCACCACTCGGTCATGACCCTCGGAGGGAGTCCCGATTCATGTTTTTTTTCTTGAAAGCACGTCCATACACCGCAGTGTGGATTGGGTAGTGTCTCGATAGACTTCATAAATGGGCCATCGGTGGCCCGCCTCGCTACACTACGTAGAGGTGCTACTAATGGTCAAGATGCCAAGGAAAGTCAAGCGATACAGCCCCTCTGCTGGCAAGCACACAGAACATACAGTTGAGCGCGTCAAGAAGAGGCGTGCGAGCGAACTTAAATGGGGGCAGAGGAGATTCAGGAAGGTTACCTCCGGTTACAGGGGTTTCCCTCGACCCAAGCCGTCGGGAGATAAGCCGACGAAGAGGGTAAACCTGGTCTACAGGTGCACGGAAACAGGCAAGGCGCATTCACCTCGAGGAAAGCGGGCGAAGAAGTTCGAATTGGTGGATAAGTGAGGGAGAGAAATGGCAGGCAGATTCCTAAGAGTTAGTTGCCGCGACTGCGGTGCTGAGACTAAGATCTTCGAGAGGGCATCCACAGCTGTATCATGCTCAGTATGTGGAGCGACTCTGGCTCGCCCACAAGGCGGGAAGGCTGACCTATCGGGCAGCACCATTGTTGATGTCCTCGAGTGAAGGGGGCTTCTAGTTGGCAGTGGACGAAAATAGTGATTGGCCCGAAGAGGGAGATCTCCTGATTTGCACGGTCAAGGACATTAAGCAGAATGGGGCTTACCTGACCCTAGATGGTTTTGATGGCCAGGAAGGCTTCGTTTTCGTGGGCGAAATTGCTGCTGGATGGGTGAAGAACATAAGGGCCCATGTCAGAGAGGGCCAGAGAGTTGTAGCCAAGGTAATTCAAGTCAAGAAGGACAGGAAGCGAGTGGAGCTCTCACTGAAAAGCGTCTCTGAAGAGAGGAGGAGGGAGACTGTTCAGTCTTGGAAAAATGAGGAACGCGCAAACCAAATCATGAGGGTTGCTTCCGAGAGGATTGGCTGGGACGAGGACAAGACATCGACGGTCTCAGGAGAGATGATCGAGTCCTTCGGAACTCTTTACGGGGCCCTGGAGGAATGTGCAATTAGTGAAACCGCCCTCTCAGATTCTGGTTTTGAAGGAGGCTGGATCGAGGTAGTGACTGCTCTCGCGGTCGAAAATATAGTGCCACCGTTTGTGGAAATTCGTGGAACACTGGATATCCAAGTTTGGGGTGAAGAAGGGGTCTATGCAATCAGGGACGCCCTATTGGACGCCGAATCTTGCGCGGAGGGCATTGAAGATGTAACTCTGACCTGCCACTACGACGGGGCTCCACACTATCGTGTAGATATCCGAGCTCCAGATTACCAGGCTGCCGAGTCTGTCTGGGTTGCAGCGACTAGTGCTGTAGAAGAAAGGATGGCTTCGGTGGATGGTTCACTATCAATAGAACGTACTTGAGACCCATTTTCACCCGTATGGTTCATTGACCCTTCTGCGGGCCAGCGGCATTGGGAGTATCATGGTAAGATCAAAATTACAACATTGCGCAGAGTGCGATATCTACGGATTGGGCCCCAATTGCGAGAAATGTGGGGCTATGATGTCACCTCCTTCGCCGCTAAAGTACTCTCCCGAAGATCCACAAGGAGCCAGGAGGAGGCAGCGGCAAGATGCAGGCAGTGATGAGTGGGTCGAGTCGCTGCCCTCTGCTGGAAAGGGTGCTAAGGGGGAAGAAGATTGAGCAAGACTTCTGTTCACTGGCTTGTTGGCGACCGCCTGCCGGAGCACTCAGCAATTCTGGAGGCCGTTCCCGGCGTGGGGAATGTTGGCAAGGTACTCGTAGACTCCCTAATTTCAAAGCATCCTAGCAGAACTCTTGGTTGGATTCTGAATCATGACCTACCTCCTCACTCCACTCTGGATGATGATGGCCTTCTGAGGCCCCCGAGGCTCGAAATTAGCTCTGTAATTCTACCTGATGGGAAGACGGTGATTACCATTGGTGGAGAGCTTCAGCCCATGACCCCATCAGGCCAACACGAGGTCGCAGAGGCGATTCTTTCTATGGCCAAGGAAAGTTCCTCTCCCCAGATTCTCGTCCTGGCTGGACTTGCATCCGAAGTGGAAAGCAGGGGAATTCACGTAATCTGCGCGGATCCGGGGGTTCGTAAGTCCCTGGAAGCTGCAGACATCCCAGTTAGCCGTGAACAGCCCGAAGCAGGAATGATTGGGATTGCAGGCCTCTTGGTCTCACTTTCCCCAATATTTGGGGTTCGCTCAATAGGCCTGGTCGCGGACACCGTTGGCGCTAGTGCGGATGTACTGGCAGCTGACAGGCTCTCATCGTGGATTGAGGAGGGATTGGATCTGAAGCTTGATCTGGATCTGGACTCCACTGAGGAAACGGCGAGGAAATTGCTAGAAACATACGAAATTAGTGGAACAATGGAAGAAGCCATGGGAGTCGAGGAAAATGACTCCCATGGGGACTTCTATGCATGACCGGGTGATAATTTGAGAGTTCTACTTGGCAGCGGAGGTATTGGTACTGAGCAGCGGAGGAAGCTGTGCATGGAGGAGATGAGCGATGCCTTCGAGGGAGTCAGTGAAGTCCTCTTTATCCCTTATGCCTCAAGCGACCACGATTCCTATCTCGAGGGAGCTAGGAGATTTACTGCTAGCGCCCCCTTCAATCTAGTTGGAATACACGAATATGATGATGCTCTAGAGGCGGTTATGGAGGCCTCCGGAATCTACGTCGGAGGAGGAAATTCATTCCTACTGATACATGACCTCCATGAGAAGGGCCTGATAGAAGCGATTAGTCGGAGAGTCTCCGAGGGAGTTCCGTATGTAGGAATAAGTGCTGGGTCTAACGTTGCATGCCCCACAATGATGACTACAAATGACATGCCGGTAATTTACCCACCTTCCTACGAAGGTTTTGGTATCGTCCCGTTCCAGATTAACCCCCACTACCATCCAGGAGGGATACTTTGGAGGGAGGGGGAAGATTTAGTGCAACACTTCGGAGAGACCCGTGCTAGACGAATTGCAGAGTTCCACCAGCACAATCCCACTCCGGTTATCGGGCTGTTCGAGGGTACTTTCCTGAGGTGGGATGGTGAGTCTGCGACTCTGGTTGGCGGCTCCGCGGAGATCTTCTCTGTCGACGATACCACCTTGAGAGTTGAGCATGGCGCCATCTTGGATGGATCGCTATCCCCCAGATGAGACGATTACCAGTTCCAGCTTGGTATCGTCATTGATGATTGATGTGTGAGGGATGATCGTATCTCCGAAAACTGCGAGGACGGTAGATGGGGGTATACTCAGCCTACTCAATACATCTGAAACGGAAATGGCGTCATCGGATTCGACTATGTGGACCTGACCCGAGTATTCGACCTCGACCCTCATTATGCTATGGCAGGCCAGTCAGCCTTATGTCTGATTCGCAGGTGGCGCATCTGCTGCCGAGATCGCATAGCCCGGTATTGCGGTGGATTCGAAATCCACTGTCCATTGGACGCGGGGGTTCAAATCCCTCTCTCGGCGCCATCAATAGTCTGGTAAGTCATCAGATGACCTCAGGGGGACTACCCTGGTGTTGGGCCCGATCTTGACTTGCGGACGGCCATTGAACTCGCCCACCTCCCCATTGAGGATTGCTATCTCATCCCCCCTACGCATGCTGGCAGCAGTGACTGGAATGAATTGCTTGAATGCTACAGCACCCGCCGAGCCAGACTTGTCCAGAAGCGTCACTGACCACCTAGATGTCCCGACTCCTGTTGGAAATGCATCAACTGACCATATCCTACCAATTACACTGATTCTTGTCTCAATCTCCACAATTGGCTCCGAAACTTCATCTCCTGCTATTGATATCGATGATTTATCATCCAGCTCAAGAACCATCTCGCCCCTCCACACAGAAGGTATCGCGCCCTCTACAATGACCCTGCTCCCATCTGAAATCGATCTTGTAACGATCTTGGGGGCGCCGTACCTAGATGGTCGGACCTTTGCTCTGTCATACCCATCTAAGAGCTTGAATGAGAGTTCTATGGAGCCATCTTCCTCTAGCCTTGGTCCCCTCAGACCTGAGACAGTTCCAGTCGCATTTACCCTAGTCTTCAGAGAACCTATCTGAGTGATAGGCCATGCATGTCCGAATCTCTCAATTCGATTCTCAAGAGGGAGTTCGAGTTCGTGTTCACCATTCTCACAGATTCCTCGTAAATCACAGTTGACGCACCTAGCCAGGGGATTTGGATCGAGGGGGACTTTGGATGGCTTTCCACCCTCGTCGAAGTACCTCAGTGGCGATGGTTCGGCGGGGCATTCCTCGATACTTGGGTCATTGGCATGTATCAGGGTGTAGATATCCTTCAACTGACTGCCATAATCGTGCAATTCACCGGATGTTGGCAAGGGTACCTCTTTCACCGAACCGGGTCCGAGATACCAAATCCCCAATGACTCTACTTCCTCGGATCTGTTGTGAGTTTCCCACCAAAGCCACGCGTAAAGCCTCAGTTGTTCGACGTATCCGCCTGATCTGTCCCCCTTTCCTATTGATGCCTTAATGTCAATGACCGATGGCCTTCCAGTCCATCTGTAAACTAAGTCATACTCGCCTTGGAACCATCCTTCCGGATGTGCAGTGGTCTGGGTAAAGGAGCCAGCGTCGGGATCAACGAACCACGGACGTGAAACTTCCCATGCCTCGCACCAAGATACCTCGGATCCAAGGGGTTGCGCGCATGGGTGTGGCTCTGCCCAAACTCTTGGGAAGCCATCGGGAGCGGGCCAATCATGCCTACCCGAGCCGGTCCTCCAGGAGTCTATTGAGGGCCCTCCTCGCGCCTTCAGACAGGATTCTACCTGATCTATGTGCATGAGTATTCCATTGGTCACCATATCTCTGCATTCCTGCTCGTTCGCCCCTTCCGAATCTCCAATTCGGTTGGAGATGGACTCCCAATCCGCCACTGCAGAATCCCAGCATGACTGGAAGTGAGCATCCGCACGGGACAGTGCCCATTCCTCGAGAGATTTCCTGCTATCTGGCCACTCTGTTTCGCCTAGGGTAAGCAAAGAAGGGGCGGGCCACAATTCCTCAAAGTCGTATGCCGGCTTACCATCTTCCAATATCGGAGACTTGAGGACATCTCCCGAGTTCGCTGGAACCAAGGAGGGAGAGTCCCTCAAGACCCTGGAAATGCATGATTCCGCAGCGTTCCCCCTGATTATCTGAGGAGGTAGTGGGCCGCGTAGCTTTGGAATGTAATTGTAATACCAAAGCCTTGGACATGCCTGCCATGTGACCATCTGGGAGGCTGAAAGCCTCCTGTAGGGATTTACTGAGTGGTCTCCGGGTTCCGCGGTTCTGACTGGCACTGCTGAACAACGGAGGTCGGGGCCATATCAACCCAACGTGGCCCAATCAAGGTCTGTGTTCGTTGAGCCAAACTAGCATGACTTCGGTTCTATCGAAAGTTGGGGTGACTTCGATGACTGCAACGGGAGCGTCCACTTCTTCTGAGATTAGCTCTGCGATAGGCACTGGGACCTCTATCCTGCCCTCTTCCTGGTCATAGTGCATGAACCTCCTAGGAAGTTCAGTGAACTCAGAAATATCGTCTATCCAATTGGAGTGATCCTCGGGCTTCGAATAGACGGCCCCGAAGACCAAGGTCGCATCCTCACTCAGTGACTCATGAGGTGCAATAGTTGCCTCACCCCTCCTCATGAACCTCCTCCTCATCTGGCCAGCATCCTTGTAGACCGAAGTGCAGTACTTCAGGTGGAAACCGTATGGCTCCCTTACTTCTCCATCCATTGGATCCTTTGCCCCTATCGATGCTGCCATGACCCTGTCCCTTAGTGACTGGGCGAGTTCTGATGAGCCTTCGGCGCCTGCCGTTATCTCCGTGGACAAGTTGAATCCCCTGAGTTCCATATTGTCATGGTTCCCAACGGTTATCTCCAATTCATTCAGATTCAAGAAGCTGACATCGAACTCTCTGAGGTCTTCAAGAATCTGCATCAGTTCCGCTCCCTTGTCTGGCTCACATGGGAGTTCCACGCCAGTGAGAATGCCCGCCTCTGAGCAGGCTGATATCGTGTCCTCATACTGCTCTGACTCAAGGTCTAGGAAGTGGAATCTTATCTCGTCGAGGCCGGCATCGGCAAAGTCAGAAGCCCACTCCGGACGGAATGGTATGCTCGTGTACATGTGGATGTGAAATTCGGGGCCGAATTCTTCCTTCAGGGCCCTGATTCCTTCTAGGGACCTGTCCTTGGCCATCAAAGGGTCCCCTCCGGTAATTCCTGCGCCTGTTGCCCTCATGGCCCGCGCTTCCTCAATTACTTCATCGAATGACTCGCAGGGCCTCTCATTCGCGTACATGAAGTCGATGTCTCGCCGGGTCTCGGAGAGTGGGCAGTAGTCACACCTCCAATGGCAATTACCCGTAATGAAGAGGACTAGTTTACTGCCCATCTGGCACTGAATACATCCCTCGCAGTCGGCTAGATCTGCTACCTCTGTCTCCACTGAGAACTGTGGGATTGCACTCATTTCATCCCCTCCTTAGATGCCGTCTCCAAGAGCCAAGTATGGAATCCCGNGTCACCAGACAATTCCGGATGGAACGTCAATGCTAGGACGTTACCACTCATCACCCCAACTACCTCCTCACCGTGTATAGCTGAANCCCCGGAGGCATGGGATGTGAACTTTGGTGCCCTGATGAAAACCCCCGGGAACTCTCTGCCNAGGAGTGGTGAGAAGACAACGTCCTGGAATGAGTCTGATTGCCTTCCATAGGCATTACGATCAATCATGGCATCGACGAGGGGGGCGCCCCCGTCCTGAGGGTCCGTGAGAAGTATTGCCCCGGCACAGGTCCCAAGGACCGGTCGTGATGGATTGTCCCTAATCCAGTGGAACAGCCCCGGCAGGAGGCTGGATGACTGGTCGAGACCTGTAAGTCTCATTGTGGTCGATTCCCCCCCAGGAAGTACTAATGCATGCGGATCGCATGATTGCAGTTCAGTTAGTTTCCTTATCTCGTGGACATCTATCTGAATGCCAGAATACTCAGATGCCGCCTCAAGTGCTGCCATATGCGCATGACGGGCTCCCTGCAGCATGACTAGACCGATACGTAGCACGCCCTAGCGTCTCGACTAGTGGAGATGAACCCTATCGTGTCTTCCGATGGGCTGAAAGACCGGTGATTGTACGTCTAGGCATGACCGGAGCGGGCCGGGTGCACAATTTCGGTGCGGGGCCTGCAGTACTGCCCTTGGAGGTGGTCAATGAGGTGGCAGAGGCGCTACCCGACCTAATGGGAAGCGGTTTCGGGTTGTTGGAGGTATCGCACAGGAGCGATGTATTCCAGAACGTGATTGATTCGGCCGAGGAGCGGGTTAGGAGGGTCCTTTCGGTACCCGATGACTATCACGTCCTGTTCCTCCAGGGAGGCGCTTCCACCCAATTCTACATGACCGCTCTGAACATTCTCGGAGATGGAGGCAAGGCTGACTTCCTCGTTACTGGAGGATGGTCCCAGAAGGCCGTCAAGGAGGCAGGGAGGATTGGTGACGCGAAAGTGGCGTGGGATGGCTCAGCAGAAGGCTTCAAGTCGGTCCCAGACAACGGAGACTACAACATCAGATCTGATGCTGACTACCTGCACTACACCTCCAACAACACGCTCTTCGGCACTCAGTTCCACCACCTTCCTGACAGCGAGGGAAAGCCCCTGGTTGTAGATGCGAGCTCTGACATCTGTGGGACCTCCCTTGATATCCCCTCCCACGACTTGGTTTATGCGGGCGCACAGAAGAACCTCGGGCCGAGCGGCGTGACCCTGGTCATCCTCTCCCCATGGGCCATGTCCCGAATAGGGGAGGGGCTGCCGACCATGCTGGACTACAAGACGCACGTATCCAAGGGTTCGATGTTCAACACGCCCAACACATTCGGAATTTTCGTTCTTGACAGAGTCATGGCTTGGGTCGAGAGGAATGGGGGGATAGAGGGCGCCATAGAGCGGAACAGGGCAAAGGCCTCGCTCCTCTACCGAGAGCTGGACAGGACCGCCTTCTGGGTCCCTCATGCAGATAGTGGTTCCAGATCATTGATGAACGTGACATGGAGACTTGCCGATGAGAGTCTGGAGCCTGTGTTCCTGGATGAGTCGGCTGCGGCTGGCCTCGGTGGCCTGAAGGGGCACAGGAGTGTCGGAGGAATCCGGGCTAGCATGTACAACGGTTGTCCGATTGAGAGTGTAGAGGAGTTGGTTTCCTTCATGAAGGGATTCGAGTCGAGGCACGGGCAGTGATAGCATGGACGCGAGGGGTGTTCTAGACATCCTGGACCTCACGCTCCTAGACCACGATGCATCGGAGTCGGACTTGGACGAGCTGTGCAAGAAGGCTAACCTCCACAGACCTGCGGCAGTATGCGTTTTCTCCGAGCATGTTGCATTCGTCAGAGAGAGGCTCGAGGATGAGATATCGGTGGCGGCGGTGGCAGGCGGATTTCCCGTGGGCTGGCAGGACGCTGCATCAGTCCTCGAAGCTGTGGAAAATGCAGTGAGTTCAGGTGCAGACGAGGTAGACTGCGTCCTGGAGCCAAGGGACTCGCCTGACTTCCCGGGCGCGCATGAGCTCTCCCTGCTCACCTCGATGAGAGAGGGTTCTACCGGTTGTAAACTCAAGGTCATCATAGAGACGCCCCTGCTCAGCGAGCACGACATTCGAGCTGTTACGCGAATGGCCCTGGCAGCAGGTGCTGACTTCGTAAAGAGCTGTACGGGAAAGAGGGGTTCGTGTAGTGACGAGGACGCCCGTCTCCTGTCTTTCGAGGTCAAGAGGCACTCTATTGCCATGGGTGAAGAAAGAGGCGTGAAGCTCTCAGGAGGAATTCGGGTCATGGACGACGTAGTTCGCCTACTCGGGATTGTGAATGGGCAGTACGGGGAAATCTCCGGCCCCAGTCGGCTCAGGATAGGCGCATCATCGCTCTTGGATGACATTCTGGAATGATTGGTGGGCTCGGCAGGAATTGAACCTGCGATCTTCGCCATGTGAAGGCGACGTCATAACCCCTAGACCACGAGCCCCGCTTCAAAGCGGGCCGAGTTCTCACGATAAGTATGATGACGCACCTAGGTCACCATCTCCCGCCGGAATCAAAAGTCCGGCCCGATTCGGGCACATGTGAATGCGAGGCTGGACTTCGGAGTCCTCAGAGAGAGGGACACCTGGAAGGGGTTCGGAGTGGGCGTTGTCCTGTTCTGCATCATAGGATACTCGTCACTCAGCCTATTCGGGCTATCATCGTCCGCATATGGCGTAAGTGACGAGGTCGTGGTGGTTCCTGACTTCGAGGTTGATTCGATGAACAGGACAGGGATTGACGACTCCATAGCTGACGATTCCGGGGTGATTCGTCTTAGTGACCTGCGAGGTAGCGTGGTCGTCCTAGACTTCATGGCAGTGGATTGCGCCAACTGCCACTACGTCCAGGAGCACATTGACCAGAACCTCGGAGAGTGGGAGGGGCTCGGGGGCGAGTACCCTGTGATCGCCCTCTCCGTGGCCACATGGTACGCGTACGAGGACTTCAGCAGGATCAACTCGACCTTCGGGGACCCCGATTCTGACAAGCACATGGGATGGCCGGTTGCGAACGGGGGGCCTGAGTCCGTGATCCTCGAGGACGGGACTAGAGGAGACATCGTGGAGCACTACTTCGCGCAGGCAATCCCACTTGTCCTGGTTATTGACCACGAGGGGTATGCTGTCGCCAAGGAGAGCACTGGGACGCCACTCGATGGCTGGTCCTCATTCGACTCCGCCATCGAGATGGCTAACGACGGCAATGCGGATTCACTCAGGTTCGGCATTGAGAAGCCCGATAACTCGATGGCGGGAGTCTTCATGATAGGCCTATTCCTAGGGATCCTGGTCTACTTCTCACCCTGCGCCTTCCCCGTCCTCCCCTCATACATCACCTACTACCTGAACCTCGGAATGAGGCAGGACGAGCTCTTGGAGGCCGGGAAGATTTCAGGTAGCATGCCCAAGCCAATCGAGGTGGGTGTTTTCGCGGCCCTGGGTCAGCTGACCTTCTTCGGGGCCGTGGGAGGGATAATCTTCGGACTGGACGGGATAATAGACCTCTCTGGAGCACTGCACGACATCGCTGTTGCCATAGCCTGGCTTCTCATCATCCTCGGAGGGCTGATGCTTCTGGGATGGACGTCCCACCTCCTGACATGGGTGCAGGGAGCTCTGGACAAGTACCAGACCGATGAGACAGACGAGAGGTTCACCCCCAGGAGGAACATGTTCCTCTGGGGCATCGGATACAGTGCCGCATCAGTGGACTGCACTGCAGCGGCCGTCTTCCCCTTCGTAGCATGGCTTACAGTGGTCGGCAACGGCGCCTTCCTCTCGGGGATGCTGGGGCTAGTCCTCTCTGCCACCATACTGATGATCACAGTAACCGCCCTAGTCGGCATGGGGAGGCAGGCGATGCTAGACTTCCTGAGGAGGTCGACAGGGGTCGTCAAGGCGACTGGGGCTTGGATGATGATGTTCGCAGGATTTGGACTTCTAGCATACCTTACCCAACCTGAAACGGTTTCATGGGTACTCGGCTAGAGAGTTTTGTTATTGATAGCAGCAATATACTAGATGTTGTCCGCCACAATTCAATGGAACCCATAATGGGAATGGTTCTGGTTGTATCGCTAGTAGTCTGCGCATACATGTCTTGGAACATTGGGGCGAACGATGTAGCCAATGCGATGGGCACCTCTGTCGGCTCTAGAGCGCTCACCCTCAAGCAGGCTGTCGTGATAGCAGCAATTTTCGAGTTCGCAGGGGCTTTCTTCGCAGGAGATGCAGTGACAGACACGGTACGAAAGGGAATACTATCTGTGGACTTCGAGACGGTCACGGAAAGTTTCGCAAATGATCTGATGTACGCATTCATTGCTGCAATGATGGCCGCAGCGGTCTGGCTTACTGTAGCCACAAGATACGGACTGCCCGTTTCCACAACTCACAGCATTATTGGTGGAATTGTCGGTGTTGGATTGGTATTGGAAGTCCAGCATGACATATCTCTGATTGACTGGGAGGTTATTCGCAAGGTCGTGATGTCATGGGTGGCTAGCCCTCTGATGGGTGGCCTCCTGGCGTTCTTCACTTTCTTCATAGTCAGAGAAACCATTCTAGAAGCCGACGATCCAATTTCTAGATCGAGATGGCTTGCCCCGGTTCTAGCCATACCTACATTCTTCGTGCTGGGGCTGGCTCTTCAATTCAAGGCGTTGAAAGGATTCTTCTCAAGGGCAGAGTCAGAGGGCTGGATTGAGAGCAAATACGACTGGCTGCCAGTCAAGGAGAATGGTTCTTGGAACCCAATGGACGCAAATGCTTGGTTTCCCATCAACAGCCTGATACTAGCAGGCATTGTCGCTGTGATTGCTGCATCGGCCCTCGGCTATGTCCTCAGGAACTACGAGTTCAAGGGAGAGAAGGAAGGTTTCCACGGGGTCGAGAGGATTTTCGTCTGGTTGCAGGTCATCACAGCCGCCTATGTCGCATTCGCCCATGGTGCCAATGACAGGTCTAACGCCATCGGACCCATGGCGGCCGTATACCAGGTTCTGTCAAGCGGAGGTGAGTTGGCCGCGACGGCGGAGGTGCCCGTATGGCTGGTCCTTCTTGGAAGCGCGGGAATCGCTATCGGTGTGATGACCTGGGGGTGGAGAGTCATGGACACAATCGGAAACAAGATCACTGACATCACCCCGACGAGGGGTTTCGCTGCAGAATTCGGGGCCGCTACCACCATCCTAATCTTCTCGATGCCCTTCCTCGCAGTTCCCGTTTCCACCACTCACACCCTAGTCGGTGCAGTTGTAGGAGTTGGCCTAGCCGGAGGGGCGAAGGCCGTCGACTTCCGGGTGTTCGGCAAGATTTTCGCCTCTTGGGTGGCAAGTCTACCTGCTGCTGGATTTGGCTCGATACTGATTTTCGTCACCGTGGCTTCCGACCCTATCAAGCTGCTTGTCGTCATACCAATCGCACTTGCTGGTGTGTTTTACGTCATATGGAGCACCAAGGACGACGAGGTCCACGTTGAGGATGCGCTCGCAGAGGTGAGTGGTCCCGAGGTCGGTTCGCCTACCTACTTCGAACTATTCCACACCCATGCTGAAGCGGTGAACGAGACCGTTGGGCACATGCTGGTAGCCGTCAACGCGGCTGCTGACGGTAAGGATCCGACTGGGGAGATCGAGGCCACTGTGGCTGCTGAGCTCAGGGCTGACAACATCAAGAACGACCTGCGAAAGACCATTGGCTCAGGCCAGTGGAGCCTTCTCCTGAGGTCGGAGGACTTCATGGAGATGCTGAGCAAGCAAGACAGGATTGCGGACTACGCGCAGAACGTCGCTGAGCAGCTATCGTTCAGGCCCCTCTACGGAAATGAAGAAGCCAGAAACGCATTGAAGGAGATGGGGGAGTCTGTGGCAAGGACCGCTTCCCTGTATGAGGACTCAGTCGCCGCACTGCGTGACCTCACGCTGTCGGGGTACACCAAGGCCGGTCGTGAGAAGCTAGGCGAACTAATTGACAAGGTGAACCTCGCCGAGCACGATGCCGATCTAGTAGAGGGGAGGGCAGCGTCCCTGGTCTTCAGCGAGGGTGATGATGAGGCTCTCGCGGCCATGCACATGTACAGGGTCCTGCAGAGGATGGACGATGTTGCGAACGCGTGCGAGACGGCCGCCAACGCCTTCCTGCCGATAGTCTACAACAACTAGTCCTGCCAACCTGACTCAGTGGCCATCTCGGATGGCCCCCTGTGCTCGACCATCTCCATTAACGGCATGAAGAGCCTCCAACACACAACCCCGACTAAAGCTCCGGTGAAAAGGTCGAACAGGTAGTGCTGCTTGGTAGCCAGGATGCTTATACATAGCAAGACCCACTCAATCCACAGGATGGCAAGGAAGGCAGAGGCCGCCTTGCTCTCTGGATACTCCCTGACGACCCAGAACGTCATCAGCCTAGCAAGCAGGTATGAGTGGACGATGTGAAGGCTCGGCCATGCGTTCCATGGATTGTCGGAGAAGTGGATGAATCCGAAGAGCGCCTCCTCGAATGCATTTGGGGGATGATCCAGCCAATGTGTGTCGAGCTGGTCCCTCAGGTCTATCTCGGCAGGAAGGGCCATGAAGAAGAATACGCATAGCATCGTGGCCAGAGCCAGCCCCTGAATTGCGAGTGCGAGCTCCATCCTTCCCCTGTCGTTGCGAGGGGCCACGATCAGTGTCGCTGGGTAGAACAGGTATAGTGCGGTATACGGTATGATCATCCAGTTGATCACTGGGAAGTCACGGTCGAAGGCTATCTCGGGATCCCAGACGGTCCCCAGGTAGCTCGCTGCGATGTTGTTGGACACGAAGTACGGAACTGCCACGCAAGTCAGGCCGATGATGAAGACGAACAGAGTGAACAGCCATCCTCCCATGCCCTCCCTACGAGACCACATGGGCCTCCAAACGCCCTTCCAGGGAAGGAGGATCGATAGTGGTGCACTTCCTTCCACGGAGTCACGAAGGAGGGTCCGTTCATGAACAAAGCGCAAGGCCTGCTCATTCGCCATCAGGAAGTGCGTAGGAGGCCGTGATCGTGGCGATGGAGGAGCCTATGACTGCTGAGAGGAAAACGTGCAGGTTCGCTAGGCCGAACTCGTTGGTCGGCGAGAAGACGTAATAGATGCCAGTCCCGATATCCACGGTATACGCGCCGTAGAGGACCACGGAGAGCAGTCCGCAGACAGCGCCAATCAGTGCGCCCTTGGAAGAGACACCCTCCCACAGGGTGAGGAGGACCGGCATCACCGTGGCTGCAGCTAGCAAGTCGGCGAAGAGGAATATCTGAAACACACCGAGTGCATCGAAGGTGAACAATCCAATGATGGGGACACTGAAAGGAACGGTAGGGCCAGTGGCCAGATAGATTGCTACGGGAATCAGACCGATTGTAAGGTAACGTGCATTCTGCAGGTCCATCGTGTTATCACTGAGATCCCTCGAAATCGAAGCCACAACAGCATTCTGTAGAGTATCGACGCTTGAGCAGACCAGTGCTACTGCAAGGACGATGAATGCAGCAACGAAGAGGGTTCCTGCACCCTCAATCAGATAGAAGAAGGCAGCAGAAGGATCATCCACTGCGCCCTGCCCGGCGACCACGGTCCCGAGCACACCCATGACGAAGACCAGTGGCAAGACAAGCCCCGCTGCTAGCCAGGCGCCCTTTGTCAGGGCCTCGTCCGACTCGGATGCCCAAGCCCGCTGCCAGTTACCCTGAGAGAACATCTCTGCTGCGGTAATCGCCACAACCAGAGCTAGTCCGGATTGGAATGAATCCATGTATGACATTGAGCCGATGCTCCATGAGTCTTCGGTATTGTATGCCTTGGCATCGGCAATGAGGCCGTTGATATCTCCTCCAAACAGGACCAACAGCAATGCCACAACGAGGAACATGATTGTCCATGCTTGCACACGGTCAGTTGCCAGAGATGCAGGGAGCCCTCCTCGCGAGATGTATGCTGCAGTCACTATTCCCACCATGCTCATGGGGATGAGTGGTTCCATCTCAGAGAGGGTTTCCATCGCCTTTCCTATAGCGGTAAATTCGGCAAAAAGGAAGGTGAACATGTAGAGCACCGAAATCAATCCCACATAGACCTGCATTGGCCTGCCTAGGCGGATGCGCACATAGTCCGCCAGAGTCACTCCAGACGGCAGCCTCTCACGGATCATCGGCCCGACATACGCCAGAAGTAGGAATGGCGTGGACGCGGAGACGGCGTAGCCGACGACATCCCAGAAACCGCCGTAGTATCCGACCTCAGATGGGGCGAAAAGGATCCATATCCCCATCCCGGAGGCGAACAGGCTCAGCCCGATTCGCAGCCAGTCCTGCGAGCCCCTGGCCGAGAGGTAGTCATCGGCCTCGATCACCTTGGCATTCGATGCTCGGTATCCGATGTAACCGAAGACACCCAGCGTTGCAATCATCAATCCGTATGCGATGTTCGTATCCATTTCTCTCCCTCCGCTGGTATTACCCAGATCAGGTCAAAGGGTCGTCGCCTCGCAGCGACCTCTCAGCACTAAGCTCCCCATTCACCCCTTAGGAAACAGGATTTTCAATGTTGGGACCTCATTCGTCCGCTCCCATGAACGGATATGTCCAGTCCTGGGGTATGTCGAGGGCCCTCTTGACTGAGCGTGGCGATATCCACCGGAGCAGGTTGAGAGGCCCTCCGGCCTTGTCGTTGGTGCCAGACGCCCTGGCTCCCCCGAATGGCTGCTGGGCCACCACGGCCCCGGTTGGCTTGTCGTTGATGTAGAAGTTCCCGGCAGTGAACCTGAGGGCCTCGTAGGCCTTCTGGACGTTCTCCTCAGAGCTTGAGAATATTGACCCAGTTAGAGCGTAGGGGGAGGCTTTGTCACAAATCCCCAGGACCTCCTCGAAGTCATCGTCCTCGTATATGTAGACCGTAAGTACGGGTCCGAAAATCTCCTCTATCATAGACTCTGAGTTTGGGTCCTTGGTCAGGATAATGGTAGGCTCGATGAAGTATCCAACCGAGTCGTCGTACCCCCCTCCGCAGACGATTTCGCAGGTTTCCCTTTCCGAGGCCCTGTCGATGTATCCAGAAATCTTGTCGAATGCCCTCTTGTCGATCACGGCAGTCATGAAGTTGGTGAAGTCCCGGGCGTCGCCCATCTTTACCTTGCCAATCTCGCTTATGAGGTCCGCAGAAATCCCGTCCCAGACGGAGCGGGGTATGTATGCTCGGCTCGCTGCCGAGCATTTCTGACCCTGGTACTCGAAGGCCCCCCTTAGTAGTGCGACCATGAGGCCCCTCCTGTCGCAGTCTGGGTGGGCGACGACGAAGTCCTTTCCCCCTGTCTCGCCGACTATCCTTGGATAGGATCTGAGGTCGGGCAGAGCGAGTCCTATCTCCTGCCAGAGACCCTGGAATGTAGCGGTCGATCCGGTGAAGTGCAGTCCTGCGAAGTCCGGGTTGGATAGTGCCACCTCAGTTATCTCAGCGCCAGAACCTGGCAGGAAATTGATGACACCGGGAGGGAGTCCTGCCTCCATCATCAGTTGCATGAGGACGTAGTTGGAGAGGTATGAGTTTCTACTGGGCTTCCAGACGCCGGTGCCCCCGACGATAGCCGGGGCGCTGGGCAGGTTCGCAGCGATACTTGAGAAATTGAAGGGAGTTATCGAAAGGACGAAGCCCTCGAGGGGGCGGATGTCCGTTGAGTTCTGGACGCCCTCGGGTGAGACCAATGGCTGGAAGTCGTCGTGGAAGCCCCTTGCGTAGTGGCAGTTGAACCTCCAGAAGTCGATAAGTTCGCATGCGGCGTCAATCTCTGCTTGGAAGGCGGTCTTGGACTGATTGAGCATGGTAGACGCATTCACCCTCATCCTCCAGTCACCGGCGAGTAAATCAGCACATCTCTCGAAAATCTCGCATCGTGCATCCAGCCCCATTGCTATCCAATCACTCTGAGCGGACACGGCGGCCTCACATGCCGCCTCCATCTGGTCTCTGCCTGCCAAATGCACCTTTGCGAGCACATGGTCGTGTTTGTGGGGGATGACCTGTGTTGTCGTGGTACCCGTGTAGACTTCCTCGCCATTGATGATGCAGGGGATCTCGATTACCTCGGACATCTGCCTGTCAATCTCCATCATCAGAGACTCTCTCTCGGCACTGCCCGGGGAATATCCCAATATCGGCTCATTCGTGGGTTGTTCGGACATGCTACTCGCTGGTGGCACCCATCTAACATTGTTACTGTTGAGTAATTTCGATTAGGACCACTCGGTTGGCTCGTCCTTCTTGGACTTCTTCCAGTGCCTGTAGCACGACTTGCATACCGTAATCCTTCGAGAATCCTTACTCAGGCCCGACTCCCCCCATACGTCAGCTGCCCTGTCGAATGCGAGTTTCCTGCCCCCTACCTTCTTGTCGGCCCAGTTCTGACATCCTGCGACATCGCACCTTGCCTCACCCACGTACTCCTCGTCGGACTTGGAAGAGGACTTGGAATCAATCCCGGCCTCCTTGCGCCTCTTACGGGCATTGGACTTGAATCCCATGTTTTCCCGCCTTAGTCAGTCGATTAGAAGGTTGCCTCGACAGGGGCGACGTCGAAGGGGCCTCCTGCGCTAGCTATCGAGGCCCTCCTGTCTGGGCCGACTCCGACGCTTACAACGGGTATGCCTGACAGCTCCTCTATCCTGCGAACGTAACTGAGTGGGACCTCTGGCATCGCCTTGAGTCCGGACCCGGATGTCCTGGATTCGTCTGCCATTGCTATCCACTCGTCATCGGACAGCGCGGGGAAACCAGGGTGAGTCTCGTAAACCGGGGTGCACCTGGCCAAGTCGTCACAGCTGGTGGGCATGACATCGATTACTTTCCCATCCAATTCGTATCCTGTGCAAATCTTGATCTCCTCGAGGCCCCCCAACACATCCAGTTTGGTCAATACTATCCCAGTGTATCCGTTTATCCTGTGACTGTCCCTGAGGGCAACCATATCCAGCCACCCTGTCCTTCTGGGCCTGCCCGTTGTGGTGCCAAACTCGTGGCCGACCATGGCCATGTGGTTTCCAGGTCCGTCCTCGTAGGGTAGCTCGGTTGGGAAAGGGCCATTACCGACTCTAGTGGTGTAGGCCTTGGAAATCCCGAAGCACTGTGTGACATGTCCCGGGTGAATTCCGGCCCCATGTGTCGCGTTGGCCCTGCTGGTCACCGAGGAAGTCACGAATGGATATGTCCCCTGGTCGATGTCTAACATGGCCCCTTGAGCTCCCTCTAGGAGAATGTTCTCCCCCTCCATGAGTGCCTTATCGACCATCAGCCCTGTATGCCTAATCGCACCTCCGAACCTGTCGATAATCCACTGCAGATCGGACTTGAGTGATTCTGCCTCAATCCTGTCCTCTACCCCCACTGAGGCTAGTTGCTTGTTCATCCTGTCCACCGTCTCGGAAATCTTCGTCTGATCCGAAACGACGGCCCCCAAGTCAACGAATCTGATGCCGACCCTCTCAATCCTGTCCCTGTATGCTGGCCCTATCCCCCTGCCAGTGGTTCCGACGACCTTGTCCGCGCTATCGTACATCCTGTGGAAGGGGAGTATCACGGATGCTCTCTCACTGATGAAAAGGCGGTTCCCCTCAGGACTCTCCCCTGTGAGTTCCTTCCACCTGTCTAGCTCCTGTTCGAGTACCCATGGATCGATAACCATGCCATCGCCGAGGACCAAATTGCAGTTCAGCTCGGTCACCCCAGATGGAATCTGGTGAAGCTTCAAGGTAGTATCGCCGAGCACTATTGTGTGGCCGGCATTATTCCCTCCCTGGAACCTGACAGCCCATGTGGAATCTGCCGCTAGCTGGTCTATCGCCTTCCCCTTTCCCTCGTCCCCCCACTGGGCTCCGAGCACGACGCTAGCAGGCACCGTAGATTGGGGCGCTACTGCGGGTGCTTGAATGCTTTGGAAGCGTTAGGTGCAAAAAGGCGGGGTATTGCTCACGAAGCGGTTATGAAGGGCAGGTAGGTCGGCGGTCTCATGGCTCAGAGGCACCCAGTCGCAGAGGCGCGACTTCTGAAGAAGTGGATTTGCATGAAGTGCTCGGCTACACACAGGGGAAACAAGAAGCCCGGCGCATGCCGAAAGTGTGGCTACAAGAACTTCAGGCCCAAGTCGGCTGAGAGACGTCAGGGCGTTTGATTACGCATAGCCCTGTTTCTTTCAGGGATTCTCAATCATGAGCGTTTGACCTCTGCCATGAGGGTCTCTAGTGCAGTCTGTATCTGAAGACAAAGCGGGCCATAGTGAATAGGGAGGTTCGTGTCATTGAATATCTCGTCTAACTTCGAGGCGGTCATTCCGAGCCTTACATCCATGTCCTTGTCCTTGTTCAGGAGCCACTTATCTACCGACTCCTTGGCCGAGGCCCTGATGTTACGTGGAACCTGGCTGTCGTCCAACTGCCCAAGTACCTGGGCTATCTGCTGAATCCTCGCTTCTATGTCTGCCAAGCCAATCCCCAGTTGCCAGCGACCGGTGAGTGCTCCTTAAGCGCATCCCTGTGGCGAATCTGTATCTTACTCAACCGTGCCATTCAGCCCATGGCATGTCAGTGTTGGAAAGGCCCTCTCCTGGGCCATCCCTGCCCAGTGATATCAGCCCCACTGATACTCCCTCTTCGATGAGTTCGGAAATTCCCCACGACATGGCTTCTGAGAGGGTGTCTCCGTTTTGGAGAACCCTCTCACTGACCTTGTAACTCAGAAGCGCGGTCGTGATGGCCTCGCCCTCTCCTGTGGCTGCGACTGATAGGTCCCCAGAAGCCCAGAAGCCACACCCTGGTAGGGGGACGTCTCCGACTCGGCCCGGGGGCCTGTAGCTGCAGCCACCCGTGCTTGTTGCACAAGCCATGGCACCCGTCGAGTCCCGGGCTATCACCCCTACAGTATCGCCTATCCCTTCTGCGGGCGGCCTTCCCTCGACACGGTCCCTTTTGTGACCCCTGGAGTCCGCCCAGTCCCTGGCCCCCACGCCCGTTAGTCCATTGATCGGCTCGTCGAGTAGGTCGGCTGCGACTCGGATTGGATTGGGGGTGTCTTCCATTGCTATTACGAAACCCATCCTGCCGTCACTGACGTGCAGAGACGCGTCCAGAAGAACTGAGCCATCATTACGGAAAACACCTCCCGTTCCTGCGTTGAAGACTGGGTCGTCCTCCAAAATCACACATGCCTCGACTGCTGCCTCGAGAGCAGATGCGCCTGACTCGAGCATGTCGGCTGCGACTTTCACAGCGGCTTCCACGTTCTTTTGCCTGTCCGGGCCCGGACCGGCCCCCCCATGCGCTACGACCGCGGGTATCGACTCTGGCACCACATCCCCCGACCGAGGGATGCGAACAGGGACTTAGTTAGAGCGGTCATTCTATGCCGATGGTTGCTTGTCGGTTTGTGAAGTGAATGTGTCAATGACCTTGGCCAGACGCTCCACTAGGCTAACCTTCTCCTCTGCACCCACCAATGCGAACTGCAGCACCTCATCCAGAGAGTCTACGGGGTGAATCTTGACCATTGACTCGTACTTCTCGTCAATCAGAACATCCTGTAGGTTTGCACGTGGGATAATTACAGTCTCAATGCCCGCCTTCGCTGCGGCCTCTATCTTTGCGGTCACACCTCCGATTGGAAGGACTTCCCCCCTAACCGAGAGAGAGCCGGTCATAGCCAGGTTCTGCTCTATGGGTACGCCCTCGAAAGCACTAATGATAGCGGTAGCCATGGTTATCGAGGCACTGTCTCCATCAACATTGTGGGTGCCTGGAAATTGGACGTGGAGATCGAAGTCTTTGATGTCCTTGCCTGTCAGCTTCTTGACTACAGCACTGATGTTCGTTACGCTCTCCTTTGCCATGTCTGAGAGTCCGCCTGTCGCGATGACCTGCCCGGAACGACCTTGAGCAGGCGTTACCATGGCCTCGACGGGGAGCACCACTCCCGAGAAATCAGAGAGGCCGCTATCGGCCCCCAATACCGCTAGCCCGTTTATCCTGCCAACTCTGGTTCCCCGGTTTACCAACATGGCGTATTCTGACTGCCGTTCCAGATACCTGTCAGCTACCTGCTGCTCTAGTGGCTTTGCGATTGCCCTGGCACGTGCGATGTGCTCTGCACCCACCAGATCGGCTCCCTCCTCAGAAGCCAGGTCTCCTGCGATTCGCACGAGGCCACCTAACTCCCTCAGTCTGAGGGACAACCTGCCCCTCCTTCCACTACGCCTCTGCGCCTCCTTCAGAATCAGTCCCATCGAGTCCCGGTTGAAGTGTGGAATGGCGCGACCCGAGTCCTTGTTCTGCTCGTTCCTTACCTCCTGAGCGATGAACCTGATTAGCCTCCTGCGGTTTCTCTCCGTGTCCCTCATATCCGAGTTTACGTAGACCTCGTATCCGTAACCTCTGATTCTGCTCCTAAGTGCAGGGTGCATCTGCTGAATGCTGTCGAGGTTTCCTGCTGCCACAAGTATGAAGTTGGTAGGGACTGGTTCTGACTTGGTGAGTGCACCAGATGACCTCTCTGAACGGCCGCTGATGGAGAGTTCGCCCTCTTGCATCGCCACTAGGAGTGCCTGCTGCTCCTCCATCCTGAGCATCCTAATCTCATCTATGTAGAGGACCCCTTTGTTGGCCCGGTGAACTGCTCCTGGCTCAACCCTCTCGTGAGCAGGAGTGGCTAGATCGGCACCAGACTGAAACGGGTCGTGCCTGACGTCGCCGAGGAGCGCTCCAGCCAGAGTGCCGGTCGCATCAATAAATGGAGGGTCATCGTTTCTGCCTCTCTTTATCAGGAGTTTTGGGATGTTTGACTCGTCGCCGGCCGTCAGTCTGGTCCTCAGGAAGAAGTAACCAAAAATCAGCAGGAATGAGCCGAAGATTAGGGTCATAATGTCGCCTGTTTGCAATACTGCGAGAATTAAGGCAGCGCCAATCACCATTACGACGAACAGAAGGGTCCGATTTGTGCGCTCCCTCTGTAGCCTTATCTGCGCCTTCCTCTCCGAGATAATCGCAGATCCCCTTCCAGCGGGAACAGTCCTGACCCTTGGCTCGTTCTCATCCTCCGTGTTCCTGTATACAAGAATGTCCTCGAGGCTGTCCTTTGGGAGGAACTCTGTCATTGAGCGGGCGAGCATAGACTTGCCCGTACCTGGATCGCCCACCATTATCATGTGTCGACGTTGCTCTGCTGCCTTGCGTACGACGATTGAGGCAGCTTCCTGCCCGATTACCTGATCTACCAAATTATCTGGGATGGGGACAGCAGCCGTGGAGGCGATATCGACGCCATCTATCCACTCCTCCACGGGAGTCTCGCAAATGGGGTCCTTGTCCTCTCCAATTCCGAATGCTGGACCCTCTTCCCACGAGTCCAGATGATCCACGGGGGACTCTGGGGACGTGTCTTGGGATTCTGAATCGTCGGACATAATGCACCCTCCGCAGCCCTTGCTGAGGCTGACACCTTCTTGAAGGTGTGTTAGGGAAGTGAATATGGGAAATGTTCACTTTCTCCTACTTAGGTACTCTTCTCCGTAGTAATGCCACTGTTCCATGGACCAGCCTTCGGGGAGCCCCTCAGGAGGCAGTTTGGGAGAGATTGGAGGCGGTGGTGGGGCAAGTCCGGGAGGCCTTGGGGGCGTGATAG
Organism: Methanobacteriota archaeon; assembly: GCA_002726275.1. Classification (GTDB taxonomy): domain Archaea; phylum Thermoplasmatota; class Poseidoniia; order Poseidoniales; family Thalassarchaeaceae; genus MGIIb-O5. Next base: position 53,538 of record PBSO01000008.1, on the reverse strand, counting down.
CGGGCGTACCTCGCCGCTGGCTTTCGTAACCGCTCTCATAGCTGTCATAATCGTATACCTCCTGTTTTCTCCTGAGCACGACCGCTAGACCGAGTGCTAGTGCCACAAGGACAAGGAGTGCAGAGCCTGCAATTCCGACAGTTAGTAGTGAAATCGATGAGGATGATGTGGAGTCTGTATCCTGTTCCTCTTCTGGTGATTCTGTCACTTCGGATGGCTTGGTGGCGAAGGTCTTGAATTGGGTTTGTGTGGCTCTGTCAAAACCATCCTGATCTACTGCGAAGACACTCAGGGTGAAGTAGTCCCCAGCCCCGAGCCCCTCCCCACCCAATGGGAGGATGATGAATGGCCCAAGATTGTAGGATGTGCCTGCCGAGTGGCAGATTCCAGTAATGCTGTTGCAAACCGTCCATCTCACTTCTATTTCGGACAATTCTAGTTCCCCGACATTCTGAATATGCACTGTTGGATTAGTCCCATAATCCTGAGTATCGATGGATATCTCGAGGTCAGATTCCCATTCCAGTGGCAGATCGTCGACTACTGTGAATATGATGTCCATTGAGGACGACTCACCATGCCTGTCCTCCATCGTTACCGAGACGATCTGCTGACCTGCCTCTTGCCAACTCGCAGATAGGATTCCAGATATGGGGCTGAACATTACAGCACCGGGGACGACATTAGATGCGGTCACCCAAATCTCGTCGTCGGGATCGTCCACATCTGTGATCATTTCCAAAAGGTTGTACTCGAACTCCTCTCCCACCTTGAGCATGATGCTCTCAAGTTCGGATGAGTCAATCCTAGGCGCGTCATTGACATTGAGGACATGGAATGTGATAATTGTGTCAGAGACCATATTGCCATCGTCGGCCCTCACCATGATGTCGACCATCCCGAAGCCGTCGTCGTCGAGAGCATTGATGTTCAGGGTCTGGCCGTAGATATTAGCCTCAACCAGGGACTCGTCCGATATTGAAATTAGTTCCAACGATATGCCAGCCACTGATACTTGCTGCCCGTTGCCATTAGTGTCGGATAGGAAGGTCGTCAGGCCTAGACTGGATGAGCTTCCTTCATTGAACGATTGTGTGGGAATTGGGGACCAACGTGGGGCCCCGTTTTCAATGACGTTGAACATTAACAGTCCGCTATTCGTATCATCGCCATCGCTAATCGTCAATTGTATTCCCTGTGGCACTGGGTTTCCTTGGCTGTCCAAAATGACCTGGCTGAATCTAACCACTATCTCCCAGTTAATTGGGTCCCACTCGATGAAGCTTGAGGAACTGCTGTCTATTTCCAAGAGTGACAGGGGAGTCTCGGCATCCATTACCAGGCCGAATACGGAAATTCTCTCATCGGTATCGACCTTCACAGTGGGCGTCCCAGCGAATTCGGAATCGCCGTTGCCGAGGACTGTTGGCAATGAGTTTCTCAGATCAAATGCGTTTTCGTAAACCAGCCAGTCGCTTACCTGTCCCGATGAGTCTGTCCACTTGACCCTCAGGTCATAGTCTCCAATCTGAGCACTCAGTGGGGTATCTATGGTGTGCAGATATCTGGCATTGTCCCCCGAGCCCAGAAGTTCCGCATCTCTAATCCATGAGTCATCCCATAGGTCCCCTCCGGCTGGGCTATACTGCAGTATTGGGTTCATCGAGCTAGTGTCATCTACCATGTCATTTGGAATGGCATTTGTTTCGAATTGGACCGAGCTGCCCCTGTCTATGGTTGTACTGGAAATCGCGGCCGGCTGGCTTGGGGTGGGAGGGAGGTCGTGAATCGCGTATTCATCCATGGCGTTGTTCGAGGCAACCCTGTCCCCCTCTAATCCTGTTATCCTTACTCTGAATGAAGTTGAGCCCAGGTTTACCATCTCAATATCATTAGTCTGGAATGAAGTACTGAATGTCTGTGTGGAGCCCACTCCGAGGTTTACCAGGCCAGTCGATGCAATCTCGATCTCGTCCGAACCGTCCATCCTCAGGATGGATATCTGGCCCCCATCACTGTATGGGTCGACTCCGTTATTCGTGGCCTCTACCCGGAGTTCCAATGTGTCCCCCTGCTTGAATCCCGAGTTTCCATTGGCATTTGAGATTGAGAAGTCCGAGACTCCGACGTCAACCAGAGGGATCATGTCGAGATCTGCTGATGAGAGGAAATTGTTGTAGGAACTGTGAGGGCCATCCATGAGTGCCACAACCGGCCAGAAATTCTCGAATTGAGTGTATCCGCCGGCCGCCCTAACTAGGCTAATTGGGACTGTCCATGACTTCTGAACGGGGTTGTTTGGAGTAAGGGTCAGTTGCTCGAATCCGTTGTTTCCGCTGTTGAGCAGCCAGTCCCTGAAGTTGTGATGAGGCCTGACACCGTTGTCATATGCATCACCACCAACCTTCTCCGTAACTGCTGCGAAAAGGTAGACGCTGACTGATGACTGAGTGCCGAGATATGTTGAGTCGACTGTGATCGTGACCTCATCGGTAGTTGAGTCGTGATCGGCACTCAGAACCATGGCATAGTTGGAAACATCGGAGTCCATGCAGCCTCCGGCCGAGTAGTCGGCATCGTAGTAGTTCGTCCCACCGGCTCCGACCTTGTAGCATGTACCAGATTGCTTATCGGCGAATGAGAATGTCGGATAGCCAGAGGATGCTGCCATGATGTGGCTCCTCCGATTAATCGGGCCGTCAGATGGCCATCCGCCAGAAGATGCCTCGAAGAATGAGACGAAAGTGAAGTCCTCTGGATTGGAAGTCTTCAGGTTATCCAGCGAGGGCGACGCACTACTCATGCAAGGTCCGCACCAGTGCGCACCGACATATTCCCCGAAGACTGTGTGTCCGGGGCTTGTGGCATACATCTTTACTGCATCTTGACGGAGTTGCTGACGTGGTTCTTCTTCGGAATCGAAGGAGAATGCCCCAGAATAGGACATTAGAATCACCAGCCCGGTTACTGTGAGGGCATGGATGACAGGCCGCAGGGTGGTAACTCTCATCGTTTGAGGCGTTGTGAACGTTGGTATAACCGTGATGCATCCAAGTTCATTGGGGACGGCTCTAAAGAGCCGCCATAGTAATTGATATTCTGGAAGTCCTCGGCATAACGTGAGTGGCGAGTGGTTGGCTCTCAGAGAGGACGATGGCAGGGCGTATCTGCTTAGGCGCGCCCCCGGGGAAGTTAAGGTGAAGGGGCTTGGCAGATTTGATGCGGAGAAGCTCCTAGATGGATACTCCCTTGGAGATAGGATCACCGTCGGACAGAAATCTCTCACAATAGTCGATCCGTCTCTCCCGGAGGCCCGGAGAAACATGGCCCGGAGGGCCCAAGTTATTGGTGCGAAGGACTCGGGTTTTCTGATTTCCTGGATGGGGATCGGGGTTGGTTCGAGGGTTCTAGAGGGGGGCCATGGCTCCGCAGGACTTGCCATGCACCTAGCTAATGTGATGGGCTCTTCTGGGACTCTTATCTCTGTGGAGTCGCGACCAGAGCACGCTGAGGTTGGACGTATCAACATGGATAGGCTGTCTGAGATACTACCAGAGTTTCCTGACTGGCACTTGATTGACGGAGATCTCGTCGAGGTTGGAACTGTGGTCTCTGACATTTGTGGGGAGCTCGATGCGGCAATTATCGATGTGGCAGAGCCATGGCTCGTAATTCCAATAGTGGAGCCTCTGATGAGGGCGGGCGGGCGGATAGCTTGCTACTGCCCCACTACCTCGCAACTGGAAAAATCATGGGATACCGCCCAGGATTACGGACTAGTAATCGAGTGGGCCGGAGAAATGATTGAACGTAGATGGGTAAAGGCCAGCAAGGGTGGAGTCAGGCCTGGAAACACGCCTATTGGGCACACGGCACTTCTGCTAATAGCGGCCAAGGTGGCTACTTCCGAAGAGGAATGAGCACCGTTGATAACACGGACCTGTTCCGAGGGGCATGCGCGACAGTACATCGTGGGAGCCTACATCGTACCGGACCCATACCATTGGACAGGTTTCACAGAACGGTTCCTCCATGGTGGGCTCAGAGGTAACAATAGCCGGGTACGCGGAAACCGTCAGAGGCAGGGGCGCAATTTGCTTCCTCATGTTACGTGATGGGACAGGGCGCATACAGGCATTCCTGAAGAAGGACAATATGGACGAGGGTAGCTTCGACTCGATTCAGGCAGCTTCTCGTGAATCTACCATCCAAGTTACAGGAGTAGTGGCCCAGAAAAGGCCACCCAAGGTTGCCGAGGGAGAACCAATCCCGCCGCCGGAGTACGAGGTTAGCGTTTCTTCTGGCTCCGTACTAGCAGTGGCCGCCACCCCCTTGCCAGTTGGAGTCACTGATGATGTCCAGGTCGGACTTGATGTTAGGCTCGACAATAGGCACCTAGATCTCAGGCGGGCCCACGTAAACGCGATGTTCCAATTGAGATCCAAGGTCCTTCAGTATGGCAGGGACCACCTGATCAAGGAGGGTTTCCAGGAAATCAATAGTCCGAAGATTATTGCTGCAGCTGCAGAAGGTGGGACTAACCTGTTCCCGATGAAGTATTTCGAGACTGATGCCTACCTGTCCCAGAGTCCTCAGTTGTACAAGCAGCTAGCGGTCCTAGGTGGACTCGAGAGGGTTTTCGAGATTGGTCCTGCCTTCAGGGCGGAGAAGCACGATACTTATCGGCACCTAAACGAATTCATCTCCTTCGACATAGAAGGTGCTTGGATGGATGACGAAGATGTGATGGGCGTGCAGGAGAGGATGATTCACCACATCTGGACCGAGGTTTCGTCGAATGACCAGGGACTCATGGAAGTCGTCAATGAATTCAGAGCAAGTCAGGGCCTAGATCCTGTTTCCGTAGAAATCCCAAGTGTTCCGTTTCCGAGAATACCCTACTGTGATGCCATTGAGATAGTGAAGGAAGGGGGTGGCGAGATCGAATGGGGCGACGATATTGAAAGCCACCACTGTGACCTGATAGCTGCTAAGTACCCCGGATTCCACTTCCTGCCCAGATGGCCGATGGCGATGAAACCATTCTACATCCACCATAAGGAGGAGGAGAAGGGTTCTACTGGCGGTCAGCTCAGCAGGGGATTCGACCTTAACTATGGGCGTGACGAGATGACCAGCGGCGGCGCGAGAGAGCATCGTGTTGATGTTTTAGAGCAGAATCTCAGAAACATGGGCCTCGAGCCGAAAGACTTCACTTTCTACACCGATGGGTTCCGCTATGGTGCACCCCCGCATGCCGGTTGGGGCCTTGGCGTAGCACGGCTTCTGATGGTTTTAACTGGGGCTGGGAATGTGCGTGAAGTGGTTCTTTTCCCACGAGATAGGAGTCGCGTAACTCCTTGATCCGTACAATACTCATGAACCGAAAATAACGGGTATCCATGGCCCCTCCGCTAGACGAGGTCTATGGCGAAGCCGAGGTTTGCATTTCTGCTCCTCAAGGAGCACCCGTATGGCCGGGAGATGCTTCGACAAATACTCTCAGAGGGATTCGTTCCAGAAATAATCATTGAGGAAGATTCCCCGATCGGCGATGAAGAAAGAGAAAAGTTCCTGGAGAGGATAGCGGGGAATCCGATTGCGCCCACCATAGAGGAACAGTCCCAAGAGAACGGGATACCCGTGGTCACTGTCGACATACACAAATCGCCACAGGTAATGCCTCACATCGAAGGGAAAGAGCTTGATTTGATTGTCTTCGGGGGAACTAGGATAATCAGAGGAGATATTCTCGATTACCCCAAACATGGCGTGATAAATTCCCATCCGGGACTACTTCCCGAATGCAGGGGTTCGGCATCTCCGGCATGGTCGGTCTACCACGACATAAGGATTGGTTCTACGTGCCATTTCTGTGACAATGGAATAGACACAGGGGAAATGCTACTCAAAAGAGAGGTCCCTGTAAGGAGGGGCATGACATACGAGGACCTATGTTACGAAACCCTGGTGCTTTCAGGAGTTCTGATGAAGGAAGCACTGATGGCATATGATGACGGGCGATGGTCCGATATGCGGCAGGCCCAAGGAGAGGGAGAGCACCCGACGTTCAGAAATGCACCCGAGGAAATACTCGAGGTAGTCCGGGAAAAACTGAGTCGCCAGACGTATGCCCATTATGTTGATTAGGTGAAAAAATGAGTCGGAATTTGTTAGGAAAGGAGTTTCCCTTCGCAGAAGGAATATTGGAAGGAAAAAATGCGTTGGTGTGCGGTGCTTCAAAGGGAATAGGTAGGGCCGTTGCATTGATGCTCGCAAGAGCTGGGGCAAAAGTCATTGCTTGTGCTAGATCGGCGGATGACCTAGAGTCATTAGTTGGGGAGATGCATGGGGAAGGTCATAGGTCCATAGAGTTGGATCTAGAAAATACCGAAGCTGTATCTCGGGCGATGATGAATATCGGGACTATTCACATCCTGGTTAACAATTCTGGAGGGCCCCCCGGAGGCCCGCTCCTGGAAAACACGGTGGACGACTTCATTGGCCCATTCAAGAGGCACCTTCATGCCGCGCACACACTAACTAAAGCCCTAGTGCCTGGAATGGAAAGAGATGGTAATGGCAGAATCGTAAACATAATTTCCACATCCGTGAGAGAGCCGATAGACAATATCGGACTATCCAATACGCTGCGTGGGGCCATGGCGTCTTGGTCCAAATCACTCTCAAGGGAGCTACCCTCCTGCATTACTATCAACAACATCTTGCCGGGATTCACAGATACAGACAGGCTAGATTCACTGGCTGACTCCATTTCTGTTAAGACTGGGAAAAGCATTGTCGAGGTAAGAGATAGCTGGCTGGGAGGAGTGCCCATACAGCGTTTGGTCGAACCTTTGGAGACGGCAGTGGCTGTAACATGGCTCTGCCTCCCCTCCAGTGGAGCGGTTCGTGGCGTCAGTCTTGCCGTAGATGGCGGAAGAATGCGGTCAATTTGAGTGATTAAATGGAATTTGACATTTTCTTCTCGATTTCACAGACCCCGGACACCACTGGTTACACCCCCTCCGAGACTGAGATGTACTCGAGTTTCTTTGAGCAGGTTGAGCTTGCTGATGACCTTGGATTCGGGATCGGTTGGGTAGCTCAAGCCCACTTGTCGACAGAAGTACAGAAGCAGAACTCAAAACCTGTGGTCCCTCACTATCCGGGTGAGGTTGGCCTTTGCACCGACTTCTTCCAGATTGCCCAGACAATGTTGTCAAGGACAAATAGAATTGAGGTTGGCAGTGCCGTTATGTCGATTCTAGCTTCTGGTGGTCCGATTGCCCAGGCTGAGAGAGTGGGGTCATTCCTTGCACTTCATGGAATGAACCCTGATGAGGGGCGGCGCTTGCATATTGGTTTCAGCGCTGGGAGGTTTGAATTCATGGCTAGGCCCTATGGCATTGTCCCCCGAGACGAGGTCGAGGAAGCTGCATGGCCTGCTCTGAGAGGGCAAGTTTTCGCTGAGGCCTCAGAGATATTCCTCAGACTCCTCAGAGGGGATATAATTTCGACCGAGGATATCAGGGAGACCATACTGAGTAGGGCGAATTTCCGGAGTGATGAGGATTGGGAGGCCGTCCAAGGGGCAGCGATTCGTGTCAGGGGACTTGAGTCACCGCCTGATGAAGTTGAGATAGCCCCGAGATACCAATTTGAGGATATCAAAACCATACCACAAGAGTGGCGAAGAGAGCTTCTGAATCTAGTTCTTGGAAGTCATGATCCCAGATTGCAAGTCGAGGTAAACAAGTGGATGCCGGTCCAAGTATTCAATCTCTCCATCACTCCTCCGCATGTCATAGAGTCAACTCATGAAAGGATGTCAGAGTGCTATCACTCGGATGGAGGGAGCTGGGAAAGATCGATGATGCCTAGGACAGTTATGGTGTTCCTCAACAATGAAGCTGGGCTCTCTGATGACCAGCGGAGCAAAGCAGCACGTGAAGAAGCGCGGGCCGCTCTCGGCACATACTGGAACGCCCTAGAGGGCACCATTGATCCATCGAAGGTTGAGCTCGCCGTTGACAACGCCGTTATTGGGAATGTTAGTGAGGTGGCGCGGCAAATCGGGGAGCGCTATGATTCTAGTGACCGTCTGATGTGCTGGTTTGATTTCTTCAATCACGATAACGAGAGAGTGAAGAGGGACATGGCGGCATTCATGACTGAAGTCGCCCCGCGTGTGAATGGAGATGGTGTGGCATGACTGCGAAGAAGGAACAGCCCTCATCGGTTTCATCCGGTAGGCCTGGTTCTGCACTTTTCCCTTCAACACCACTGGGAGAGAGGCATGAGGGTATAGCCACTGGGAGAGACGTTGAATGGGAGCCTCTGGTCGATTTCAGAAGAATGGACGTTTCTGAGAATACCATCCATGGAGCAATTGCGTGGGCCCATGGGAACGAGATAGTACATTCCTTCGGAGGCAACGTTCTGGTTTACGGTCGTTCCATGATGAAGCCGTTCATGATGAAGCCGTTCGTAGAAGTTCTAGACGATATGGATTGGTCCCAGAAAGCGATCTCCTGTTCTTCACACAATGGGGATACGGAACATGTTGCTACCGCTCAATCCCTTCTTTCCGAATCTGAGTGGGGATTAATGCAATGCCCACTGGATGTGCCCCTAATTCAATTTGGTAGACAGGTTAGGAGGCCCCGAAGATGGTTTCACACCTGCTCGGGAGAACATGCAGCTATCCTCAAGGGAATGCGGAAAATGGGAATAAACAGAGCTGGTTATACACTGCCTAGTTCCCCCTGGTTTCCACTATACCTCGACGTTCTTCGCGACTATATGGGCAAACCAGACTGGGAGCCACTTAGAGTGGCGAAGGATGGATGTGGCTTCCCTACGGTCTCGAACACTGTCGATGAGCTTGCAGTGATGTTCGCAGGACTTGCCAATCGTAAAAACGATGATTGGATTTGGGAAGCGATGAATAGGGGCCCTGATCTTGTTGGCGGATTCAATAGACTTGACTCAACCTGCCTGAAGGCAGGAGGAGGAAGCCTGCTAGCCAAGGAAGGCGCGGACGGACTTCTCGGACTCTCCGTGATTCATCCAGATTGGCCAAATGGCTTGGGAATAGTGATCAAGATAGCCCATGGTTGGAATAGCCAGGCAACTTGGTATGTAGCGAGGGCCGTGCTTGGAGTCCTCGGAATCACCCTTAGGAATCCATACCCCCTTCACAGGCAGAAGGCATTCATTGTTCCGGGGATCGTCCCAGAGATGTACAGAGGGGCTTTGGAAGAGGTCGTCACTTGGGACGAATGGGACCCTGACAGGGACAGGTTCACCATGGATTGGAAGGAGTATGCGTCCGCCATGACTAGATCGGATCCATTCTCCAACGAGGGAATTGGTGATTCCTGATGGATCTGATGAATTACATCAATGGAAGATTCCAAGCGCATTCTGGAGATGAATGGCTCGAGGTACTTGAGCCTGCAACGGGAAGACAGTTCGCCAGAGTCCCACTTTCAAGTCCCTCAGACGTAGACTCGGCAGTTCTGGCTGCTAGGGATGCGCAGGCCGGGTGGAGGGAAGCGAGTCAGTCAGAAAGAGCGGATTGGCTCGACAAGATTGCAGATGAACTAGAGTCCAGATACGAAGACATAGCATCACTCGAAAGCCGGGACACTGGTAAGCCAATTTCTCTGGCTAGGGCGGTCGATGCTCATAGATCAGTATCTAATTTCAGGTTTTTCGCAGAGATGGTTAGAGAGCATCAAGGAGAGGTCTTTGAGATGCCCGATGCTACAAATTTTGTCACGCACAAGCCAGTTGGCGTTGGAGCCCTGATTACGCCATGGAACCTACCACTGTACTTGCTTTCATGGAAGGTTGCACCTGCCATAGGAATGGGTAATACTGTGGTCTGCAAGCCCAGTGAATTGACTCCGATGACTGCAAACCTTCTCATGGAGGTCGTAGACAAGGTCGGACTCCCCCCTGGAGTGATAAATTTGGTACACGGGGATGGTCGGGGGGCTGGAAGTACATTGGTATCCCACCGGGATGTAGATCTGGTCTCCTTCACAGGAGGGACATTGACTGGCTCCAAGGTAGCAGAGGCAGCCGCACCCCAATTCAAGAAGATTAGTCTGGAGCTTGGGGGGAAAAACTCCAGCATTGTCCTGGACGACTGCGACATTGATTTGGCAGTCAAGGGAGTGGTGCGCTCAGGATTCATGAATCAAGGCCAGGTTTGCCTTTGTGGTAGCAGGGTACTAGTCCAAGATGGGATATATGATCTGTTTGTTGGGCGTTTCATAGAAGAGGTCGAGTCAATGAAAATTGGCGATCCATCTGACGAACAGACCGAACTAGGGGCGTTGATTTCCGCTGAACATCTGAAGAAGGTGGAGGGTTATATCGAGTTGGCCAAGGAAGAAGGAGGGACTGTTCTCACTGGAGGTTATCCTTGTCTCCCAAAGCCCCTAGCGGGCGGAAACTGGATTGCGCCCACCGTTGTTTCAGGACTAAAAACGGACTCCAGATGCTCAACTGAGGAGATTTTCGGACCAGTGGTCACCGTACATCGATTCCATGATGACGAAGAGGCCGTCAGAATAGCCAACAATACTCGTTACGGACTAGCTGGGAGTGTGTGGACGGGAGATACCAGTAGGGGCAAGAAGGTTGCCGATTCAATACACACAGGGATGGTTTGGGTCAATACCTGGCTACACAGGGACCTCAGAGCTCCCTTCGGCGGAGTAGGAGACAGCGGGGTCGGGAGAGAAGGTGGCAAGTGGAGTCTGGGATTCTTCTCAGAGGCCACTAACGTATGTGTCAAGCACGATTGACTCAGCAACAGTGAAAGTCCGCTCATTCTCGATAGGGTGTTGTGGCATCGGTGGGAATAGTCGGAATCGGCTCTTATGTCCCCCCTCGGGAGATGAGCAATGATGACTGGGCTCAGATAGTTGAGACCAGTGATGAATGGATTTCTACGAAGACGGGCATGAAGAAGAGGCGGATTGCTGATCCCGATGTCTCAACTTCTGACCTTGCTGTCGAGGCTTGCAAGATTGCGATAGAAGATGCGGGTCTCAAAACCTCTGATATTGACTTGCTAATACTGGCTACTTCATCTCCCGACGTGCCCATGTCATCAACAGCTGGAATAGTACAGGATAAATTGGGATGCACGGAATGCGCTGCCTTCGACATTAATGCCGTCTGCGCAGGTTGGGTTCACGCTTTGGATGTGGGGTCCAGATATGCTGGCACTCCTGGATATGAGAATGTCCTAGTGGTCGGGTCGGAGGTTTACTCCCGGATACTTAACTGGGACGACAGGACTACATGCGTGTTATTCGGCGATGGCGCTGGTGCAGCAGTAATCTCTGAGGTTGAGGACGGCAGAGGGGTACTGGGCTCTTGGCTCATGTCTGATGGTTCTGGCTCATCTGTTATCGAGATTCCAGCAGGGGGAGTCAGGACCCCCATTCCCTCAGAGGGTTTCGTTGATGGTATGCAATACTTCCACATGGATGGAAGGGCTGTGTGGAACTTTGCGATAGAGGCGTTTCCAGAAGCGGTCAGAATGGTCCTGGAAAAAGTTGGCAGGACCCTTGAAGAAGTCGATCTAATAATCCCACATCAAGCCAACATCAACATCATCGAGGCAGGGATGGAAAATCTCGGGCTCCCTATGTCGAAGACCTTTACTAATCTTCACAAGTATGGCAATACCGCCGGTGCGAGTGTCCCACTTGCACTCAAAGAGGCTATCGACGAGGGAGTTGTTGGGCCAGGCTCACTTGTCATTACCGCAGCATTTGGGGGGGGCTTGGCATGGGGAGCCAATGCGATAGTCCTCTAATTACTGATCAAAGGGCTTCCAAGTTCCCGACATTGGGTCAAACGACATCACACTGCCATCTGGATTCTGGCAGTAGACCTCGCCTGATAGGTCGACCCAGACTAGTTGTCCATGCTCATTCATCCTAGCGTCTTCTGGGGCTGAAATTATAGAGGGGGCAGGAGGTTCCTCTGGCTCAGGATATGTTTCTCCATACACCTCACTGACAAAATGAGATTTTTCCTCTGTTGCAGTTGGAATTAGGACCGGTTCTTCGATGAGGTCCGCATCTTCTGTTTGTATCGATTCCTTAACTGGCTCACTGACCGACCTCCTGCGCATAATCATCCACCCCCCGAGTCCGATTAGCGAAATTGCGACCAAAGAAGCGCCCGCGAAAACGTACATTGCAGTGCTGTCAGGTTCCAGGTGCCTTTCTGGGTCCTCGGGGAATGCGTCTCCATTGTCCCCTATCCCATCTCCGTCCGTATCGGACCACTCTGAAGGATCAGTGGGGAATGCGTCAACGCCGTCCTCGAAGTTATCATCATCAGTGTCGCTATCAAGCCTATTGGATCCGGCAACCTCCTCGTCAGCGTCAGAAAGTCCGTCATTGTCGTCATCGGTGTCGGAGTTATCGCCAATTCCATCCATGTCACTATCTATCCATTCACCAAAGTTGAGAGGCAGGGCGTCTTCGGAATCTGGGAATCCGTCGTTGTCATCATCGTCATCCTCTTCTGAGTCTTTGCACCCATCTGCGTCATAGTCATTGGCCGTAATGCTGATCCAACCCATCATGCCCTGAGGGCAGTAGTCATGAACGTCATCGACACCATCGCCATCATCATCCTCGTCAATGTCATCGTGAATCCTGTCCCCATCCAAATCTGAATAGCAGTCGTCGGCTGATTCTGCGCCTTCCCGAAGGGTGATGTGCGATTCTGGGCACTGCTCCAAACTTGTACTCGATGCCCCTGAGACGTAGAAGTCAAGGGGAGCTGGTGTCTGTTGACTCTGGCCATCATTTGGCGCGTAGTAACCCGGTTGGGTGGGAATGCATGATGTCTGTCCTGAATTGGGCTGGAAACTTCCGGGACTACACTTCTGCTGGTCCGGACTGGCAGGTGACTGGACGAAGCTCCCGGGATCCGCATCGAGGCACCCAGAGGGAGATGTGGCTCCTGTTTGAGGGTTGTAGGTTCCAGCGGGGCACTGTGACTGGTTGCTCGACCCATCGATGCTAACAAAGTGACCCGGATCAGCATCCACGCACGTCGTTCTGCCTGAGTTTGGCTGATATGTCCCCTCGGAGCAGGGGGTCTGGGATTCGGAGCCTGGTTCGGCTACGAAGTGACCAGGGTCAGCAGTACTGCAGTCGACCGAGGAATTCGATCCAACGGAGGGGTTGTATGTCCCCTCGGAACAAGGCGTCTGTGATGGTTGTCCGGGGCTTTCAACATAGTTCCCGGCATCTGCTTCAATACAGGACACGGAACCGGTTGATGGTTGGTAGGACCCAGGGGAGCAGGGGTTCTGCCCGGTGGAGGAGTTTGTTGGAACATAGTTGCCCTCGTCAGCATCCATACAAGAGGTAGATCCAGAAGATGGCTGATATGTCCCGGGAGAGCAGGGCTCTTGGTGACCTTGTCCATCTGAAGAGGAATAGTTCCCCGGGTTGGCGTCCAAGCAATAGGACGAGGAAATAGAGCCCTCGGAGGGGTTGTATGTCCCAGCAGGACAGGGAGTGGGGGAAACTGCCGCACTGTAGTCCACGTAGTGCCCGGCTGGAGAATCTAAGCAGCTGCCTGCCGCCGATGAAGGTTGGTATGTGCCCTCAGAACACTCATACTGAGTCATTGAACCATTACTTGGTACGAAATGTCCGGGTCCCGATTCTAGACACGAAGTCTGTCCCGGGTTTGGTTGGAAATGGCCTAAAGTACAGGGTATCTGTAATATTGAGCCGTTTGACGGTACCGAATGGCCCGGGTCTGCGTCTAGGCACTCGGAAATATCGCTAGACCCCATAGAAGGATTGTATGTCCCAGCAGGACAAGGGGTGGGGGAAACTGCCGCACTGTAGTCCACGTAGTGCCCGGCTGGAGAATCTAAGCAGCTAGTTTGACTACCATACGGTTGGTAAGTTCCCGGAGGACATTGTGTTTGTGTGGATGAGCCTTCGGAGTCAACATAGTGTCCGGGGGATGCCCCATCACACTTGTCCTGCCCCGGCAGAGGCTGATAGGCCCCCACAGAGCAGGGAGTCTGTGCCGTAGAAGCACTGGATGGGACATAGTGGCCCGGAGACGCGTTCAAGCAAGATGATTGTCCCGTGTTTGGCTGATATTTACCAGGGGGGCATTCGTCCTGACTAGTTGAGGAGGAGTTGGAGACGAAGTGTCCCGCGTCAGCTTCCAAGCACGAGGAGGACCCGTTGGACGGCTGATATGTCCCGGGAGAGCAGGGAGTCTGGGCACTGGATCCGTTGGATGGAACATAGTAACCTGCGTCAGCGACTATGCAAGAAGCCTGTCCGGTGGAGTTTTGATAAGTCCCCTCTAAACAAGCAATCTGACTAGTGGAGCCGTTGGTCGGTACGTAATATCCTGCAGAGGCTGGCGTCTGAGTGGAGGCCCCACTTGATGGGACGTAGTTCCCGGCTGATGCCTCTATGCACGAAGTTTGGCCGTACATCGGCTGATATGTCCCGGGCTCACACTGTAGTTGAGAGGAAGACCCGCTTGTTGGGACGTAGTTCCCGGCTGATGCGCCCAAGCAGCTTGATTGCCTAGACCCTGGCTGGTATGATCCAGGATAGCACTGGTATTGCCGGACGCCGATCTCCGCGGGAATCTGGAATGAGGAGTTGCCAACGAGGCTTCCGTCATCTGTTGAGAATAGCCAGAGTACCATCTCGTAGGATCCGTTTCCGGAGGTCCTATTCACGTGAATGAAGACGATAGAGTCGCCCGAGAATCCAGTTGAGTTGGTCGAAACCTCATCATACCCAGATGAAGAGTTGCTCGAAGTCATAAGTGACAACGATGAGTTGTATATCGAGATGTCGAAGTTCGCACCGCTGGGACTAGTGAGGGCCAATGAAACACCGCTGCTACGAGGGACTTCTATAGCGAAAAAGTCACCGTGATCGGCTGGATTTTGGCCTGCGTTCAACTCTCCCAGATATGTGGCGCTCCTGTCTGAGAGATTCACCCTAGGCAGGGCGTTGCCTGAAAAGTCTGGAGCTTCGCCGTAACCTCCAGAACCTTGGCTCCAGTTTCCAGGGGAAGTATCGATACAACCGGTTTGTCCCACCCCTCCCTGATAAGTTCCAGATGAACATTGAGTCTGAGTTGCGGAAGCCGATGATTCAACATAATTACCAGCTGATGCAAGATGGCATGCATTCTGTCCAGAATCTGGCTGGTAAGATCCGGCGGTGCACTCATTGTAGTATAGTGAACCGGACAGGGAGAAGTGTCCAGCCGGGGAGTCATGGCATGTCAGCCTCCCCCATTGCCCGTCTGGGCAATCCAACCACCTAGCTGGATTAGATGGGTAAGGATCGGACGGAGTTGGCACCCCATCGCCATCCTCGTCCCCTGCCATATGGGTGTCCAAGTCGTTCCACACTCCATCGCCATCGTGATCCTGATCGGAGAACGCCAAATCTGCACCACCGTTGAAATTCATCCAGTGTGGGAGAAGGAGGTCGTCGCCAGTTCCATCGAGTTCCCCACTTTGTCCTCCCCAGCAAGCTAAGCTGTAGTTCTGAACTATTGCGCATGTAGACTCCTCTCCGGTCGCGATTGCCAATACTGGACCAGCAATACTGACATGGACTGGAGCATTGCCATCCTCACCAGTACATCCACTGCTGGAAATGGAGGAGCTGCAGCTGCCATCCCCCCACTGCCCATGCGTGTTTAGTCCCCAGCAATTCATGGAGCCGTTGTCTAGAATTGCGCATGTGTGCCAGTATGTTCCGTCGATCGAAACAGCCGACCTTCCATCAGGGAATGGAACGTTTACTGAACCATTGGTCACCGCTCCGTTCTCGGCCGAGGTTGTGTAAGTCCTCCCCCAGCAGTACACAGAACCGTTCTCGAAAATCGAGCAGACACTGTATCCCGGTGTGGCCAACGAAACAGCTCTCATCCCCGTGGAGTGGTTTGCAGGCACGGGGGTGTTGCTATCGGAAGTTGAACCATCCGCCAGAGTTCCAAATCCATTGTAGCCCCAGCATTTCACGTCACCAGTGTTGAGCAAAGCGCAGGTGAAGTCGTTGCCGGCTGAGATGGAAACAGCCGTCCTGTTCACTCCCAGATTGACATCAACAGGGGAGTTCCTATTGGAGTAGCTTCCATCACCCAGTTGCCCGTGATTATTCCTGCCCCAGCATTTGACAGATGCGTCATCCAGTATTGCACAGGCGTGAGTATTGCCGTTTGAAACTGCGACGGGGATATTGCTGCCGAATTCTACGGTACCATTTGTCAGCAGAGTACTGCCCAGCCCTAGTTGGCCATAGTTGTTCATCCCCCTGCATCTCAAGGTCCTGTTCTGCAAGATAGCGCATTGCCCCGCGTTAGAAATGACCTCATCTTCAGTGAAGTCTGCAATGCTACTAGTTGAGCCGTTTGTTGTTATGGTTGAGAATGTGACAAGTGACCCATTTGACATGACTAAGGTCGGTGAACCTGAGTCTAGATCTAATATCGAGTTGCTGAAAACTGAGCCTCTGTCCGAACCTGGTTGGTTCGGCCCAATGGTTGAGTTAGTCTGATTAGTACTTGATGTGGCCTCGGAGATTGACCACGAGTCAGTCCCCCATGAGTCTCCGGATGTCCCACCATTGCCATCTACGAAGTTGACGGCGAGATAGAAAATGGCCGAACCCGCACCAGTAGACGGAGCGGTCCAATCAACTGTCCATGACCTTGAGTTTGAGTTCGAGTGTGTAACTTCGCCCGACTGAAGTTTCGCATTAGATCCTGCGTTTGAGAATGTACCAATGTTTGAATCAAGATTGAAGCCCCCACTGGAACCAGATGAACCGCCAGAGCCCCCTATAGAAAGGGAGTATGTTGAGTCGGGGGCGTATCCAGAGCTAGGGAGTCCTGTCAGAGTAGGAGTGACTGTTGACGTGCTCGAGTGGCAGCCGCCCCCTCCACAACCATTTGACGAGCTCCCAGTTTTACCACTGCTGTATGCAAAGGCAGTATCTGGGACTGAGACGAGCATTATGGAAAACAGAAACAATGCGATTCCGATTCTGGTTTTCTTACTACTCCCGTCCATCATAAGTCATCAATTCCTGTACTGGCTCCACCAAAGAGGTTTGTCGGACTGGTCCGATGGCCTCTGTAACATCTAGCATAGCGCTTCTGTTGGCAATATGACTATTCCTACGACTCGCATACTCATGCATCACTACTTAGGACCCCTCTTGCGAGAGGGGGAAGGGGAACTCCAGACTTCTCGAACACCGAATCTAATGCCTCGTCAGAAATCCCCTTACTAGCTGATTTGGCGCGGTGGCTAATCAACCTCCACGCCCCCTTACGACCGATTCCGGGAATCGCCTCTAGTTGCTGTTGAGTGACATTTCTGAAATCAAGACCGGATTCGACAGCCGAAATGCTCCTCTTTCCATGCCCTGTGACGATGACGTCGGAGCTGGTTTCCAGAGGGATTAGGTAAGGGACGCCGACTAGAATTGGATAGGCCCCCATCTGCCTCCCGAAAGAGACTCCTGATGAGCCGTGTATTGAGGGGTCCCTGTGCTTGGGGTCTGTGACGTGCTCGGGGAGCCTTATCCTATTCCCGTTGGACTCCCACCAGACACCCTTCAATAAGGTTCCAATGGGGAGCATCTCCTCGAGCATTGGCTGATCGATATCATCTCTCACCTCCCTCTTGAAGTTCCTGAATGCGGGCTCACTTACTTCCTGGAAACCCCTGCCCTCAACTTGTCTGATGTTGATCCTCCTGAGCAATAGCCCCTGTGACTTTATTCTCCTCAGCAGGTCCATGTTCATCCCATAGGAATCATCCGTTTCTCCCTTCAGTCCTGCGATGAAATTTAGACCCGGGAGCAAATGTGGCAGTCCCCTTGGCCCCCTCGAAGTTCCGAACTCGTTAATGTGCCTGATGGCAGTAATTAGCTGATCGGTGTTGCAATTGAGCCAGTTTTTTTCATGCACTTCAGGATCTGCTGATTCCAGTCCGAATGATAACACGGCACCATCGGAGAGGTTTTCCACGAGCGATTTGGTTATCTCGGTCGAGGGTTCGATATTCTCAGCGATAATTGAGGGGTTTGCATTGTCCACGTGTAGGATCTCCAGCCTCTCGTCCTCCCTTATTTCACTGAGGACTCGTGATATTGGCTCGGGATTGGGTATCGGATATTCGAGGTCTTCGACTCCGTCTGCGCGATACGTGTAGATGTCCGTCGCCCCACCTACTCTCACATTCCTTACGCCCGAGTCTATCGCCATGGTTATCTCATCAATAACGTCACCCTCTGACCTCCACAGTGGTAAGCCCTTCTTGGGCTCGATACAGAATTTACAACCACGCTTGAATCGGACACATCCCTGATAGAGTTCGACCTCGTACATCAATGGCCCTCGGTCGCCGGTTGGTGAAACTAGGTCCGGATGTTGAGTTACGGCCTTAGAAGAAGCGCCGAGAAGCGCCCACTTTGACCACTGTTCCGGAGTTCTGCGCCTATTGGACCAAGTTCCCGTAGAAAGGTGGTATTCGAGAGTCGCATCAGTGTCCTGGACTGTGATGAATAGATTTTGTCGTAATGGAGTCCAGCCATCCCCCCTCCAATGCCTTATTGCCCATCCTCCGCAAAGAACTGGGATATTTGCAGGGATGGACGACAGGAAGGAGTTAGTCTCACGTAGGCTGATGGGAGTTCCTCTCACATATTTACCGGGGACTACTGCTCCGGCCAACAATACCGCCCCGGACAGCCCCCCTAGCTCATTCCTGATCGAGTCCCTCTCGCCCGGATCGGATAGTCTCGACTTGAATCGGAGCCTCCACTCGTCTACTGTCATGTACGTGTATTGGATTCCTCTACTCTCTAGGACGCCGCAAATATACCTAATGTGGAAACCAACGTAATTTGGCACTCCGAAGGCTGCAGGCTCGTCCTCATATCCATCTAGGACCAGCCACCCTTCGAGAGCTTCCACGTGCCTCTGAGATGTCAACAGGCCTTCACCGCTTCGACCGGTTTCGGTCTCCACGGCCCCTTCTCTCGCCGCCCTTGCGACCTCCGCCAGATGGTTTGGACTCCTCTACGACGATTTTTCTCCCGCCCATTTCCGCCCCATTCATCTTCTTGGCAGCAGCAAGTCCCTCTTCCCTGTTAGAGAATGTTACGAATGCGAATCCCTTGGAGCGCCCCGAGTCCCTGTCCATGGCAACCTGAACCGACTTTACCTTGCCGAGAGCGGAGAATGCCTCAACAAGTTCGTCTTCGGTTGTGTCATAGGAGAGTCTGCCGACGAAGAGTTTGGTTCCCATGGTGGCCTGTGCCTTGGCCCTCATCTCGTTCATCGTCTCCCTTTCCTTGGCAAGTTCCTCCTTACTGGCTCTGCCGTCCTTGACCTTATCCATGCAATCTCGGCAGCGGATTGGCTTCCCCGGGGTTGGTTCGAATGGTACCTGCGTATCACACCCGCAAAGGGTGCATACGGCCTTGTGCATTTCCCTCCTTGGACCGCCTTGTCCTCCGCGACCGCCGCCTCTTCCTCCGCGACCGCCGCCTCTTCCTCCGCGCGTTGCCTTAGCGCTGGCCGGCATCTCGTGATTCGCACCTCTCCTGAAATCGGCCAGTGGTGAGAGGTACGGTCTGGCACCGTCATGTCCGAGCCCGGCCTCTGCCTCAGGTGACCATCTCTCGCCTGATCTATTTAGTTCAGATTTCTTTGACCTGATTTCGTGACCATGCCCGAATCCATCCGAGAGGACCCGGTAGGCCGAATAGTCGCAATTGTTGCACTTGACGTTGAAGTCAACTTTCTCGTCGGATGCAACTAGGTCTTCACCGCATTGGGTGCAAAGTGCGGAAAGTACCCCTAGCTTGCTGTTTCCTTTGGTTGAAGCCTTGAGGATTGGGTCAGATTTGATGATCTTGGCCCTAACGATGTCTCGCATCCTCATCGCATCCCCTGGAGAGGGGGTGAATCTGTCAACTACCTCCGAAACGTGAATGTCTGCGAAGAGTTTCATTGCTGGAAGGCTCCTATGTCCGCCTTCCCTGCTCTCAACGTGTAGTATTCTTATTTCGGCAACATTCTCATTGAGTCTGTTGACTTCGCCAATTACGATGTCGCCCACTTCTGGTGAATTTATTGGGAGTCTCGATGAGTCGACTGAGATCCCCCCGTCGCCCATTACGAGCCTTCCGTGAACTACTGCGACAAAGCCCTCTCTTGACTCTGTAAGACCGTTTCCGGCTTCCGTGCCATCGGGAATCTCCACGGGTGTTCCAGGAGTTACGAAGTCACCAGCGCTAGCTGTCATCGGCCGGGCCACCAGCCAACCCCCTATCAACGGTACGGACGGCCTATGGCGGAGTAAGTCTCCAAAATCCAGCTCTGGTTGCCCCTCTAGAGCTGCGATGGTGGTCAAATGCAGCAGGAATGGCAAAGTCTGCTTCACCATACATCTCGACATGCCAACCTGCCTTCTCGAACCTTGGACGAATGTGCTTGGAGTTGGCGCTGTGCATCAGGTGAGAGACAGCACCTATTGATTCAATAAAGTCCAGGAATGGTGCATCGGCACCCTCTTTCTGCCTTCCCCATGGAGGATTGGAAATTACAAGGTCGACGGGTCCGATATTGAGTTCTTGTGAAGCTATGTCAGACTCGAAAACATCACAGAACTTGGGGTCGTCGATTGTTCTGATGTTTCTTTTGGAGACCTCGCAGCATTCGACGTCTGAATCGATCATTATTGCTCTGCTAGCACCGAGGTGAAGGGCACCAATTCCCAGTATCCCGTTACCCGAGCCGAGGTCGGCCACCGTGCACCCCTCCGCGAGATCCCCAAAAGCCACGATATCGGACAACCATCTAGCAGCGAGTTCTCCTGAAGTTGGGTATTGCTCCAGTTCGAGATTCCTACTCTCGCATGCCTCCAACTTGGAGAGCAGCATGGCCAACTGTCGCAAGCGCATGCCCCCGGATGGCAATCAGGTGATTGAACTACTGCATCTCGACTATTGATTCTGGATATTGGACAAGAGGTGGTTTGAGTCATGAATAATGCCCTCTGCAAGCATTAATTCAGCGATTAGTACGCTATAACCTGCAGCCCCTCTGATTGTATTATCTGCTACAGTTGTGTAAGTCAGATTTCTTCCGGAGACTTGTATGTCCCCCACCGCTACTGCCATGGCAGCACGGAGGTCCTCGCTTGGTGAGCGGCTGCGTCCCCCAACCCATCTTGCTTCCTCGACATCGCCGGGGTTCTTGACAAAGTGGATTGGTTCGAGGCATGCTGAGGGGAGGTCTAGTTCCTGGGCCCTAGACTTGAAGCCGGTCCAAGTTCTGATTACCTCGTGGGCACTGACTTCTCTTTG
Organism: Methanobacteriota archaeon; assembly: GCA_002726275.1. Classification (GTDB taxonomy): domain Archaea; phylum Thermoplasmatota; class Poseidoniia; order Poseidoniales; family Thalassarchaeaceae; genus MGIIb-O5. Next base: position 32,098 of record PBSO01000008.1, on the reverse strand, counting down.
AAGTAACACCTCAACCCTAGCCAAGTGCCCGTATTCCCTGTTGACCCTCTGGCAACTTGCTTCAATGTCAATCTCAGAACTAGTGACGTCGAGCGAATCCACCTTTCCGAGAATCCTGAGCAGTTCATCGATTACACTGCCCGACTCGCCATCTATCTCGCCAGAGAAAATGGTGCCCGACCTACTCTCGGCCAACATGCCCCTCCCCCCTCCGGAAAGAGATTGCTCCGTGGAAATTCTCACCCTGTCAATTCCTATTTTCGTGTCGAGGGGCGAGAGAGTGATTGCCAGAGGCACCGTCATGCAGCCACTACACGAGACTATTTTCCCCCCCTCGTATTGGTTCTGGTGAACGAGAAGTTCGAGGTGGTTCGCATTGACCTCTGGTACGATCAATGGGATATGCCCCTCCAACCTATGAATAATGGAGTGGCTAATAACGACCAGTCCAGCACTTGCGAGAGCCTCTTCGACGATGGCTGCGGGTTCTTCAGGGAGTGCGGAGAATACTATCCTAATGCCCTCTGATAAGAGTCTCTGTGCCAGTTCCTGGGGATCCCCAATTTCCCTGACTGTTATTTCAGGGAGCTCGGGGCTCTGCTCTTCGGGGGACCAAGGCAAGTCGCAGAGCCTCATGCCTGATGTTGAGGGAGAGCCGATTACCGCTACTGGATGCAGCCAACTATGATTTGCGAGTCTCTGCAATAGTCTCTGAGCGACCAAGCCGCGTGAACCTAATATGGCGCATCGAACCCTTCCCAGCGTAGCCATACAAACCATGGCGATAGTTGCCAGTACCTAATTGCATCCGTCTTGGAACCTCCTCTAGGTTCAAGTACTCCCGATATTGCTATTGTTTTCATGGAGGCTGAGATGGCCATGGTATTGGCGGGAATCGTCATTATCATCATACTAATGTTCGCAAATCTGATGATGCTGAGGGAACGGAAAGATCCACCCACTGCAATAGAGATTGGGCAGGCGTTGAAATTTCCAACTACTACGGATATTGCCCAGGCCCTGAAAATACCCAATACTGAAGAAATGCAGACGGCCTTGGGTGCTAGTTTTACTGGAGAAGGAGGGTTTTCCGAGAGAATCGGGGCCTTCACTGACTTATCCAGGGATATGACTGAAGCCACGAGGAAGTTCAATCAGATGGTGGCTACCAAGAGCAGGAGAGCGGCATGGGGGGAATGGCACCTCGAGGAGGAGCTGCGAGAGACCTTTCCCCACGTTAGCATTCGTTCCGAAGTCAAGGAGCTGGGGAATCTTAAGCCGGATGCACACATCAGAACGCCCGATGGAAAGATATTGATTGTGGACTCGAAGTTCGTGTATGACTCCTACAACAAAATACAGGACACCCCCGCATCCCAAGTTGAAACAGTGAAGAAGCTGCAAACAACATTCAGAAATGACGTCAAGAACCATGTTAACAAAATAAAGTCCGACTACGTGCAACCTGGAAAGGGCACCCATGAAGTAGCTTACATGTACATTCCATCGATGGGAGTTTACGAATACCTCATAGAAAACGAGTCGGCTACTGTTCGTTGGGCCGCCTCAGAGGGTGTCGTGATATGCTCTCCCGTTAACCTGATGGCCAACATGCACATGCTCGAGATCGTCAGGATGGCCCAGAACATGACTAGTTTGCATAACGAGATTCTCGATGCCCATCTCAGAATAAAGAAGAGTTTTGGTGAGTTTGACGAGGAATACCAGAAGCTCAGTAACCACCTGAAGAACGCTGTTGGCAAGAGGGACGAGGTAACTGTCCTAAAGGAGAAACTGAGTTCTGAGATAGATGGCCTATCCTCTATTGACAAGTCGATTGGCGAAGATTCTGATTGAGCCAGAAACAGTAGTCATGAAATCATCATGCCCTTTGGATTGGGCATGGTTGACTGGGGAGTCTGTGATTATCACCCCGTAGTCCACCTTCCTGATGAGTACGAGGTAAGGGATTTCACTACTGGTGACTATGTTCCATCTAAGTATGAATATGATATTGGAAGATATGATGAATTGCGCCCAGGAATGTATTCCACTGACCTTTTCTCTGATGGCAGGTTCCTTCACATCGGCATAGACATAGGAGCGCCAGTGGGAACTCCTTGCATGGCTTTCAGAGAGGGCGAGATATCTCACTTCGGCTACAATCCGGCCGATGGCGACTATGGGTATGTCATAATCACCAAGCACGACATCGGAGGGTCTGCGGTTTGGGCATTGTACGGACACCTTAGCGCCGAGTCTGTTTCAGACAAAGAGGTGGGGCAGAAGATAGTCAAGGGAGAGGTGATATGCTGGATGGGCGACAAGCATGAGAATGGAGGATGGGACTCCCACCTTCATTTCCAGCTCTCTCTCATTGAGCCGGATACGCATGACATGCCGGGAGTGGTAAGTCCGGAAGACAGGGAGCAGGCACTCAGGGACTATCCCGATCCCAGACTTGTTCTAGGCCCTATTTACTGAATCACCGAGAGGTGCGCCTTCAGGCCCGATATCGCGTCCATCTCAGAAGGGTCTACTCCATTGATCAAGGCCAGTGCTATCGAAATCCAATCGGACACGTGGGCTGCGTAGAGGAGACGCTCGAGAAGGCTCTCCCCCTCACAATCTATCCTCCAGACAACTGGCCCCTCTACATTTTCCATCATCCAGTCAATCCGAGATTTGGTCCTCGGGTTTATTCCATCGCATGTGAGTAGGACCAAAGCTTGGGAGTCAGCGTTTGCGGACATCCAAGGTACGATCTCGTTGTGGTTCATCTCAGGGACCTCGGCGGGTCTAGCGAATGAGTTTGAGTTCTCGTTGAGTTGGCAGGAAAATCTGTATGCGGCCGGACCCATTTCCCCGGGCGAGACGATGCCTAATCCCTTACCAGAAATGGTCGATGCAAGATTGATCGGCATTCCATCGCCGCCAATTAAGTCGTAACTTGATGAGGCTGATCTAAGCCGTTTTATCATCGACTCGATTTCGCCCTCGGGAAACGATGGCAATAGGCCCAATCTCCAGCAGACGGACAACTGGGTTCCAAAAATGTGGCCGAATGCGGACCTTGGGGTCTGGCCCCCCGGTATATCGATGCACACGGAGTCATCGTTACCGCCAAGGATATCGGAAAGTCGCCCCCCTGATGAGATGCCAATGACCGTGCCCCCATTCTCAATTGCTTTCGTGGCTCCGTCCAGAGTCTCTTCTGTCTCCCCCGAGTATGATGTCACCATGACTAGCCAATCTGGGCCCCACCAACTAGGGAGGCCGTAGTCGTTCCAAGTGACAAAGGGCAGTCCTCCTTCTGAATCTGCGAGGGCGGATAAGAACCGTCCCCCTGCACCTGATCCACCCATGCCAATACAAAGTACGCCACTCCAGTCATCGTCGCCATCTAATCCGATATCGGATTTCAAGGCGCTCTCGAAATCATCGACGAAGCTCCTGGTGAAGCCTATCATGTCGGCAGAGTCTAGTTTGCGTATCAGTGACTTTACCTCATCTGGAGTCAATTCGATTCCCCCCTTCCGGCTACAGGAATTGCGAGCCACTCGTCTTCTATGAATCCGATGCGTAACTCATCTGAGTTTCCGTCATCATCGTAGGGGAGGGCAACTGCGACGACTTTGAAGTCGGTTGGGTCCATTACTTCTGCTGCTGAGCTGTCCCTGTTGAGTATGCTGACCACATGCTGTTCTGGATATGAGCATACTACTGAGCTAGCCTCCATATCCCTCCAGGAGAATCCTGATCTTTCGAATCTATTCATTTTTCTTAATATCGGGCCCTCCTTCTGCCAGCTCTCCACCAACCACAGGGACCCTCTGAAATTGAGGACGTCCCCAATCCCATAGGCTGGCTTTCTGTAGCTGAGAGTCAACCTTGACACTTCGATTCCGTCATTTGCGCCGATTACTGTTGAGGTCTCCTTCACGGTCCCCCCGAACTTCCTTACTAGATCTCTGGCCCATCTCCTTGCCATCGCCTTCGAGCCGAGTTTCAGATCCCATCCTCCTGTTACTTTGCCCTCCTCGGAGATGAAGAACATCGGATCGGGCTCCATCGCAGATAGCATTTCATCTAATGTCGACCTAAGGGATTCTAATTCTTCTTCCTCGAGCCTCCTGCCTGCGGATCTCAGCTGCATTACTGCCTCGAAGTACGAGCCGGCCTTTCTAGTGCAGGTGGGGCATACTGCGTTGCTGGTCTGGAGAAGCACGGAATGTGAGTCGGAGAACTCGTGGCTTTCTACGACGCCTCCAACGTCCACGTGGAGTCTCGAGGTTCTCTCGTCTATTGGCTCAACTGCGAAGCTTACCGATACTTGCTTTGACCTGTCCTCCACCATCAGGTTCTCCCTTATTCTCAGATCCGCTAGACTATCCCCCTCGATCTCTGTCCATCTGCCCCTTACCTCGAAGAAGCCGCACTTGGAGCATCTGTCTTGCTGTATTCTTTCTGGCATTGTGGAAAGTTTCACTCTCGCCCTGAGGCAGGTCTCGCACATTCTATCCGAAGTTAGTGGCGGGGGAGCGCCGCAAACAATGCAAAATGCTCCGCTTGACATGCCAATCCTCGATAAGCCGCCCCGACTTCCCGTTAGAAGGGTTACCAATGTCCGACAGGCCACTACAATCTTGAAATTTGGCTATTTTTCCTGAGGCGATTCGTAAATTCTTGATTCCAATTCCAATAATCTACTCCTGATGTTATTTACGTAGTAACCGATCAGAAATGTAAGGACGGCGTAGGCAGAATAAAGCTCAACTTCTCCAGTCAATTAGCCACCCCCTCGTCCAACTCTAACATATGATTCTCGAGTCTCTGCTCCAGTTTCTGAACTAAGTCAGTCAGAATTGCTAAACCGATGAAAAGGAGTAGGAAAGAAACAAATCCGAATATTAGAACTGAAAGGATCTGTGGATCTAGGCCTGACTCTTCACTGTTTACCACAACGACCCCGGGGTGCCTCTCCTGATACCATGTGGTTGCAATAGCCGTGATTGGCACTAGTGCGAATCCGAACAGCCCTATGGCAGCAAGGGTGTCCCTGGTATCTTGGCCATCTGGCTGAGACCTCTTAGAGAGGACCAAGAAAAAGGCAACAGCGGTCAGTAGTGCGAACGTGTTCAGTCGCAAGTCGCCCCAGTCCCAAGGGACGCCCCACTCCGCGGAGCCCCAGATGGGCCCTGAAGTCACCACACCAAGGCCGAAAAGGAGCCCTAGGTCTGATCCAGTTGAAACCCACCTCCAACCCCACTCGCTCCTACTTCTGTACCACGATATCGCACCTACAAATAACATTGAGAATGCTAAGAATGAGGACCAAGCGAAAGGAACGTGCCAGTATAGAATCCGATATGCCTCGGGGGCGTTCCATGATTCTGGGTCGACCAATGGCGCCCAAAAAAGGCCCAATAGTAATGTCGCTATTGCGCCCAATATGCCCAAAAATGTCAGAGTGAAACCGATGTCCCTCTGGGAAGGCATGGAGCGTCCAAACCAACCAAGGCCAAGAATGCTCTTCCCTAATATTCTGGCAAGAATACCGCTACTGTCCAAACCATAGCTGCCGTGAGGCTTGCAATGATACAGGAGGAAAGCGGGCTTCCGATTTCCAAATCGAAGGACATTCCTGAGGTCATGATGACGGATAGTGCATCCATGAGCTCAAGAAATGGCCAGACGAGTACGGCAAGTAGCAAGGAGGCGGCCACAGCACTTGACCTCCTCAGGTCTGCGACCAGAAGATGGAGTGCGGATGCTGCGCAGGACACATCGATGATGACTATTGCCGGTAGCCATAGCCATCTCAATACCTCATCAGAAGTTTCCTCGGGAATAGAGCCACTCAATACGAACCAAGAAACGTAGGTTAACGGAATAGGCAATATTATCGATGCCGATATCACTGAATTTGCAGGCCTCGCCATCGGCCCCAGCATGGCAGTCCACCAACGTCCACATCCCTCATCCGAGAGCCTGCGAACTAGGGCTGGTGACACAACGGCGGTAATGAAGGCTGGAACGAGGACAAGGGCGGCGATCAAATCGTAACCGATATGTGTGCTCACCGAGGCGTCCTGGGGGATGTCAATTCCTCCAAGAATAGTGAATGACAGTAGAAGTGCCAATATGGCGGGAGTGAGCCTCCCAATTGTGTCAATGGGATTTCTTCTCTCTACATTTAGGGCCCACTTGGCCAACGATAGTATTGGACTAGGGTCATGCATTGAACAAGCATCCGGAAGTTTCGCGGAACCCGTGGGACCTTTTCCTCTGGACTCAGAAAAGGAGCCTGAGTCGATGGAAATCACCCTTGTTGACTCGGTGATAAGTTCTTGATCATGTGTGGCAACAATGATGGCATGGCCACGGGAAGAAAGTTCGCCGATCCAACTAGAGAGGGTCTTTCTTGCAGCTGAGTCGAGACCCTCGGATGGCTCATCCAGAAGAGCTACTGAGGGATTACTGCTAAGAACAACTGGGGCCAATCCAGAGAGTACTGAGAGTCTTCTCTTTAGTCCGCCAGACAATTGGGAGACTCTGTCCCCCCTCCTGTGCTCAAGTCCCCAATCAGACAGAATTGATGTTATGTCTTGTTCAGGTGGATCTAGGCCGAATATTCCGATTGAAGTCATTAGCCTCTCCTCAACTGTTTCTTCGCCACAAATGCCATCCGACTGGAGAGTTAGCCCCATCAAAGGGGGCCTCTCTCTTCTGCCCTCTGAATCCCTCACAGTCAACCATTTGCCGTTTGGAGACATCCACTCAATCTTGCCACTTGTGAGAGGAAGGATCCCTGCACACGACTCAATTAGCGATGTCTTTCCCGAGCCGTTCTTACCTTCTAAAGCCAGTACTTCTCCGGCAGCGACCTGTAATTCCAATCCCGAGAGGACCACTCTAGAACCCCTATGAACCTCTAGATTGGAAATCCGTAGCATGTCCCCCCTCCGATGTACGCGAGTCATAACGACCGTTTGAGTCGTTCCATGGATAGAAGCCACTATTGGTGGCGTTTGACTGGACAGTGCAGTAACATGTCAGGCTCATTGACAAGTCTCGGAACACAAGATGCTTTGATGGCAGTGCTTTTTGCCGTTGTTGCCACATCTCCCTATCTCGCTGCGAGGAAGAATGACACCAGTGTCGCACTTGCAACAGTCCTTTCACTGATGCTTGTATCGTTCCTCCAGTTCTCAAATTCGATCATTTCGGGAATTCCGATGCAATTTGACTGGCCTATCGGGGTTTTCGGGATAAAGCCCGCAATAATGGATGACCCTGGCGAATCCTATAGGTTTCTTAGTTCGGCTTGGATGCATGCGGACTGGATACACGTTCTGAGTAATGTATTGGTGATTTCGCTAGTTGGAATCCCACTAGAGCAGCGGCTCGGCAAGGGACGTTGGATCGCTGTTTACGCATTGGGTTTCATGGGGGGAAACATTGCATGGACCGTGACACATCCAGATTCGCTAATCCCTGCCATAGGTGCGAGTGGTGCTGCGTTCGGTTTACTGGGTGCTTACATGTCATGCTGGCCGAACGATGAAGTTGAATTTCCCCTACTTTTCCTAATCAGGGCATGGCCGATATGGATCATCGTCTTTGTCAGATTGGGACTGGAAGTCTGGCAGATGTATTCCATTCAAAGCGGGACTGCTGGAGAGAGTACCGTGGCACACATGGCCCATGTTGGTGGCTTCTTCTTAGCATATGCATTGGCACGACCAATAGCAAGAGGTGGGCCCTATTCTCCTTCTGGCGGGCTTGATGGTGAGTCGGTCCCATCCGCACGTACTTTCGATATGGGAATTCTTGAGTCTGATCCGTGGATGGAAGCGGGGAAGCCTCTGGAAGGACAAGCTGCTAGGGTACTGGCCCGCCTTAGAGGGGAGGGTGATGAGCCCGAAACCAGGAGAGCTTGGCTAGAGGAGTTGTCTGAACACACAATTTGTCCGATTTGCGAGGGAGAGATTGTGGCTGTTGTTTCGGGTTTGGATTGTCACATAGAATGCAATATCTCGAACAAGCACGTGAACTGGCCATAGAGCCGTTTTTCCGAACTAGGGCAGGTTGAGATTATACAGGGCCGTAAATTGGCTCTCTAGGAGAGCCATGCGAGAAGACTGGTCAGGGAGGCAGTCAATACTGGCAGCCCTGATGCTCATTCTTCTCGACTTCTCGGGAGGGGCGACTGCTGGAGAGGCCCACGGCGAAATGGCTCCTGAAGATGGTATTTCAGAAATTGCAGACAAACAAATCCCACCCCTCTATTGCGGTGATGAAGTTTGTGAGTTGAAAGACCGAGCTCCTTACTTGCCACCCCATAATGTTGAGTGGCCCGTACAAGAACCCGGTTGGTGGTTTGCATATTGGTATGATCAAGACAATAACGGAATGGACGATAGACTACAGTGGATTATCTCAGGAGAACGTGAGTCGGTCTCGACTAGTGCCATATTAGGGGATGACGGTAGGATGACCGTCGCTATTTTCGTGGACTATGCTTGGCATCCCGGTTCAGACGACATTGACAGGCTGAAAGAAGTTCTAGCTGAACATGGGTGGGAAGAATATGGCTCTTACTTCAGGACTGTTGAGATTATTGATACCGTGATTATAGAGCACGTTCCAGTGAGTTCCCTAATAGACATCCTGATGCTCGAAGGAGTTGTTCTGGTTGAGCAGCAGAACGTCCTTGTTCCTTACCTCAATACTGCTCCTAGAGGGTCTAAGGTGAGGGACTCTGATGTCTACAGTGAAACTATGAGGGACTATGGATATGATGGCTCGGGAGTTGTTATTGCAATTGCCGATACTGGCGTGGACAACGAGCATTTCTCACTGGACGACTTCTCCGACAACAATGACGACAATGAAGCTGAGCCGGATGAGCTACCAGACCCAAAATGGGTTGCCGGGTGTGATGCCACATCATGGAATCAACAAGACTGCGATGATGGCGGAGATGACCCCGATGATGGCGATGGACACGGAACGCACGTTGCAGGAATAGCACTAGGGACGGGAGATTCTGAAAGGGAAAACCAAGGTTACGCACCAGGTGCCTACCTAGTTGACATCAAAGTCATGACTGATGCGGGGGCATCAAATTCCGGTTATACTGTCGCGGGGATAAACTGGGCAGTACAGAATGTAAATACTGACTGGGGAAATAATGACTCTAGCAGAGGGATAGACATTCTTTCCATGTCTTTTGGCAGCAGTTCAAACCCCACTGGTGACGATCCCGGGGACAACGGAACGGGTGCGGATGCCAATGCAGTGAATGCAGCTTCTGACGCCGGCATTGTTTGTGTAGCTGCGATTGGAAATGATGGATATAGAAGAGTAACATCGGTTGGTGCGGCGGACTCTGCCATTACTGTCGGAGCCACAGATGACAAGGCCAGTATTGAAAGGGGCGATGACTCAATTGCCTCCTATTCTAATTCTGGCCCGAGAGAGGATGACGGAGATGACGACGAGTGGGACGAGTTGAAGCCAGATGTGGTCGCTCCGGGATCCAATATTATGTCAGCACAGCACGCTGCTTCTAGTTCACAATTACCTGGGTCGCCCAAGCCTCTGGCTAGCGACAACTATGTACAGATGTCAGGAACCAGCATGTCCACGCCAGCGGTGGCAGGCTTCATTGCTGGGATGCTACAAATGGACGATGGACTGTCACCTCAGGAGATTAAAGATATTCTAAGAAACAACTCGGAAACTAGAGGGGAACCATCAGAGCCGGGCGTTAGTCAAAGGTGGAACGACCAATATGGATTCGGAATAGTTGACGGAGAGATGGTCCTACAGGCGATTCTTGGAGATGACACAGGTGGAGGAGGTGGCGACAACGTCACAGATCCCCCGCCAGCAGGTGCTGGTGAGTGGATTGTAATCGAAACTCCGGAGGAAGATTCCTGGCTAGTCGAGGGAGAGACGTACAGCGTCAGGGGGCACATAGATGAAGATGCAGATACCAATGGGACAATCGAAGAAGTGAAGGTTCGAATTACCTACACCCACAGGCCGGATGACTCACCAAAACAAACCGGGACCCTACTAGACTGGCATACCGCCCAGGGAACTGTAAATTGGTCCTCTCCTTTCAGCGTCCCCGAGTTCAGCGAAGATGAAATTAATATTGAGGAAATTATTGTCGAGGTTCAAGCTCGCAATCAGTTTGAACAATGGAGCAAGATAGAGAAGAGCGAGCACTCTGTGGGCCTGGTCTCTATCGGACTAGGTGGACCGAGTGGGCAGACTCCGATTTCGGGCAATACGAACGTGTATGGCACATGGGAGTCTGTTAATGGTGGCACTGTACAATGGAGGCTCGGGACTGATTCTTGGGAAAACATAGACCAATTTGGTGGAAGCGGAAGTGGCTCAGGAGACTGGTCTGTAAACTGGAACACAGAGGATGTGAATGACGGATTCTACAGAATCTCTGTCAGAATTATTAGTGGTGATGGGGTGCATTCCGAGGAGGTTAGGAGGACTGTAGAGGTTGACAACGACCCACCTGCACCAGACTTAATTTTCAGGAGTGGCATATCTGTAGACGAATACGGGATTACCATCTCTGAAGCTTATGTGAACACATTCCTTGAAGTAAGGTGCGAGGTTCGTAACGATGGAGATCTGGATGCATCCGAGGTTAGCGTTTTCCTTAAGGAAAACGGCGCTAGGAAGGATGAGATTGTCATTCCAAGTATTGGAAGTGGCGACATCGTAGAGATTGTGCTTTACTGGAATCCTTCGACAGTTGGAGAGAAGCTGCTGACTGTGTCACTTGATCCATCAAACAATATCGAGGAGATAAACGAGGACGATAATGAGCAGTCCTTGACATTCCCAATCCTCCAGCGACCCCAGGGGATAGACCTGGCATTGAGAGAAGGTGCAGTTCGGACCGAGCCAGCGATACCTCGTCCCTCGGAACAGTTCCTAGTGACTGCCAGAGTAGACAATCTTGGATCCAGTGATGCCACAAATGTCGAGGCGACTCTCGAGATTAGGAATTCATTGGGATGGGAATCGATCTCATCTACTGTGATTTCACTGGTTGTTGGCCAAGGTGCATCTCAAGTTTCTTTTGCCCACTGGGTTAACGAGTCCGGGCCGATAGAAGTGAGGGTAACATTAGCAGGATCCACCCTGGCTGATTTGGATTGGTCGAATAACCAGATTGAGTCGTACATTCTAGTTGACGAGACGAGCCTTACTGGCTCTAGGTCGGCGTCATTCTCTGTCGGAGAGACCCCCATAGAAATAATTGATATGGATGAAGAAGGCGGGATTGTCATCACGGAAAAGGATGGAGTGCTAGGACTTTACAGGATGAATCTGAACCGGGCACTTACTGCATGCACGAACGTTTTCGAGGAAATGTGGACCGGNGACATTGCTATCATTAGCTCTGAAGACATGTTTGCCCACATTGCATGGACCAGGAGGTACCTAGATNCTTCTGGATACTTCAGNCAAACCGTTAGTTACACCACACTTGATTCTAGCTGTCAAATGACGCCGGTTCAGGACATAATGCCCCCCCTATTACTCTCCGACGGCAAGTACTGGGGCCTGGATATGGATGTCAGAGAATCTGAGATAATGATAGCAGGATACCATAGAGACATCTTTACTTCCGGAACCCAACAAGAAATCACTAGTGTTTTCATCCTCAGTTCTGACGCGCCGACCAAGGGTTCCGACTGGAGCCTTAATCCATCTGCAGTCAGCGAACTTGACCTTATTGCGGGAATGTCCGACCCAGTTGACATTGAATTTGGGGACGAAGATGCACACCTTCTTTTCCAGTCTCTGAGGAACGACACTACAGGCGTAGATAGACTCGGACTGTGGTATGCCCATGGCCTCCCTGAACAAACTTCGTGGGGATACAAGAAGGCCGTGGGAGATCATGCATTCTCCCCCAAAATGGCAGTCTACCTGGATGGGGATGACGAGGTGATTGTGGCAGTCTGGGGCGAAGGTGATGAGGCTTCCTCGGAGCTAGTAGCAATAATCGCCGATTCGACATTCACGTCTACAGAAGGAAATGAAATGAGGGTCCCCGCTAGGGGGCTTGGGACGATTGAATTGCTAGAAGTCACCAGGGGAACTCAAGTTTTCTTTGATTTCATCGGACCGGGCGGCCCTCAAATGCAATATGGAATGATCAACACAGATGAAGGATGGATTGGAATCTCCGACAGGATTGGATTGGGGCTCCTTAGTGTCGTGGACAGGTCACCGGTTGGTGCGGAGGCGGTAATTCTCCATACATCACAAAATGGGTGGCAGATCCGATCCCTTGTTGATGATGCGTCGCCTGGTTCAGGAAATAGCAATTTCCTGGAGATGATAAGAATCTCACTCGGGTTGGACGAACAAAACTTCAATGTCCTTCTGGGAGGAACTGCAATTACCGTAATTTTCCTGAGTGCCATTGTACTTCTGACGATGTCCGCAAGGGCAGTGAGATGGATCAACAGTAGAAGGAAGACTGCAGCACCGGGTGTGGTGATGCTAGAGGATGACTTCGTTGATGTCATTCTGGAGAGTGACATTTCGATTAGTTCCAGTGAGGTGGAGCTTGTTGAGGAGGAAGAGGTACCACAAAGCGAGGGCGCATCTGAGAGGAAGCGTCGGAGGGAAGTTAGGGCACGGCCAGACCAACCGTCACACCTCCCCCCAATGCCCATACCCTCCATTCCGCCTCCAGAAATCATGCCAAGTGAAATCATTTCTGAGACTCCTGAATTGCCCCCTCCAGTTCAGATGAATAGAAGCGTACTTTGTCATTCGTGCGAAGGCAGATTCGAGGTCCCTGGAAATCTGAAGATGACAAAATGCCCAGTATGCGATGAAAGAATCGACCTGTGGTGAATGGATGGCAAGAGTCCTTCTCGCTTCCGAGTCCGAGAGGAGGCGAGAATGGCTGACATCCTTTCTTTCAGAAGAGGTGCATCATTTCCAGGCAAAGGCACTTTCATCCGAAGAGGCGGTGGCGCCAAGGAATCTGAATGTATGTGAAAAGGTGGAGTTCATCTGCATGGCGAAAGCGATGAGCGCATCCGAAGAACTGTCACTTCAGGAAAGTGAGGGAGGGGAGAAATTCGACATAGTGATAGTTTCAGACACAATGGTGGAAGACCCCGACAACCACATGGTAGCGATGGGCAAGCCCAAGGACGAGCTAGATGCTACTGCCATGCTACTCAGGCTATCCGGGACCAGGCACAGGGTTTGGTCTTCTTCTGCCATACTTAGGAGGCCTGAGGAGGGAGGAGGAAGTATTGAGTTACATTCTGGCTGGAGTGCCGACATCTGGACAAATAGTGCAATCGTGGAATTTGACGATTTGACCGAACAAGAAATAGTTGACCTGGTTGTGAGTGAATCGTGGATTGGAAAGGCCGGTGGGTATGATCTAGCAGGGGCTTCATCTAGACACTGCAAACTCGTCGAGGGGGATGAAGTAACCGTACTTGGGCTATCCGCAGAATCTGTAGATTTCCTGAAGCTGAAAATCTCTAGACAAAGGTGACCCCGCCATGGAGTAGTACGAACTCCTTCTGCAAGTCGTCAAACCACTCTAGCATGGATGAGTCGAATCTTACTCGGGAGACCTCCGGATCGTTCAGGAGGTCGTCTTGAATTCCCTTTAGTGTCCCAGGAGCAGCCCCGCAGGAAACGCATGCTCCATCCAGGTCTATGACCAGAGAGAGCCTCTTGGTGCCGGATTCGCACTCCTCGAAATCCCAACTGGAAAGAACCAAGGAACCCCCATGGCCATCCAATGCAGCCCTAACTATACCCAATCTGGCCATCAATGCAGGAATGATGTCGGTATGATTCGCCTCAACAAGAACGCAGAGCGATAATTCGCGTAATCTCTCAATCTCCAATGGGTCATGATTTTCAGTGGTTCTTCTTTCGGCTTCTTTCCTCATTATCTCCTCAATCTGAGATCTGTATGCCTCAGCAAGCCTGTCATCGGATTTTGCACCTCCAGAGTCAGTGTCGCCCACGGCCCCAGAGGGAGGGGGCCGATTCTTTACTATGACCATAGATTTGAAAATTTCAGTGAGGAGCATTCAAAAGGGTCCAACATCAGGAGGAAAACGAGGTGTGCATTTGAGCGATGAAAATCCCATTCTTAACATAATCGACCTTCAAGTGGGTATTGATGGAAATCAGATATTGAAGGGAATAGACATCAAAATACCTTCTGGCGAGATACATGCAATCATGGGGCGTAATGGAAGTGGGAAGACGACTACTGCAAACGTGATTATGGGGCATCCGTCTTACGAAGTCGAAGGTGGAGATGTATTACTGGAGGGAGAAAGCATCCTTGAAATGGAACCATGGGAAAGGTCGAGGGCGGGCGTTTTCCTGTCTTTCCAATATCCTCAAGCAGTACCGGGTCTGCAAGTTGGGAACTTCCTGAGAAAGTCAGTTGGAAGTGTGAGAGGAGATGATGCAGCCAGGGGATCAACCTTCAGAGAAGAATTGAAGAGTGCTATGAGCAAACTGAACATGCCGCCCTCATTCCTTTCAAGATATGTGAATGATGGATTTAGTGGAGGGGAGAAGAAGCGCTTTGAGGTTCTACAAATGATGCTTCTGCGTCCTCGACTTGCAGTATTGGACGAGACCGATAGCGGATTGGACATTGATGGCATTAGAACGGTCGCAGAGGGAATCAATGATGTTGTCAGGGGGACTGACAATGGAGCACTAATCATAACTCACTACTCTAGGATACTAGAGCACGTTAGGCCCGATAGAATCCACGTAATGATTGGTGGAAAGATCGTTACTAGCGGAGGTCCGGGGTTAGCCACTCTACTGGAAGAGAACGGTTATGACTGGTTGGAACAAAGGGTTGCCGAAGGAGAGGAATTCGAATGAGTCAATCTAACGAAGCGAGAGAAGCAGTGGGAGACTACAAGGCAGGCTGGCATGACCCTGAGAACTCCACGATAAGATTCGACTTTGGCCTCTCTGAGAAGGTTGTAAGGGACATCTCTGAGCTAAAGAATGAGCCCGAGTGGATGACTGAAATGAGATTGAAGGCATATCGGCATTTCACAGAGAGGCCGATGCCCACATGGGGAAATACAGAAATTCTAGAGGGCATTGATTTTGATAACGTCTGCTACTTCCTAAGATCTTCAGATGAAACTGGAGAATCATGGGATGACGTTCCAGAGGACATTAGGAATACGTTCGAACGTCTTGGCATTCCAGAGGCGGAGCAGAAGTGGCTTTCGGGAGTGACTGCGCAATATGAGTCTGAGACTGTTTATCACAGTATCAGGGAGGACTTGGAAAAGCAGGGCGTCATATTCCTGGACATGGATTCTGGACTGAGGGAACATGAGGACATAGTGAAACAATACTTTGGGACGGTTGTTCCTCACAGTGACAATAAGTTCTCCGCCTTGAATACGGCTGTTTGGTCGGGCGGTTCTTTCATTTATGTTCCAAAGGGAGTTAGCGTGGAGATGCCAGTTCAGGCGTACTTCAGAATTAACGCGAAGAACATGGGGCAATTCGAGAGAACTCTGATTATTGCCGACGAGGGCAGCAGTATCCACTATGTCGAGGGATGCACGGCCCCGACCTACTCAACGGACTCCCTACACTCTGCCGTAGTTGAGTTGATTGCCCTCCCTGGTGCCCATATCAGGTACACGACCGTGCAGAACTGGAGCACGAATGTATACAACCTCGTCACCAAGAGAGGTGTCGCCCACGAGAATTCCAAGATAGAATGGGTGGATGGCAACATAGGTAGCAAGCTGACCATGAAATATCCAGCTGTTATCCTGAAGGGAGAGGGTTCGCATGCAGAGGTAATTTCTGTTGCATATGCAGGAGAGGGCCAACATCAAGATGCGGGTGCAAAGGTCCATCACATTGCTTCTAACACAACAAGCAATATCCTTTCCAAGAGTATCAGTAAAGATGGTGGGAGGGGTTCCTACAGGGGAATGGCCAAAGTGATGCCAAAGGCTGAGAACTGCAGAATGAACATTGTTTGCGATGCACTTATTCTGGACGAAGGGAGCAGATCTGATACCTATCCGACTATGGAAGTAGGGAACGCAAGTGCGCATTGCGAGCATGAGGCCAGTGTTTCGAAAGTCGGTGATGAACAGCTATTCTATCTCATGAGCAGGGGCCACACAGAGGCAGAGGCCCTAGGGATGATTGTGAATGGTTTCTTCGAGCCTTTCACGAAGGAGCTCCCGATGGAATACGCGGTGGAGTTGAATAAGCTAATGGCACTTGAGATGGAAGGAAGCATAGGCTGAGTGGCTCCATGGACCCGACTTCCGAATATCTGTCCCTAGGGGAGCCCGATAGGGCGGTGCATCTTTGGAGATACACGCCGTGGAGAAAAGTTCACCCTACTGGCAATATTTCAGAAATTCCAGAAGAAGTCAGTCCGCCGGGCCTGAGTCTATGCTGCATCAATGGAGAAGTTCCAGAAGGGGTGAGGCTCATTCAGGGTTCGGAGAGCGTCGAGGGGCTACCAGACTCAGACTCCACTACCTCCAGCTTCATGAGTGCAATAACAGCGAACTCCACATGGACAGTAGAGGTTGACCCTGGATTTAATCCGGGCAAGACCGTGGTATTGGAAATAAATGCGGATTCTCCAATCTCTGCGGTCCACATCTGCATGAAAGTTGGGACGCACTCAAATTTCGAATTTGTGACTGTGGTCAAGGGCGATTGCGAATGGTTGGGTCTACTGAGAACGGGGAGTACAGGAGAGGGGTCAATAACCAACGACGTAGTTGTTAACCTACTTGGGAGAGGCACCCTTCTCCGAGTGGATTCAATCCATATCGATAGGGATTCACAGGTTGTTGCCGGAACAATCTCCTCGGGATCAGAAATGACCAAATCTGACCTTAGGTACAGGATGGGACAGCCGGGTGGAAACCTAAATGTCCTAGGCTCGATACTTTCGGCAGAAGAAATGATTCTGGACCATCACATAGAGATTCACCATGATGCTCCAGAAACCTTCAGCAGACTCGATTGGCACTCGGCATGCGGTGGAAAAAGCAAGACTGTCGGCACAGGGATGCTCAAAGTTTCGGAAGGCTCCAGGGGAGCTGATGCTGCCCAATTGTTCCAAAACTTACTCCTGTCGGAAAATGCGCAGGCCGATTCGATCCCCGAACTTGAGGTCACGGAGAATGAGGTTGTTGGTTGTGGCCACGGAACAGCCAGTGGGCCTGTGGATGAAGAGCAGCTATTCTACTTGGGCACAAGAGGGCTATCTTCTGAACAGGCCAAGAGCATGTTAGTCGCGGCATTCCTAAATTCGACCCTTTCTGAGATGGGGAGTATGGAAATGCACAATTGGCTCGTGGAAATTCTTTCCGATGACCTGGATGCCCTGGGGATCTAGCCGGATCTGTCTCTGTATGACGAAACCAAGGATGTCACCAATATTCCTGAAGCGGCGCCGAATGCCATTCCTTGTGACTCCAGACCACTTCCTGCCAAGTCTCTGAATGCGAGAGTCATTACCGTAGTCATCGGGATAACAAAAATTGCGAATCTGGTGGCCCAGATTTGTGGGGTTGGTGCGACGCCCATCGGCCTCAGTGTTACTGAGCTGGATTTCTGGATTACTTGCCAATTGACCCTTTCGGCATCGATCCTTAGCCTCTGCAACACGGCTGGCCTGACTCCTGGGTCAGAAGTATTGATTGAGTTCTGATCAGACTTCCCTGTAATTATCTTGACTCTCTTCAAGTCCTGGCGCCGTTCTACTAGTCGCTCGGCTACGGCAGCGGCAGATGGAGCATCCAAACCATGAAGATCTACAACTAGAACTCCCCTGTCCCTTCGAATTTTTTCAGCCACTGTCCAACCTCCCACTTCTTGATTTGGACGTTCTTCAATTGGAGATAGTATCGCTCTCAGTCTATGTAGCTCCTCCATTCTCTCGGCATCCCTATCCTTAGCGGTACTCGCCATCTCATTTACCCTATAGAATCCAAAAATTGCTATCATGAAGGCAGCTGATGCACCGATGACAAAACCGGATCTTAGTGAGGGGAGGATGTCTGGATCATCTAGTCCACTGGCAAAAATTGCAATGAAAGTTACCATCGTTGAAACCATCAATCCCGCGACTATGGAGATTGAGATGACGTCACGAATCCTGACCTCTGCCATGTAACGCCCAAACGGCTCCCACTCAAGAGGTCGAGGGTCCAAAGGGTAAGATTGAACTTTGGATTGCCGTGTCTAGCAAACATGGGCCTCGAGAGGAACGGCAGGGGCGATAGATTTAGAGAGATCAAAGTATCAAAGATATTGGCTTGTATTGGAGGGGGATACCTCCTACTTTGCTTCCTTTCCCCTCTAGCTATGCCGGAGGGAACAGTTCCCGAACTTTCAGGACGAGCAAATGCGTTTGACTATTCCACGGAAAATAGCTGGGGCAATACAAATGGTGGAGCGGATGATGGAATGGGGCACGACCAGTCCGAACATGGGGGGTTCTTTGCGTGGTCGGAGCTCAATCCAGTATTCGCATTTACATATGCCTTCGGAGATCTCAATTGCCATCAGAAGCATGAGAGGTCGTGGACGATAAATGAGAATCAAATGCCAGTCTGTGTTAGGGACATTGGGATATTCTTTGGTTTCGTAATTGGCGCCGCATTATTCGGCTCGAGGGGACTAAACCGATGGACAATTAGGGACTCTTTCCTATCTGTATTTCCGGATGAAGCTCTAGAGTCGACATATACGAACGACTACAGAATGAGAAATATGGTGGTGATAATCGGTTTGGGAATCATTCCAATGGCGATAGATGGTTTCACGCAACTGGGCACTGATTACGAATCGACCAATCCTATGAGGTTGGTTACTGGAGTATTATCAGGACTGGTCATTGGGTGGTTTGTTAGTGCCGCACTTTGCGCTAGAGCAAGTGGTTTCGAAGATGCCTCTTCGGTAATTCTTCCTGGTGGCACTAAGCTAATGCAGAAGTGACGGTTAAGTCTTCATCCACCACTTTACCAGGTCCTCTGGATTCTCCGGTATTTCGTGTGATTCGCTCCCGCTTCCTAGAATCTTTAGCCTCTCCATGACTGAGTTTACAGCTGCCGTACACTTACCTGATTTGACAATCTGGCCCATGGAAAAGCGCAAGTGTGTTTTTGGGTTTTCTTTCTTCCACCTGATTATTTCTTCCCTTAGTGGCCATATTGCTATCGAAAGTATCCCCATCGACCGTATTTCGTCCCTTAATTGGGACCTAGGTGCCTCTCTCCCAATCAGGGAACGATGCTGATGGATCCAGCCCAGTCTCTCATGCAGGTACTTGACAATCGTCTGTGTGTGCCTCTCAGTGACTGTCCTGACGGGGCCAAGGGATCGGCGTAGCTCTCTGATGTCAGCAGAGCCCATTAGTGAAAGTGTGCCGAGCACTGATGAAATTGAATGGGACAGAACGTGGTTTGGAACGTATACTCTTTCTCCCTCATCAACAGAATCGATAGATGACTTGTGCTCCTTCTGGCATTCATTTATTACTCTCCAAGGGGCCTTCTTAGAAAGCCAATGCTCTCTCGAACTTGTTGGCTCAACTCCAAGCCCCTGGAGTGTGGACTGTCCCTTAGAGTTCCTAATCAGCCTCCTGAGTAGGTTCCTATCGACTATCTCAACATCTACGTTTACGGGAGTTGGGCGGGAATGAAGAAATCCCCGTATTGCCGCCTTAAGTTGACTCTTGAATTCATCCTCTGAACCCTCATTCAGAATGGGCCCGATAATGCCCCCCATGTCGAATGGTACGGGCATTTCCGTTTCTCCCGACAGGAGTTTTCTGTAGCCGTCTCTGATTTTTCTCTGCAATTCAGTGGTCTCAAAGTATTCCTCTTTGTCGGAGTGGGCCCTTAGAGTCCCGCTCTTGATTCGTTTCAACGCGACATCGGGATCGCAATCCACCCAGATGCACAGGTCCGGGATAAGAGCGGCGGAGTTCATGTGGGCGACGCGGTCTACTCCAGACCCCCCAACGAGTCCCTGATAGACGAGAGAAGAGTGGATATTCCTCTCGCTGACGACCGCCTTTCCTTGTTCAAGTCGCGGCAGTATCCAACCATGAGAATGGTCGACCCTGTCGGCAGCGAACAAACCGGCCTCCTCATCGGGTGACATTTTCTTCTCTCTGACCGCATCTATAGCAAGTCTACCAAGTGGATGCTCCCTTCTTGGCTCTCCGGTGACTTCAACCGAAACAAAGGGGAACTCCCTCCTCATTACATCGGAAACGACTCGTGTTGCCAGGCCCTTCCCACTGCCATCTCCACCCTCTATCGTAATCAGGTACATGTGGCCTCACTCTTCCTTCGAATGCACATCGTAGAACTGCCTCCTGGAAAGACTCGTAAGACCCATTCCAGATAATATCAGCAGTGGCCCGATGAACATCATCCCCCTACTCCATAGTCCAATGAAGGAAAGCCACCATGTTCTCCTGTAACTGAGGCCCTTTCTCGCCTCAACGGAGCCAGCGAATCCAGCCAATCCGGAAAATAGAGTCAGGAGTGCCACCAATGTTCCGATCAAAACTGACTCTCCCAAATGGCTATCCCCCCTGATATCAGAAGTTTCAATCCCTTCTCCTTGGGTGAGTGTGACCGGTATTTGCGAATAGTCACCGGGAATCAGCAATATGCGGATTGTTACATTTCCTGGGTGGGCGACTTCCAGAGTCGAAGATCTTCGAGGTAGATCTTTGATGGAGAACCTACCTCCGGAGTCGGTCACATCACTTCCAATTTCTATCCCCAGATCGTCAAGAATGATCACCTTTACTCCATCGGCCGGATCTGCTCCCGTAGTGTTGTCGACTAAAGCAGCGGTAACTATGCCATTGACGTCAGCTTGTGCTCCGGAGTCGTCTATTTCCCCTGACAGGATGTCACTGACATTACCCGAAATTAACATAATTCCAACGATGATCCCGAGGATGCTGCCCAATGCAATAAGAAATGCGCCGAGATTACGAGTTGCTGAGTCAGTTGAAAGATCGGAAAGCCACAATTCCATTCCGGATCTTCTATCGATTTCTTCCTCAAATTCGTCACTCATTGTCGACCACCCCCCTTCGTTGCTTGGCGGGTGTGGTGCTAGGCTGTTCATCATGCCGATTATTGGACTCTTTTCCCGCCCTCTCCTTCGGGGCGGAAATCATGAATATTATGAAACATGCCAACGCGAAAATTAGAAGGTGCCAATTGTCTAGGATTTCTCCTTCAATGAGGCAGTATGTGTTGCATGAAATTTCATCCATATCGGAAAGCATGGGCAATTCAACCAAGTACATTGAGGTCCAATTCTTGCCGGTAATCCAGAATTCTGAGGACCCCTTGTGTGCAATTCCATTCAAGACATCATTGTGCCCGTCTCCATTCTGTGAGGAAAGTTCTGATACGTCATACTCCTCCATTATATTGCCCGTAATTGGATCTATCATCAGGATAATGTCCTCCTGCCAAACATTTGCAAAAACACTCTGGCCCGCTGGAGTAATTACGCACTCTAGCTCGTTTATCATATCCACTTGATTTCCAGAATAGTCAGTAACGGTAACTGTGCGCCGTATTTCGAATGTTTCCGGGTCTCTGAAGGAGAGTGAAGATGATCCATTGGACATCACCAAACTTGACCCGTCGAAACAGAGCCCCCATCCTTCACCTTCGTAAGACAAATTATGAATGACACTGAATGTTTCTTTGTCGAAAACTAAAGCTGTCTGATTTTGCCATGTGAGCATGATAATGTTCTCCCCAACTACGGCTATTCCCTCGCCGAAAAGAGATGCCTCTAAACTTGAAAACCTGATGACTTCGCCCGAATCTGGATCTACTTCCCTCAGGGTTGATTCACCAAAAAGTCCGGTACTCTCAAACATCCTTCCCCCATCCATCTCGAGCCCCTGTGTGAACGCCCCTGGGTCATGAGCGACCTCATGAATTACAACAACTTCTGCCTCAATTTTTTCGTCCTCTGCGACGGACCCCAATGATGAGGAGCATACGGACAACATGAGCGCAAATACGAGCAGGACCGGTCGGATACGAGGTCGGCCCGCGTGACTCATGTACGAACGATGCTCCATCGATGTTAAAATACGTCTTAGGACCGATGGATACTGGATACAACA
Organism: Methanobacteriota archaeon; assembly: GCA_002726275.1. GTDB lineage: Archaea > Thermoplasmatota > Poseidoniia > Poseidoniales > Thalassarchaeaceae > MGIIb-O5. Next base: position 9,843 of record PBSO01000008.1, on the reverse strand, counting down.
CGGAGTGTTGAGGGATATGGGCCGGAAAAACAGCAATGCGTCCTCTTCGGCGGTCATGATTGTTTCAGTGATGCTTCTAGCCGGCCTCTCTCCGCTCGTATCTGCGGTTCCTGTGGAGGAAGTCCCAGTAAGCATGGAAATCACCGGCGACCTATCTGATTTCGTCCCCCCTATTGAGGGCAAGCAATACATGTTTGCCGGAGACGATTCGCCGGTATTCTCGGCTACTGGGTTCCTGAAGAGGCAGTGGGTCGAGGAGGGATATCCGGGAGTGGTCCTACCATTCTCACAAGCATACCAAAATTCCAGAAACTCGGTCAGAAGTTGCGAAGATGCATGGAGCCAAGGTGACACCGACACCATATCCACGGCCAGTGGAACTATTTCCGCCACGGTACAGAAGGTTTCGACGAACTCCGTGGTTTTCGTCGAGGATGGGGAGATAGTACCATCGACCACTCTTAATGACATCACCTCGACATGGGAATCGACCATCTTCCCCACTGATACAAACTATTTCGGAACACCTCCCGACGTCGACAATAACTGTCAGGTAGAGATCGTTATTCTAGCCATAGACGGCGCTGCATCAGTGGGTGGTTATTTCATCCCCGGACTGGCATCTACAAGGGAGGCGGTCTTCGTAGATGTTGATGACCTCAGTTGGAGGAACACCATCCTAGCGCACGAGTTCCAGCATCTTCTCCATAACGCAAGAGACCCATTCGAATTCATCTGGATAGACGAAGGGGCTGCCGATATGGCTGCCTACCTCTGCTTTGGTGTGACTAGTACACTAACTGGGCATGCTAACGAGTGGTCTCAGAATTCGAACATGAGCGTGAGGTGGTGGAACCAGAGAATTGCGGATTACGGTGCCGGATTCATGTTCATGATGTACCTAGCTGACAAGCTTGGAGGAGGGGCTGCAATAAGGAGTCTGGTCGCAGACACTGCTACTGGGGGAACCGGTATCGAAAACCTAGCCAGTAACCCCGAGCCGGGTTCAACTTCAATTGGCACCACAATGAGCGACATATTCGCCAACTTTTCTATGGCCGTTTCGATTGATAGCGCGCAAGGCGCCTTTGGTTTCTCCAATCTAGACTTAACTGCTGGATGCATTGCTGCTTCAATCTGTAAAGTTCAGATGAGTGGTTTCAATGACCAGTGGGTCAACTCCTGGTCTAGTCCGAGCCAATCTGTAGAGGGCTGGGGGATTAGGGCCTACAAGTTCAACCAAGGTTCTGGTGCCCCACTGAACCTGATGGTTCAACCAACGCAATTCGGTTTTGAAGGGGCCGTCCTCTCTCGCGACTCTGCAACCGGGAGTTGGTCCATGAGCAGGCTCAGAGTTGATCCTGCATCAGGTGCAGCAACAGGACTAGTTCATGGATTCGGCAACACTACTGATGAAGTATGGCTCACCACTTGGTTCGAGTCGGCAGTAGATGACTGTGACTACAATTACATGACCTGTGGAATTACCACCGGAAGTTACCCCTCGGCATCAGTAGTAGTTCAGGCAGAATTGATTACAGATCCCGCTGAAGTTTCGATAAACACCATTGACTCTTTCGACAGGGATGGCAACGGCGTCGATGATAGCGTTGAGTTGAACTTGGACATAGTTTCTAATGCGTTCTTCGAAGTCCTAGAGGTTTCTGTCGATGCGTTTGTGAATAACACCCTGATTGACAACCTAGTTTTCTCTGCTACTGCGGGAAACAGCATCCCTACAGAGAAAACCGTTTGGTTCACTCCCCCCTACACTGGGGATTGGACATTTGGAATCAGCATCAGTGACGTGACAGGTGCTTTGGTCGACCAGGCATTCGCCCTTCCTGTAGAATTGGCCAATATGGAGCCGGTGGCCTCTGGATCAATTTCTACGAATCTAACCCAAACCTGGCTACCAGTCAATATGTTTGGTTCTGGTTATGACGAATGGGGATTCGGACAGTTGAATGGGTCTTTCTCCCACAATGAAACCCCAGTGGGTTACTTCTGGGACCTTGGGGACAACATTTCCTCGGGACTGAAAAACCCAGTACACCCGTACGTCAATCCTGGAGAATATACAATTGTCCTGACTGTAATGGATCAGGGGGGGTACTTCTCTGAGAGTCAATCCTGGGATGTGATTGTTCAGGATACGTCCGACCCAATCCCCGAAATCTCAGTTGACGGAGTAGTGGTCACAGACGAACTAGTGCTCCTGACAAACCAACAAGTTGAGTTCTCAGCCAGAGGGACTACCGACAACCTCCCGATTGATGAGTTGGAATTTGGCTGGGACTGGGGAGATGGGGAAGGAGTTTCAGGGATTGGTCTCGCAGAATCTAGTCATTCATGGGTGGACGGGAGTGCCGATGGAATCGTATACACTCTGACGCTCACAGTTAGCGATGGCATACACGAGGTTGAGCACTCCGTCTTCATCAGAGTTCTGAACAGACTTCCAAAGCTAATTTTCGATGACCCCCTAGAGACTTTCACCCTGACTCCACTGGAAATGCCCGAAGTATTCACGGACAGTGACGGCATGATTGTAGAGTACAACTGGCAATTCGAGGGTGGCGTTAACCTGGATGGGGGGGGAATGTCTCTGACATCGGACTTCTCGTCTACTGAATCCAGTCTGAGCAATCCGATAGTTGGATGGAGGGATCCAGGGCCGAAGATTGTGACTCTGGAGGTCACCGATGACGATGGGAACTCTTCATTCACGACAATAGTGGTTAACGTCCTCAATCAAAGGCCTGTTGCAGTTTTCTCTAGACCGTCTGATGGAACGGTGGAAACAACATACACATTCACTAGTCTTTCATTTGACCCAGATGGCGACACATCCCTGTTATCAACCACGTGGAATATCTCGGACCTAGGTGGGCCAATATTGAATGCGAGCTCTGTAAGTCACACTTTCCTAAGCCCTGGGCTATACACCGTGAGCCTGACAGTTACAGACGAAAGGGGACTGTCGTCAGCAACCAAGTCTTACTCCCTAAGAATACAAAATCCAGTTCCAGTTCCAGAACTCACATACTCATGTCCGAGTGTTAATGGAAGTCTTCTTGACAGGGCCCCCGTAGATGGAGAGGCGGTGATTTGGCAGATTCCCCAGACAAGTGGGGGGGATGCATTCGTCGCCCCTGGAACCCCGATTAGATTCGACGGCTCCGGCAGTTACGACTCCGACCCGCTCTTCGTTGGGAGGACCTCTATAGATCAAGAAGACCCGGAATGGAATGGCATAACACATTGGATTTGGGACTTCGGTGACGCCACGCCAGTTGTAGAGGGGGCCATGGTTTGGCACGACTATGACATTCCAGGGACCTACATTGTGACTCTGACAGTTGTAGATGGTTTTGAAGGTGGAGAAACTAATTCCACAACTATGCTAGTTCATGTTTCCAGTGCTCCAGAGATAGGGGAAATGGACCCCATTGGTTCTGACTATGTGAACATCGGCGATGCTGTGATTCTCAACTATTCGGTATCCGATGCGGATTTAGAAGGTGGGCTTTCTGCATGGTTGGATACTGATGCGTCCGTAGATAGCGATGAAGACGGCGATCCCACTAACGACATGGATCGTGACCTGACGGGTGACTTAGTTGTCAGATGGGATCTGAATGTCCACCTGGACTTCGATGGCGATGGGGACCCTAGGAACGATTGGGGATGGAACTCGCAGTCGTGGGACAGCATGGGCGAAGTTCGGATACTCATGCAGGTTTGCGACGGCGTAGAAGTATGCTCAGAGAAGGAGTTCGTTGTTATCGTCCTAACAGAAGAAGAAGATTTCACCCCTCGTTCCCTATCTGACCTAACTTGGTCTGATTTGGTCCCCAACAAGGGAAGCGCGGGACTCCTCGCATTAGTTGCATTAGTTCTGATCCTTGGGTGGGTCATAATGCGGCAGAAGGACGAGGAGGAGCTAGATGCAGAGGACATGTTGGAAAATTATGAGGTCGATGAGGTCGAGAGTGATGGGGGCCTTCCAGGAATGGATCAACACAAGCCGCCACCACAACCAAAATATCTGACAGTAGATGAGCGTAGGACAAAGGAATCCGGATATGTACGTCCCATCAGAACAAGGAGGCGTTAGTTTGACTCGAGTTGCGACCAAGGCCATTGCATCCATCATCAATGTGAGCTTCATTGCCCCATCCGTACTATTGATGATTGCAATACTATCATCCCCCTCAGTGGTTGCAGCCAATTCATGTGAGGTTTCGGCAATAAATCCTCCAAGGGTAGATGATTATGTCGAAGAGCACAGCGTTGAAAATTTCTGGGATTTCAACACTGGGGATAAATTACGATCCCTCAATTTGGATGTTTACTGGGAGACTACAGTCGAGAACGACAGCGCCACGGCTTTGAAAATGGAGCTGGTTCCTGGTTACAGATACACATTTTGCATCAAGATGACTCCTAATTCTGAAGATACCCCGCTGGAGCCAGTTGGCGATGTTTACCTGATGACTGGCGGGGACTGGGACCGTTACGGATTTGATTACGAAATGAGAATGGACGGCGAATGGCTGGAAGCCGACTTCTTACCAGTAGAGTGGAGAGATACCGTGGACTGGTTGCCTTTCCGTGATTCGCACGCATATGAGCGTGTTACTGAAGAAGAGTTCTCAGTGGCCATAGACTCTAGCGGTTCTGTCTGGTCAGGGTCACTCGGAAGTGGGCACCTAGAGTACTTCCTAGTGATTGATGGATGGGACAATGGGAGGCACACGGACGGCAAAGCCGCAGGAGGGGCAATTGATGTGGAGGTCCTGATTGATGTGGAGGAAAGGATGAACATACCGAAATTTACTGCGACCATACTAGTTGCCTCAATGCCCCTGGCATGTCTGATTGTACCATTCGTCCTGCATTCCAAATACATGCAAGAAGGAAGAGTTGAGATGCCAAATGAAGAAAGGGATCTTCCCTACCTCGATTCTGAGGGCAAGGATGCAGAGGGCTAATTCGAGTAGCCGAGGAGTTCCCATGCAGTAGAGAGATCAGACCTGTTGATTTTTCCTTTGTACGCCAAATGCCACCCCACCTCCATGGTTGAATAAACCATGTATTGACCAAGAAGAGGGGCATGGATTCTTGTCCAGTCCCCTCCCGATCCAAGTCCCATAATTGAGTTTCTTACTTCGGAGTTCTTCAATTCCCATGCAGCTTCGAATAGCCTCAGTGACCCTTCAGTGCCTCCTGTAGAATAACAAATTTTCACCACGTCCCCCATTTCTGACATCTCTTCGACATCCCCAATAATTTCCCCGGAAGGGGGCGGTTTCTCAGATGAATGAAGGGAGCAAATAACCTTTGTATTTCCCGATGCCAGTTTCATTAGCTTCTTCCTGGACTTCTCCGCGATTTCCGCCTCTAGATCAACCCAGCTCGGGCCACTCTTGATTCCCTCACTCAAGACGTTCAACCTCTCTTCCTCTGTCCCAGGGAAAAATCCGCCTTGGGATATCGGCCTACACGTCAAAATAACTGGTAGTTCGACTCCCTGCTTGAATGAGTCCAATACGGAATTAAGATCCACTGAGTCAAGTGCCTGAGGAATATAGTCGGGCTCCTTCCTCTCATTTCTGCGCCCTCTAGTCTCCTCAGATGGCTCCTCGGGCTCTGGAAATACTTCCCTAACCCAAAGGCGATCCAATCGGACCTCTACCAAGTCCGCGCCGGAAGCCGTGGCCAATGCTGCATCTTTGAGCATCTCGTCCACGGTACAACCGCTCAGGACAACGCACACGAGTGGCAGTTCCATCCAACCGCTCGACCCTAGGATTCTGTTTAACCGTGTCGTGTGCCTTAACTCTGCAATTATCATACAATATACCGAAAAAGGTCGAAAATGGCGATTTTTCATCTTTCCACTAGTAGGGTTGAATAACCACCGGCCTTCAGGGATATATGTATTGATTGAGGGTTCCCTTTGGGAACCCTCAAAAAAAAGGTTGTGAGAAAGTGGCTAATGACTACGATGCTAGCAGTATCCAGGTCCTGGAGGGCCTAGAAGCGGTAAGAAAGAGGCCGGGGATGTATCTGGGTGACCCCCATGATGGTTCTGCGCTACACCACTGCATTTGGGAGGTTGTTGACAATGCCGTAGATGAGCACTTGGCTGGACACAACCCCACCGTGGAAGTTGACCTCAATGAAGATGGATCCGTTACCGTGACTGATCACGGCAGAGGGATTCCCGTCAGCAAACACGAGGAGGGAGTCAGTGCTGCTGAGGTCATAATGACTAAACTACACGCTGGTGGAAAATTCGACAATGAGGCGTTCAAAGTGGCTGGTGGCCTCCATGGGGTCGGTGTGAGTGCCGTAAATGCGGTTTCCGAATCCCTGACCATGACGATCCACAGAGATGGCAAGGAGTGGTCCCAGACGTACAAGAAGGGAGTCCCGGAGGCAAAACTGAAGCCAGTAGGAAGTTCGGAAAGGACCGGGACAATTATTTCATTCAAACCTGATTTGGACGAAGTCTTCAGCGACAATACAGAATTTGACTTCGAGCAAATAAACACCAGACTAAGGAGGACTGCCTTCCTTAACGCTGGACTCGAAATAATTGCTAGGGATCTGAGGGCTGATGACGCAGTAGAAATAGTGCACAAGTATGATGGTGGGCTCAGAGAATATGTCGAGTCCATGAACAAAAACAAGGAGGTCGTTCATGAGGATGTGCTACACGTTATCGGCAGCAAGGATGGAGACAAGGGAGAGGTGCATGTCGAAGTTGCATTGCAATGGACGGACGCCTACTCCGAGTCGATTCACTGCTTCACAAACATCATCCACAATACCGATGGTGGCACACACCTTTCAGGTTTGAAAAGTTCTCTCACCCGGACAGTAAACGGTTATGCACAGACAAAAAAACTGCTCAAGAACGTCAAGGGCCTGTCTGGAGATGATGTCAGAGAGGGGCTTTCCGCCGTCATTTCGATAAAACATCCAGACCCGTCCTTCAATGCCCAGACTAAAGCTAAACTGGTAACAAGTGAAGTTGCTGGGATTGTGGAACAAATTGTCAACGACAAATTGGGTGACTTCTTCGAAGAGAACCCTTCCGTAGCAAAGCAGATTGTTGAGAAGGCGCTTCTGGCAAGCAGAGCTAGGGAGGCGGCCAGAAAGGCGCGTGACCTGACTCGTAGGAAGGGCGTCCTAGAGGGAGGGGGGCTACCAGGGCAACTTGCAGACTGCCAGTCGAGAGACCCGGAGGAATGCGAGATATACATTGTCGAGGGAGAAAGTGCAGGCGGCTCGGCTAAGAATGCCAGAGACAGGAGGACTCAGGCGATCCTGCCTCTGAGGGGGAAGATTCTGAATGTGGAACGGCAGCAGAGGAATCTAACCAAAGTTTTCTCCAACGAACAGATTCAACGTATGATTAGAGCCCTCGGAGCAGGAGTCGGCAATGAAGAGGAGGCAGAGGGTGCCTTCGATCCGGAGAAACTCAGATATGGGAAAATTATCATCATGACTGATGCGGATGTAGATGGGGCTCACATCAGAACGCTGATCCTCACATTCATGTGGAGATTCATGAAGCGCGCTATAACAAATGGCAACGTATACATCGCGGCACCGCCACTTTTCTCAATCGCGAGGGGGAAGCAGGTTGAGTGGGTACATAGTGAGAAGGAAAGAGACGCTGTTGTTAAGAGAATGATGAAGGAGTCGCCATCGTCCAAGGTCGATGTCCAAAGATACAAGGGACTGGGAGAAATGAACCCCGATCAACTATGGGAAACTACGATGGATCCCGAGGCCCGGGTCATGATGAAGGTAGAGGCCAAGGATGCTGAAGGGGCCGATGAACTATTCACCGTACTGATGGGTGAGGACGTCCCCGACAGGCGTTCATTCATAGAGACTAATGCCTCTAAGGTTACGGCGCTGGATGTGTGAATATGGCTGAAGACTTACTCAGGAGAGACATCTCGGATGAGATGAAAGAGAGTTACATCAATTATGCAATGAGCGTGATTATCGGGAGAGCTCTTCCAGATGTCAGAGATGGGCTTAAGCCGGTCCACAGAAGAATACTATGGGGAATGCACCAGGCAGGCCACACGCACGAAAAGGGATACAGCAAGTCTGCTAGATCGGTTGGAGAGGTGATGGGTAAATACCACCCACATGGAGACCAGGCATTGTATGACACGATGGTCAGGATGGCACAGGAATTCTCCCTTAGGTACCCCTTGGTTGATGGCCAAGGTAACTTCGGATCGATAGATGGGGATCCGCCTGCTGCAATGAGGTATACTGAAAGCCGTCTAGATCGGCTCTCCAGACACATGCTTGAGGACATTAACAAAAATACGATCGACATGGAGCCGAACTTCGATGAAAGCGAGATTGAGCCGACGGTTTTGCCTTCCCGCCTCCCAAACCTATTGCTAAATGGGAGTGACGGCATTGCAGTAGGAATGGCGACAAAGATACCCCCTCACAACCTCAGGGAGGTCGCTGACGCAATAAAATTCCACATTTCAAGAGTAATTGAGCAGAATAGGAAAATTGGCCTCGACAACCCTCCGAAGATAGACGCTTTGGAGTATATGGACTACATCAAGGGACCAGATTTCCCCACAGGGGCAACCCTGTATGGAATTGATGGCATAGTTGATATGTATCGAACGGGAAATGGGCGTTTCCACATCAGGTCTGACGTAGAGGTGGTGGATGACTCAAGTGGGAAGCGTCTAATCGTCCACTCAATACCTTACCAAGTGAAAAAGGCACCAATGCTTCAGGGGATCGCAGAACTGGTCCAGAAGGAGTCGGTCAAGGGAATCAGGGACATCAGGGATGAGTCGAGTAAGGAAGGCATCAGGGTCGTCATCGAAATAAAGCAGAATGCAGACCCCCAGGCAGTTCTGAACCAGTTGTACCAATCAAGCAGATTGCAAGAGTCATACTCTGCCAACATGATGGGCATACTGAAGGGGGAGCCCGTTCAACTAGACCTTCGAACCATCTTGCACACCCATGTCAGACACAGGGAATCCATCGTAGAGAGGAGGACACAGTTCGATCTGGAGAAGGCGGAATCTAGGGCGCACATACTAGAAGGACTGATCAAAGCTCAAAAGAGGATGGATGAGATAATTGTCGTAGGGCGAAACTCTGACTCACGTGAGCAGTTTGAGAAGTATCTCAGAGGTGAGGAGAAATACCCCAAGATCAAGAGGTTTGAATTTTCCGAGAGGCAGTCAAAGGCTATTGCAGAGCGGAGGCTCTACCAATTGACCAAGCTGAATGTCAAGGAGGTTGCAGATGAATTGGAGAAATTGAAGGAATCAATAAGCGACTTCAAAGGCATATTGGACAGTAGGATTAGGCGCCTAAACATCATTGTGGATGAGCTTGAGGATGTGGTTGATAGGCACGGGGATGACCGCAGAACTGAGATCAATGCAACCCCACTATCGATGGATAGAGAGGACCTGGTTGCAGAGCAGTCTATCGTTATCTCACTTACCCAGGACAACTACATGAGGCACCTCCCCGTAGAGTCATTCAGACTCCAGAACAGAGGTGGCAAGGGACTCAAGGGAGTTTCGACCAAGGAAGAGGATGCCCCGTCCAAGATAGTTACCTGTTTTTCCAAGGACCGTTTACTCATCTTCACTGACATGGGAAGGGTGTATGGGCTCAGAGCCTGGGAGACCCCCTCTGCAAGCAGGTATGGAAGGGGGACCCATGTTCGCAACCTACTCGGAGGCATCAGGGAAGATGAAAAGGTAATCTCGATTCTCCCCATGAACAGGGACCTCATTGAAAATCCAGAAGGTC